>NZ_LMFK01000024.1:0-47467 GCF_001426785.1 Ensifer sp. Root142
CCTAAAGCGCCCTCGTCACCACCTGCGTCGCGACATCAAACCGTCAAAACTTCCCGCCGAAACTCGCGTCCCGACCAATCAGCATCCGCCAATCAAGGAAACCTTAAAACGAAGGACATCGTCGCCAGCAGCGCCGCCGCCCTCGTTCAGTGATCGGGCTTATAGACCCCACACATCGAACACGTCAACAGGCAATTTCAAAATAAATGACAGTTTTCTGACAAAGCCCGGAAATGCGGGCTTTTCACTCCGAAAAAACTTTCGGACGCCTCCGAACGGCCTGTGGAGACACATTTTGGCCCTTACTTCTTCACAATCCACCGATCTAAGCGAAATTATCGGTGCGTCACGCGGGGGCGCCTGGGGAACGCGGATGCACATATTATAGGGTGTGCACCCCCTCACCTGTCCTCCCCTCATGGATTTGACTCCCGTGTGCGAAAGATGCACATCTTCGCGCAACGTATCGCCTGCAAGAATACGGCAAGACAAATCAGGGGCCCCCAGCTCGGAATGATCACCGACAAGAAAATGGTCCGGTCGCTCGGCGACCAACCGCCGATCCTTGCGGACGGCCGGCGCGCACCGGACAGACGCGAGATTTCGTTGCGCTGGCTTTCCGGCACCTTCCTGACCGGCATCACCTCCAGCCTTCTTATGGGCGTCGCGCTTTTTGCAGCGCTTGACGGTCGCCAGCAGCTGGCAATCCCGGCCGAAGCCTACGCAGCACTCGACGCATCGAACGGCGGCAACGCCCCAGTCAATGCCAAGCGCGGCAGCCGCATCCTTTCGCCCAACATCGTTGCCAAGCCGGCTGACAAGACCGTCATGGAAGTCTCGACGATGATCCATGACGGCGAGAAGGAAGTGGTGCGCAAACAGCCCTTCGTTCACGTCAAGATGGCGCTTGCCGCCAACCACCAGGTTTCCGACAGCTATCCGGACTTCGATCCGCTGGCGATCTTCTCCACCGACGACGCCGATGCCGAACCGCAGGTCGCGCGTACCGGCACGCTCTACGGCTCCAACGTCGATTCCGAAGTGGCGCTGAAAACGGTCGATTTTCCGATCAAAGGCTCCAGCCTGACCTTCGACAACTCGATGTCTCTCGACGAGGTCGAGGAGAATGTTCGCACCAACGGTTCGGTCCTGACCGAGGGCAGCACCCAGGTCGCTTCGCTCTTCTATGTTGACCCGCAGCGTTTCGCCTCCGATAGCGACGGTCTCGATCTTCTCCAGGGCCTGACCGCACGCATCGTCGAGCAAAACAAGAGCGATGCGGCTTACGAGAGCATCAACGAACAAAGCACTGAGTATGCCGACGACATCATTCCGGTGCGCCGCAAGACCGACATCGCGACCGCCATGGTCAATGCCGGCTACGCCAAGGCGCAGGCCGAAGATGCTGCCGGCTATATCGGCGAAGCGCTCGGCGCCAAGGAACTCAACGACGGCGACGTCCTGCGCATCGGCATCATCCAGAAGGGCGAAGAAGCCCGCATCGTCCGCGCCACCATCTATTCGCGCAACCGCCATGTGCTGACGATGGCCGTCGACGACAACGGCCGCTTCGTTCCCGGCGCCGAACCGCCCAAGCTCGACGCGGTCGCGACCGCCTTCGACGACAACGGCACGCCGACGATCACCAGCACCCACGATTTGCCGCGCGTCTATGACGGTATCTATCGCGCCGCGCTCTCCTACGGCATGAACGCCGACATGGTCGGGCTCGTCGTCAAGCTGCTCGCCAGCAATGTCGACTTCCAGGCGCAGCTGAAGCCGACGGATTCGCTCGAAGCCTTCTTCTCGGTCACCGACGATCGCGGCTTGGCGACGGCGGATTCCGAACTGCTTTACGTCAAGGCGAAGTTCGGCGATGCCGAGACGACCTTCTACCGTTTCCAGGATCCGGACGACAATTCGATCGACTACTTCAACGGCGAAGGCAAGAGCATCCGCCAGTTCCTGCTGCGCAACCCCGTGCCGAACGGCCACTTCCGCTCCGGCTTCGGCATGCGCCGCCACCCGATCCTCGGCTTCTCGCGTATGCACACCGGCGTCGATTGGGCGGCCCCCCGCGGCACGCCGATCATCGCCGCCGGCAACGGCACGGTGGAGAAGGCTGGCTGGGATTCCGGCGGATACGGCAACCAAACGCTGATCCGCCACGCCAACGGTTACGTCTCCTCCTACAATCACCAGAGCGCGATCGCCAAGACCGTCAAGGCCGGGGCGAAAGTGGTTCAGGGCCAGGTGATCGGCTGGGTCGGCACGACAGGTCTTTCGACCGGTCCGCATCTGCACTACGAGCTGATCGTCAACGGCAACAAGGTCGATCCGCTGCGCATCCGCCTGCCGGGCGGCAAATCACTGGGTGGTGACGCGCTTGCGAAGTTCGAGAAGGAACGCGACCGCATCGACGAGTTGCTGAACAAGGACGGCAACGGCAGCGAAGTGGCCAGCAAGTAGCCAGTGAGATCCCCCCTTCGTCGACGGCTAACGCTTCGAGAGGCGGTCACCGCGATCCCCACAGCAACAGAATTCCTAGGCATGAACGAAAAAGGCCGCCCCGAAGGGCGGCCTTTTCAAGTTTCTGCGGTTTAGGCGGCTTCTCTTTCCGAGCCGGCGCCACGCTTGAAGTTCAGGCGGTCGGAGCCGGCAAGAACCTTGATAGTGGATCCATCCGGGAACTCGCCCTGAAGGATCTTCTCGGCCAGCGGATCCTGAAGATACCTCTGGATCGTCCGCTTCAGGGGCCGAGCGCCATAGGCGGGATCGTAGCCCTTTTCGGCCAGGAACGTCCGGGCGTCATCTTCCAGTTCCAGCGTGATCTTGCGCTCGGCAAGCAGCTTGAGCAGCCGTGCGAGCTGGATATCGACGATCGCGCCCATTTCCGAGCGACGCAGCCTGTGGAACAGGATGATCTCGTCGACGCGGTTCAGGAACTCCGGCCGGAAGGCCGACTTGACGACGTCCATCACCTGGTCGCGAACGACATCGCTGTCCTCGTCTTCGCCAAGGCCGGTCAGATATTCCGCACCCAGGTTCGAGGTCATGATGATCATCGTGTTGCGGAAGTCGACGGTGCGACCCTGACCATCGGTCAGGCGGCCGTCGTCGAGCACCTGCAGCAGCACGTTGAAGACATCCGGATGCGCCTTCTCAATTTCGTCGAACAGCACGACCTGATAGGGCCGGCGGCGGACGGATTCGGTCAGCGCTCCGCCTTCCTCGTAACCGACATAGCCGGGAGGTGCGCCGATCAGCCGGGCAACGGAGTGCTTCTCCATGTATTCCGACATGTCGACACGCAGCAGCGCGCTCTCGTCGTCGAACAGAAAGCGGGCGAGCGCCTTGGTCAGCTCGGTCTTGCCCACCCCGGTCGGGCCGAGGAAGATGAACGAGCCGATCGGCCGGTTCGGATCCTGCAGGCCGGCACGGGCACGGCGAACGGCACGCGATACCGCCTGGACGGCATCGCCCTGGCCGACGACCCATTTCGCCAGTTCGTCTTCCATCCGCAGCAGCTTGTCGCGTTCGCCTTCCAGCATCTTGTCAACCGGGATACCGGTCCAACGCGAAACCACATGGGCGATGTTGTCGGGGGTGACGACCTCCTGCACCATCGGATTGGCGTTGGCGTTCTCCTGGCTTTCGGCGTCGGAAAGCTCTTTCTCGAGCTTGGGGATGACGCCATAGGTCAGCTCTCCGGCGCGCTGGAACTCACCCTTGCGCTGGACGATCGCCAGTTCGTTACGGGCTTCATCGAGCTGCTTCTTAAGGTCGGCGGCGCGGCCAAGCTTCTGCTTTTCCGCCTGCCAACGGGCCGTCAGCGCCGATGCCTGCTCTTCGAGCGAGACCAGATCGAGCTCGAGCTTTTCCAGCCGGTCCTTCGACGAGGTGTCGGTTTCCTTCTTCAGCGCTTCGCGCTCGATCTTCAGCTGCATGATGCGGCGATCGAGTTCGTCGAGCTCTTCAGGCTTGGAATCCACCTGCATGCGCAGACGCGAGGCCGCCTCGTCCATCAGGTCGATCGCCTTGTCCGGCAGAAACCGGTCGGTGATGTAGCGGTTGGACAGCGTAGCGGCGGCAACCAGCGCGGAATCGGAAATCCGCACCTTGTGGTGCTGCTCGTATTTTTCCTTCAGGCCACGCAGGATCGAGATCGTGTCCTCGACTGTCGGCTCCTCGACCATCACTGGCTGGAAGCGGCGGGCAAGGGCTGCGTCCTTCTCGACGTGCTTGCGGTATTCGTCGAGCGTGGTCGCGCCGACGCAATGCAGCTCGCCGCGCGCAAGCGCAGGCTTCAGCAAGTTGGAGGCATCCATCGCCCCTTCCGCCTTGCCGGCACCGACCAGCGTGTGCATTTCGTCGATGAACAGGATGATCTCGCCGTTTTCCGCCTGCACTTCGTTGAGCACGGCCTTCAGCCGCTCTTCGAACTCGCCGCGGAACTTCGCGCCTGCGATCAACGCGCCCATGTCGAGCGCCATCAGCCGCTTGTCCTTCAGGCTCTCCGGGACGTCGCCATTGACGATGCGCAGGGCGAGGCCCTCGGCAATCGCCGTCTTGCCGACGCCGGGCTCACCGATCAGGACCGGATTGTTCTTGGTCCGGCGCGACAGCACCTGAATCGTGCGACGGATTTCGTCGTCACGGCCGATCACCGGGTCGAGCTTGCCTTCGCGCGCATCGGCCGTCAGGTCACGGGCATATTTCTTCAGGCTGTCGAACCCCTGCTCGGCATTGGAACTGTCGGCGGTGCGGCCCTTGCGAATATCGTTGATGACTTGGTTGAGCTTGGTCGGCGTCACGCCGGCCTTCTTCAGGACGTCGGCCGTGGCAGCAGAGCTTTCGATCGCCAAGGCCACCAGCAGGCGTTCAACGGTGACGAAGCTGTCGCCGGCTTTCTTGGCCGCTTCTTCCGCACTCGAAAAGACGCGAGCGAGCGGCTGCGACAGATAGACGGAACCGTTGCCGCCGGAAACCTTCGGCAGTTTGGCGAGTGCAGCATCATTGCCGGCGCGCGCTTCGCGCGCGTCGCCGCCAGCCCGCTCGATCAGCGAAGCGGCCATGCCCTGGTCGTCGTCGAGCAGCACTTTCAGCACATGCTCGGGCGTGAACTGCTGATGTCCCTGCGCCAGCGCATAGGTCTGCGCCGATTGCAGGAAACCGCGCACGCGTTCGGAATATTTCTCGATATTCATACTTTACCTCCATAGCCCACCAGGCCCGTCACGCGGCACCCGCTGGTGTTTCAGGATCAGGTTCCCGCATTCGGCGAACCTGTCATCGGGCGTCGATCCACACCTTGCGCGGGATCAACACGTCCGAAGCGAATATGGGGCAGCGAATTTCGAAATTAAAGGGCTGATTGCATGTCGCAATTAGGAAATCTTGCGAAGGACGAAAACGGCCACGCGTCTTTACGATGCGCGGCCGTCGGCTTTTGGATGCAGGGCATTGCCGTGCCGCGTCGGGCGAACGCGCTGCGGCTGCGGCCCTGAGATCAGCGATCGGCAAACGACGTGCCGAACTCCTTCATGCGGGAGACGTAGTAAGCGGGCTCGATCAAAACTTCCGGCAGGTAGAGACCGGCCTTTGGCGCTTCGCCCCCGGACAGACCGAGCATGCGCTCGACCGCAAGCGCGACGCCGAGCGCTGTCAGCGGGGCCTGGCCCTGCGGATGCACGATCTCATGCCGGCGCGAGACCCACTCTCCGTCTTTCGACTGCCCCTCGATCTCGAGCGTGATCTCCGTCGAAAATGGCTCGCCGCGCCGCCGACTGGCAGAGACGCTGTAGGCAAGATCCAGCCGGATCTCCCTGGCGCCGGTACGTGTGGCCAGCGCCATGACGTCGAAGGGCGAATAGGCGGCAGCATCAAGCTCGACACCATCGACACTTTTGTAGCGCGCGCTTGCTTCCTGCCCGCTCGCCCAATGCAGCTTGCCGTCCTTGACCGTCAGCGATGCCGGCGCGTTGCCGGTGATGCGGTTGTAATCGGCAAGTGCCGCTGGCCCGCCCATGTCCTCCTCATCGAGCAGGACGCCGATACGGATCGCGTCAACGGTCTCGTAGGACGAAAGCGCTTCGAGCACCGGGAAGATCGCAGCCCCGGCAAGCCAATGGCTGGCGAGCAGGATCGGCGCCTTGTCCGGTGCATGGATATACTGGGCAACCTCGGGCCCGATCTCGAACGTTCCGCTGGAGAGGCTGATATACGGTATTCCCCTGCCCTGCGCATATCGCATTGAGGTCAGCCTTTCGTCCTTGACGAAGATCACCACGGCGCTGAAGGCGTCCTTGTCGTCAAGACCGAGATCGGCGCGGTCGAGATCAACACGCACACCGGTCGCTCCACCGACCTCGCTCGCGACGGCCTGCGCCCGGGAAAGATCACGACCGCCGATTGCCAGCGGCAGATCGGGATGCAGCCTGCGGATCGCCTTCGCCGCCTGCGACCCGACGACGCCCGAGCCGCCGATGATCAGCACGGGTGAGAACTTGCTCGACATGTTCATATCTCCTAGACGGAAAGAAGGTGGCATTTTGCCAACCTACGATTAGTAAGTTACCATCGGTAGATAAGTAGCAAACGCGCCCCGTCAAGGGATTGGGATATTTTATCGCCTAGAGCGCCGCGCGTCTTATTAGACGCGCAAAGGTCGCTGTAGCACTTTGAATGGCTGCATGCTTTGATCCTTAAATCGAATAGGATTTAAGGAAACATGCGGCAGTGTGGACGACCCGAGGAGAGCAGCCGATGGAGAAAACGGCGATCAGGAAACTAGCCAAGCCCGAACGGCGTGCCCAGCTCATCGAAACCTCCAAGGAAATTTTGCGGGAATGCGGCGCGGACGCCCTCACCCTCGGCCACCTGGCCGAGCGCGCCGGCGTCAGCAAGCCGATCGCCTATGAGCACTTCGGAACCCGCGAGGGGCTGCTGATCGCGCTTTCGCGCGAGATCGAGGAGCGCCATACCGATAAGCTGAAGAAAGCGCTGCTGGACGCCCCGGCCGATCTTGCATCCGTCGCCGGCATCATCAGCGCCGTCTACATCGGATGTGCCGTCGAAAGCGGTTCGGAATGGCAGGCGATGTCAGGCGCCCTGCGTGGCAATGCCGAGATGGACCGCGTGCAGCAGGAACTCGCCGATGACTATGTCGCGCTCATCGGCGCAGCCATCGCACCTTTCTCCACCCTCACCGAAGATGATCTGCGCCTGCGTTGCGCGGGCATTGCCGGTGCTGCGGAGGCGATTGCCCGGGAGTTCGTCCGGGGGCGAACGACCGAGGACGATGCGGCCACCAATCTCGCAGCCTTGATTGTCAAAGCTGTCGGCTGATGGACAACGCCAGAAGCCGGCGATCAATGGAGCGTGCGGCACGGGACGATCGCCAGCCCTAGCGATTATGGTGCGCTTCAGCGTCCGCAGTCTTCCGAGCAAAATTCCGGCAACCCGGCCGCAGAGCGGACCGGGCTTTTGATGTTCGCTTCTGCCGCGCCGCATACGCCGCCCAACTGCATGTTTCCTTAAATCCTATTCGATTTAACGATCAAAACATGCAGCCATTCAAAGTGCTACAGCGACCTTTGCGCATCCAATAAGACGCGCGGCGCTGTAGGAAGACTTACTCGGACTCAGCCAGTGCCGGCGCTTCCGGAGGCGCGTCGCCTGACGCTTCGCCTTCATCGGCTGCAGTGCGGCGCGGACGGCGCGGGCGCGGCGCGCTGCGGCGACGCGAGGCCGCACGGCCGGAAGCCGCTGGCGTTTCTTCTTCCATAGCCACTTCGGCCGGCGTGCCTTCGATGACGGGCTGCGGGCCCGAACCGTCGATCACCGGCTGCTGCTCGATAACGACAGGAGCGGGAGCGGCTACAACGTGGACCGGCGCTTCGTCGGCGTAGCCCTGATCCAGATCGTCCTGATCCTGATCCTGATCCTGGTCGTTGGCGTCCTGCCCGCGGAAATCCTGGCGTTCTTCGCGCTGGAAGCGATCCTGCATCTGCGCCTGTGCGGCTGCAATGATGCGGTTGTAATGCTCGGCATGCTGAAGGTAGTTTTCAGCGATGACACGGTCGCCGGAGCTCTGCGCATCACGAGCAAGTGCCGAGTATTTCTCGGCGATATGCTGCGCGGTACCGCGAATCTTCACGTCCGGACCAGAACTATCATAGGTCCGCGTCAGGGGATTTGATCCCTTGCGGTTATGATTGTTGTTATTTCCACTGTTGTTATTGTTGTTGTTATTGTTGTTATTCCGCCCGCGGCCGCGCTTGTTTTGCTGTCCTGGCCTCATAGTACATTCACCCGAATTCTCTTGATAATGATGATCATGTGGTTTCGTCTTCCGGCCGGATCTGTCCGCGCCCGACAGAGCGTGCGCCGGTGAGCCCGCACATTGGCGGCTTCGGCGCCGACTGGCGTCAAATTAACAGGTACCTGCACAAGGCACTGTTGAACCCTAGCAACTCTTTCTTGAGAGCAATCCCCGTGGCCAGGTCATACCGGAACGAATCTTAGGTCCATGACCATCTGCCCAGTGCGCGGGCAAACTAGCCCGCTTCCTCTGGGATTCCAAGCCCTTTCTTTGCGTCAGCAAGAAAGAAGATGCGCCAGTGCAGCATTTTTTCAACGGTCGAAGCTACGCTCAAAGATCAGAACCCGGTCGTTGCCGCCCAAATCCTTGGCTTCTTCGCGCAAACGGAAGTTCTCGGCACTAAACAATGCCGCAACCGCCTCTTTCTGATCGAAACCGATTTCCAAGCCTATCACGCCGTTTGTCTCAAGATGATGACCGGCCTGAAGGGCGATGGCACGATAGGCATCAAGGCCGTCGTCTCCGCCATCGAGCGCTGCGGCAGGATCGTGCAATCGCACCTCCGGCTCAAGCTCTGCGACGACATTGGACGGTATATAAGGCGGATTTGAGACGATGGCGTCGAAGCGACCCTCCACCTTGTCGAACCAGTTGCTGCGCACAGCCTCGAAACGACCCGAAAGGCCAAGCGCCTCGGCATTTGCGCTCGCCGTCGCCAACGCGTCCTCAGATATATCGGTAGCCGTTCCGCGCGCTTCAAGAACCGTGGCAAGCAACGCCAGGCAGATCGCCCCGGTGCCCGTGCCGAGATCGACGAGCCGGCAGCTGCCCTTCGTTGCAACGGTGCGGCGCAGATACGGGATCATGCGATCGACGAGCGTTTCCGTATCCGGCCTCGGCTCCAGCGTTTCACGCGACAGCTTGAGCGGCAGGCCAAAGAACTCCCGCTCGCCGAGAATGCGGTAGACGGGTTCGCGCGCGCTCCGCCGCTCGACGGCAGCCCTCACCCTGGCAACGTCGGCCTCCGTGACCAGGTCCCTGCCGCGCGTCACGACATCGGTCAACGAAAGCCCGAGCACGCCCGAAACCAGATGACGCGCGTCGAGCGCAGCGTGTTCGATGCCGGCGGCCGTCAGGCGATCCCGGCTTTCCACCACGAGGCGCGCGAGCGTGGCCGTCATCGCCATCAGCCCCGCTGCTCGCCCAGAAGAGCCAACTGGCTCGCCTGGTAATCGGCCAGCAGCGCATCGACCACTTCGTCGATTTCGCCCATCATCATCCGGTCGAGCTTATAGAGCGTCAGGTTGATGCGGTGATCCGTAATGCGCCCCTGCGGAAAATTGTAGGTGCGAATGCGCTCAGAGCGGTCGCCGGAGCCGACCTGGCTCTTGCGATCGGCCGAACGCTCGCTGTCGGCGCGCTGGCGTTCCATGTCATAGAGCCGCGAACGCAGCACCTGCATCGCCTTGGCGCGGTTCTGGTGCTGCGACTTTTCCGAACTTGTGACGACGAGGCCGGTCGGAAGGTGGGTGATGCGCACGGCGGAGTCCGTCGTGTTGACGTGCTGTCCGCCAGCACCTGACGAGCGCATGGTGTCGATGCGGATGTCCTCGGGCCGAACCTCGATGTCGATTTCCTCGGCTTCCGGCAGTACGGCGACGGTTGCCGCCGAGGTGTGGATGCGTCCGCTCGCCTCGGTATCCGGCACGCGCTGAACGCGGTGCACACCCGACTCGAACTTCAGCCGCGCAAACACGCCGCGGCCGGAGACGGTGGCGATGATTTCCTTGAATCCGCCGGCTTCACCCTCGCTCGCCGAAAGCACTTCGACCCGCCAGCCCTTGGCCGCAGCGTAACGCTCGTACATCCGGAAAAGATCGCCGGCAAACAGCGCTGCCTCCGAACCGCCGGTTCCGGCGCGGATTTCGAGGATAGCGCTCTTTTCGTCGGCTGCATCCTTCGGCAAGAGCAGGATCTGGATTTCCTGCTCCAGCTGCTCGATTGCCTCGACGACCTCAGGCTTTTCCATCTCGGCCAGGTCGCGCATGTCCTTGTCAGTCGTCCTGTCGGCCAACATGGCATTGATATCGGCAAGCTCGGCCGTCGCCTTCTCATAGGCGCGGATCTTGGTCACCACCGGCTGCAGTTCGGAATATTCCGACGCCAGCTTCACATAGACGTCGGCCGCTGGCCCCGCCGACATGCGGGCCTCGATCTCGCCGAACCGCCGTTCCAGTTCGCGCATTTTCTCAATGGGAAGCTTTGCCAAGTGTCACTCCAAATGCGCTACGCCTCGCCCGGATCATAGCCCGGACGAGGACAAAAGCGCTTCAAATCTATCTAAACCGGGATGCCGTTTGCCGCGGCGAAGTCGATGAGGATCTGGCGAACAGGCGTCGGGTCGCGGGTGTCGTCGAGCGCCGCGTTCAGTACCTCGCCGAGCTTGTCGGCATCGAGGGCCAGGAGCATCGCCTTGATCGGACCGACCGCCGTCGGCGACATCGACACCGAGCGGTAGCCGAGACCGAGCAGCGCCATGGCGGACAGTGGCTTGCTCGCCATCTCACCGCACAGCGTCACCGGCGTCTGATGTCGCTCGCCGCCGCGCACGATATCGCGCAGGATCCTGAGGAAGGGCCGGCCAAGCACGTCGAAGCGATCGGAAACGCGGGCGTTGCCGCGATCGACTGCCATGGCGAACTGGAACAGATCGTTCGAGCCGACCGAGACGAAGTCCACCTCGCTCATCAGTTCGTCCAGCTGCCACAGCAGCGCCGGCACTTCCAGCATGGCGCCGAACTGCAGCTTGCGCGGCAGCTGTTCGCCGAGCTTCGACTGACGCTCGATTTCCTTTTGCAAAAGCTCGCGCGCTTCCTTCAGCTCCGAGACCTCGGTCACCATCGGCAGCATCAATTTCAGCTCGAGACCGGCAGCCGCACGCAGCATGGCGCGCAGCTGAGTGCGCAGCAGGCCGGGCCGATCCAGCGAAAGGCGGATCGCCCGCCATCCGAGTGCCGGATTTTCCTCTTCCGCCGCGCGGAAATAGGGAACCACCTTGTCGCCGCCAATATCGAGCGTGCGGAAAGTCACCGGCTTGCCGCCGGTCTGCTTCAGAACGCTGCGGTAGAAGGCTTCCTGCTCTTCCGCCTTCGGCATCGTCGAGGCGATCATGAACTGCAGTTCGGTGCGGAAAAGGCCGATGCCCTCGGCACCCGCTTCGTTCAGATGCGGCAGGTCGACCAAAAGGCCAGCGTTCATCTGCAAGGTGATGCGCTTGCCGTCCTTGGTCAGCGGTTCGACATCCTTGAGCGCGCGGAACTGAGCCTGCCGGCGGGCGCGGAACCGTACCTTTTCCTCGTAGGCGCGCTGCAGGTCGGCCAACGGCCGCAGATGCACCTTGGCATCGTCGCCATCGATGATGACGGCATCGCGGTTTTCCGCAAGCGCGACAGCACCCGCCGCCTGTCCGACGACCGGAATGCCCATGGCGCGGGCGACGATGACCACGTGGCTGGTGACGGCCCCTTCCTCAAGGACCAGGCCGCGGACGTTTTCGCGCGGATAGTCGAGAAGTTCGGCGGCACCCATGGCCCGGGCAACGATCACCGCATCGGTCGGGAAGTCGCTCGCCGAAAGCTTGGCGCCATAGCCCGAAAGCTGGCGCAGCAGCCGGTTGGCGAGATCGTCGAAATCATGCATGCGCTCGCGCAAATAGGGATCGGTCAGCCGGATCATCCGCGCCTTGGTCTCGCTCTGCACCCGTTCGACGGCAGCTTCCGCCGTCAGGCCGTTGCGGATCGCCTCTTCCAGCTTCCGCACCCAGCCGCGGTCATGGGCAAACATGCGATAGGTCTCAAGCACCGCTCGGTGCTCGCCCTCCATCGACACTTCGCGACGCGATAGCATGTCGTCGATCGAGATACGCAATGACCCCAGAGCCTCGGCAAGCCGCTGCAATTCCTGGTCAGTATCCTCGTTCAGAAGATTGGTGACGACGATCCTCGGCTCGTGCAGCACGACATAACCGAGGCCGATGCCTTCGCCATAGCTGTTGCCGTCGATCGAGACCGGCCGGGACAGATCGAGTTCGAGGCCGGGCTTGGTGATTTTCTTCAACTCGCCGGTCGCCACCATCTCGGCGAGAACCATGGCGGTGGTTTCCAGCGCCTCGACCTCGTCTTCGCGGTAGTTGCGCATCGCCTTGTTCTGCACGACGAGAACGCCGAGCGCCCGACCCGTGCGCAGGATCGGCACGCCGAGGAACGAGTGATAGATCTCTTCGCCGGTTTCCGGCAGGTAGGTAAAGGCCGGATGCGCCTGGGCGTCGGACAGGTTGAGCGGACGTGCGGACGCGGCAATCGTGCCGACGAGGCCCTGCCCCATCTTCAACTGCGCCAGGTGGACGGCGGTCTTGTTCAGACCTTCGGTCGCGTAGAGTTCGAGCACGCCGTCGGAACGCAGCACATAGACCGAACACACTTCCGCGACCATGTTCTGTGCGATCTGGCGCACGATCCGGTCAAGGCGCTCCTGTGGCTCGAGCGGTTCCGCCATCAGTTCGCGCAACCGCTTGAGGAGAACGCGCGGACCTGCGGAAAGGTCTCTCATCGCGTGGGGTCCCCCGAAAAAGAGTAGACGACGGCGGCGGACGAATTCGCAGCCGAAACGGCCGCGAATCCCAAATCAGTCACCTGTGGGTTAACTCTTATCGAGACCGTAGGCGGAATGCAAAGTGCGAACTGCCAATTCGGCATAGGGTCCGTCGATCAGGATCGAGATCTTGATTTCGGAGGTGGTGATCGCCTTGATGTTGATGCCCTTGTCGGCGAGCGCACGGAATGCCGATGCGGCAACGCCGGCGTGGCTGCGCATGCCGATGCCGATGACAGAGACCTTGACCAGGCCAGCTTCCGACTGGATCACGTCGTAGCCGATCTTTTCCTTGTTGTCGCCGAGCACCCTCAGCGCCTTGTCGACATCGCCGGACGGAACGGTGAAGGTCATGTCGGTCTTCGAACCATCTTCCGAGATGTTCTGGACGATCATGTCGACATTGATATGGGCTTCGGCCAATGGCCCGAAGATCGCGGCGGAAACGCCCGGCCGGTCGGCAAGACGGCGCAGCGAAATCTGGGCTTCATCCTTGGCATAGGCAATGCCGGTTACGACTTCCTGTTCCACGATTTCTTCCTCATCACAAATCAGCGTGCCGGGCGGATTGAGAAGGTCACCCATGCCCGGCGCATCGGGATCCTCGAAAGACGAGCGCACGAAGGTACGGACCTTGTGCACCATGGCGAGCTCGACGGAGCGCACCTGCAGCACCTTGGCGCCGAGCGATGCCATTTCCAGCATTTCCTCGAACGCGATCTTTTTCAGACGCCGCGCCTTCGGCTCGATGCGCGGGTCGGTGGTGTAGACGCCATCGACGTCGGTATAGATATCGCAACGGTCGGCCTTGACGGCGGCGGCAATCGCAACGGCCGACGTGTCGGAGCCGCCGCGACCGAGTGTCGCCAGGCGGTTGTCCGGGCCAAGGCCCTGGAAACCGGCGACCACGGCCACCTGCCCCTCACCCATGCGGCGGATGATGTCGGCGCCCTCGATGTCGAGGATGCGGGCGGCGCCATGGGCGTTGTCGGTGCGGATCGGGATCTGCCAGCCCTGCCAGGAGCGCGCATTGATGCCCATCGACTGCAGCGCGATCGCCAACAGGCCCGAGGTCACCTGCTCGCCGGACGCTACGATGGCGTCATATTCGCGCGCGTCGTAGAACGGCGCATTGCTGCCGGCGACCTTGGGCATGTTCTGTACCCAGCCGACCAGTTCGTTGGTCTTGCCGGACATGGCGGAAACGACGACCGCGACCTCGTGGCCGGCGTCGACTTCACGTTTCACATGGCGGGCAACGTTGTGAATGCGGTCCAAATCAGCGACGGAAGTTCCGCCGAATTTCATCACGATGCGTGCCATTTCGCCTCTACCGGTACCGATGTTTGCGCGCGAGCGCGCGTGACAGGAAAGCGCTCCCGTCGGCGCCCGACGATCAAAAAGCTTGGGAGACTTCTCGGACATCGGCCAATCACCGCTTCGGGGAGCGGAAAGTCGCGGCGTCTCTTAGCGGATCGGGGGGCGAGGCGCAATGGCAAGAAGGTAGGAATAAGGCCTCCGTTCCAGCGAGCTGACCGCACGCCTGGCAACAATATTGCTGAACGACGTCGCCTGGCGCAACGAAGGCCCCACCAAAAGCGTTGCAGCTTTGCATCTAGGGCGGACAGCCGTGTTGGATCGCACTCCGCCGCCGTCACCCCGTTGAAAACTGCTCGCGTCGATGGTAAACACTCCGCGCAACTCGATTGTGAAAGGAGGGCTGCGTTGTGATGACTTTTTTCCGGCACCACCGCCAGCGTGGCCCCGTCAACGCCCTGCAGATGCGTTTGCAGGGCTGACCGGTACAATCGCTTCGCGTCCTCGCGAATCTTACTCCTGGTCTGCCCCAGTGTGGTGCGGCTGAAAACCGTTTCGGTTTGAACGCCCGCGCCGTTTTCCATACCGAGCCGAAGCGGCCCGAACACTGCACGATCGTGCATCGGGTCCGACACTCCGCCCAACCCGGCAGATGTATTGCCGCCCGCGGATGTTTGCCGTCGCTCGCGCAGTCCAGAGAACGAACGAACATGGCCTTGATCAATATCCGCAACCTCGCCGTCACCCTCAGCACGTCGCTGTTTTCCAATCTCAACCTTTCGATCGCGGCCGGCGATCGCCTCGGCATCGTCGCCGCCAACGGGCGCGGCAAGTCCACTCTGCTCCGATCGATCGGCGGCAGCTTCGAGCCGACGGCTGGCGAGATCACCCGCTCACGCGGCCTGACCATCGGCCATGTCGAGCAGAACGTGCCGGCGCAGCTGCTGCCGTTGTCGTTCCATGCGGCGGTTCTTTCGGCATTGTCGAGCGAGCAGGCGGACAGCGAAAGCTGGCGCGTCGATATCGTGCTCGATTCGCTCGAGGTGCCCGAAGCCCTTCGTGAGCGCGCCGTCGCGGACTTGAGCGGCGGCTGGCAGCGGCTGGCCCTCCTTGCCCGCGTCTGGGTCACGGATCCCGACGCGCTGCTCCTCGACGAGCCGACCAACCATCTCGACCTTGCCAAGATCGCCCGGCTCGAATCCTGGTTGAACGCGCTTCCGCGCGACGTGCCGGTGCTGATCGCCGGCCACGACCGCGCCTTTCTCGACGCTACCACCAACCGCACGCTGTTTCTGCGTCCAGACCAATCGCCCGTCTTTACACTCCCCTATTCGCAGGCGCGTGCGGCCGTCGATGAATTCGACGCCTCGGAAGAGCGGCGCTACCAGCGCGACATGAAGGTGGCGCAGCAATTGCGTCGCCAGGCGGCCAAGCTCAACAACATCGGCATCAACTCCGGTAGCGACCTGCTGACGATAAAGACCAAACAGCTGCGTCAGCGCGCCGACCGGCTGGAGGATGCGGCCAAGCCCGCCCACCAGGAGCGTTCGGCCGGTGTAATCCGGCTCGCCAATCGCGGCACCCACGCAAAAATCCTGGTGACGCTCGATGATATCCAGGTGGAAACGCCCGATGGCACTCCGCTGTTTCGCACGGGAAAACGCTGGATCTGCCAGGGCGACCGTATTGTCCTGCTCGGCGAAAACGGCGCCGGCAAGACAAGGCTGGTCAACCTCATCCGCACTGCGATCGAGGAGCCGGAGCGCGGACCCGAAACGCTGAAAGCCACGCCTTCCCTGGTGCTCGGCTACAGCGATCAGGCGCTCGCGGGTCTTTCGGACAAGGAAACGCCGCTTGTCGCCCTCTCCCGCCGGTTCTCGCTCGGCGATCAGAAGGTGCGTTCGCTGCTGGCGGGCGCCGGTGTCGGCATCGACATGCAGGACAAACCGGTCGGCCGGCTCTCCGGCGGCCAGAAGGCGCGTCTGGCGATGCTGCTGCTCCGCCTGCGCGAGCCCAACTTCTACCTGCTCGACGAGCCGACGAACCATCTCGATATCGAGGGCCAGGAAGCGCTGGAAGACGAGTTGATGAAAAACGAGGTCAGCTGCCTGCTGGTGTCCCACGACCGCAGCTTCGTGCGCAACATCGGCAATCGTTTCTGGTTGATCGAGAAGCGGCGGCTCGTCGAAGTGGAAGATCCCGAGGCGTTCTTCGCCGCGGCCGCACAAGGCGATGTGGCCTGATCGACAGGCGACGCGCGACTGCTGTGGCGCGTCGCCGTTTGACGGGCGTGCTTACCCCCTTAATCTCCGTGTCGAACCGGAGGAGCCACCCATGAAAATCAGCGCACGCAACCGCTTCAAGGGCAAGATCGTCGATGTCGTCAAAGGGGCGACGACCGCGCATGTGCGCATCGATCTCGGCGGCGGAGCCATCTGACGGCATCGATCACCAACGAAGCCGTCGACGAACTCGGCCTCAAGGTCGGCGGCGACGCCTACGGGGTCATCAAGGCTTCCGACGTGATGGTTGCGATCGACTGAGCAATCACGCCTTCTTGCAGTAATGGGTCGTGCCGGCATCGCCGGTTTCAAAATCACCAGGCTGCGGCGGTGCAATCGGCTTGAACAGCGTGCGATCGGGCTTCAGGTCGATGAGCGGCGTGCCGTCGAGGCAATCGAGGCCGCGCACCAGAAGCACATTGTCTTCGACCGCCTCGAGCGCCACGATCGATGTGCCGATCGGGTTCGGCCGCACTGGCGAGCGCAAGGCGAAGGTGCCATGCGTCTCGCCATTGTTGGCGGGGCTCTGCAACACGAGGTCGCGGCGCGATCGATCGAGCCAATAGAGGATCTCCAGTCGCTCGAACCGCTCGATGCCCTTCAGCGCCTCGACCCAGGGCGAAAAGATCTCGATCCGGCAGATCGGCCCGTCATGGCGCCCCTGTCGCGGGCAGCCGAGCCTTGACGCCCAGGGCGTCGAAATGCGCCCGATGAAGGTCAGCCCTGCATCGGTTGCCTCCGGCGGCGTGATCGAGACTTCGTTTTCCCGGATTTCGTTTTCGCGAACCATCTCGTATTCCTTCCTCAGGCGTTGTTTCGTGGTGCGCAGAGGCGGGCGTCGCTGCCCGCAAGCGTGCCGATCACCACATCGATGTCGTAGAGCTGCTTGAGCGCGGTCACGGTCAGCACCGCATCGGGTGTTCCAAGCGCGACGATCCGCGATTGGAACACCAACGCCACGCGGTCAGCCACCCGAAACGCGTGGTCGGGATTGTGGGTAGACAGAACGATCGAAACGCCTTCGCCGGCAAGCTCCCGCACCCGATCGAGCACCCGCATCTGATGACCGTAGTCGAGGCTTGCCGTCGGTTCGTCCATCACCAGGATCGAAGGCTCCTGCGCGAGCGCGCGCGCGATCAGGGCGATCTGGCGCTCACCGCCGCTGATCTCGGTATAGGCACGGTTCGCCAGATGGTCGATGCCGAGCCGCTCCAGCGTGGCGGCGGCCACCTCGCGGTCATGGCGGCCGGGCGTTGCAAACAGGCCCACATGCGGCGCACGGCCCATCAGCACCAGTTCCTCGACCGTGAATGGGAAGAGCGCGGCATGCGCCTGCGGCACATAAGCGATGCGCGAGGCACGGTCGCGGCCGGACCAGGAGCCGATCGGCTGGCCATCCAGCCGGATCGTGCCTGCCCTCAGCGGAACGAGCCCGAGCAACGTCTTGAACAGCGTCGTCTTGCCGGCGCCATTCGGCCCGAACAGCACGAGTACCTCGTTTTCATCAAGCGTGAAGCTGATGTCCTGGCCGACAAGGCGGCTGCCGTAGCCAAAGGCGATCTGGTCGACCTCGAGCCTCATTGCCAGCCCTTTCGCCCTGATGCGAGCAGCCAGAGAAAGAACGGCGCGCCGACGGTCGCCGTCAGGATGCCGAGCGGTACCTCGATCATCGCAATGCTGCGCGCCAGCATATCGGCGACGAGCAGATAGGCGGCGCCGAGCGCCATCGACACCGGCAGCAACCGGACGAAATCCGGTCCGACGAGGAGGCGCGCCACATGCGGGATGACAAGCCCAATCCAGCCGATGATGCCGGTGACCGAGACGGAAGCCGAGGTGATCAGCGTTGCCGCCAGCACCAGCACGACGCGCAGCCGGCCGGTGTCGATGCCGAGCGCACGCGCTTCTTCCTCGCCAAGCGTCATGACGTTCATGCGCCAGCGCAGGAGAAAGAGCGGGATGATGCCGACGACAAGCGCGGGAAGAATGGAGACGACGTCGCCTGATGTCACCGAGGCTAGGCTGCCGAGCAGCCAATAGGTGATCGCCGGCAACTGATCATAGGGATCGGCAAGGATCTTGATCAGCGAGATGCCGGCACCCACGTGCGCACCGACCGCGATGCCTGCCAGAACGAGAACGAGCACCGGATCCCGGTTGCGGATCACTGTTGCAACCGCATAGACAGACAGCACGGCGATCAGCCCGCCGACAAAACTCATCAGCTGGATGACGCCGACCGGCAACGACAGGAAGATGCCGACAACGGCGCCGAAGCTGGCGCCGGCGGAAACCCCGAGAATATCGGGCGAAACCAGCGGGTTGCGGAACAGGCCTTGGTAGGTGGCGCCGGCTGCCGCAAGCGCCGCGCCGACGGCAAGACCGGCCAGCACACGCGGCAAGCGGATGTTCCAGAAGACCGTGGCCACCGTCTCATCACTGGGGGTACCGCCGACCATTGCCCAGATTTGACCGATCAGATCGGACAGGCCCGCGTCGAATTTGCCGACAGTCATCGACAGGGCGGAAAGCGACAGGAGGCCTGCGATCGCAACCAGCGACCGTGCACCGACCCACCCTCGCCTCAGAACGATCTGCTTTGTCATTGCGTTTCCGGCAGGGCACCTTTGACAAGCCTCGTGAGCTGCGCGTCATCAAGATCCACTTGGTAGAAGAGTTTGTAGAATTCCCGCGTCTCGGCTTTCAGGTCACCCTCGTAGAAGCCGCCATAAAGCAGTGCCTCAAGCCAGCGGACCCCGATCAGGCGGTTGATGCCGGGCGGCGAATCGAACCAGCCGAATGGCATCGACGGCGCGATGAACACCTGTCCCTTCTCGACCGCCTGCACCCTGCTCCACGCCGGATCTGTCGCGACCGCTGAGGCGAACTTCGGGCTCGCGGCGATGATCATCTCCGGGTTCCAGGCGAGCAGCTGCTCCGGCGAAACCTGAGTGAGACTGCTCTTGCCGGCAACGGCCGCGACATTGACTGCACCTGCGGCTTCGAGGATCTCAAGATTGATCGAGCCTGCCAGGCCCGTCTCCAGACCATCGGGGCCACGTCCGTAATAGACCCTGGGCCGCTCGTCGGCCGGTACTGCCGCTATCGTCTCGCCGAGTTCCTTCAGCGTTTCGTCGGCATAGTCGGCAAGTTTGCCGGCACGCTCTTCGGCTCCGAGCATCGCGCCGAGGCTGCGCAAGGTCTCGGCACTTTTGCCGAACGAACCGTCGATCAGCACATAGGGAATGCCGGTCTGGCTCTGCACCTTGTCGGCAAGCGAGGCATAGGTCGCGTCCACCGTGCCGACATCGATGATGACGTCAGGCTTGGCCGCAAGCACCGCCTCGATATTCGCCGTCCCGCCCTTGCCGGTCAGGCGGCCATAGGTCGGTAAACCGCGTACGGCCTCCATTAGGTAGGGCTTTTCGTCTTCCTTCGGCTCGCGCACCCAGCCGGCCAGCTTCTCCGGCGCGATGGCATAGACCAGCACCGAGGCCGGCGGACCGGCCGCCAGCACCTTGCCAATATGGTCGGGAAGCTCGACCGTGCGACCGGCCGCATCCGTGAAGGGTTTCGCCTGAACCGCAAGCGGCATCAGGGTAAGAAGGGCGCCGAAGGCACCGGCGATAGATCTGATCATGGTGAAGCCTCGGGATGGAGGTGCGGACGATGGTTCGGCGCGACTATGGCACAGCGTTATATCCGTTGGAATATCTCGATTGATAACCCGTCTCCAGCGCTAAGGTCTTTGCATTGCTTGAGAACCTTGACTAGGCGGCCCGATCGGGCGATATCGGACCCATGTGCGAACATGACGTCCATATCGTTGCGCGTTCGGCCGGCATCCCAATAGGCGGGATGCAGGGTGATAAAGCACGCTAACGAAAGAGCGTTCGCGCACCTGCAGCCTCGCCGGAAACGGACGGGGTTCTTCTTTTGACGGGTGCGCCGTCCATCGGCATTTTTGATGGAGAATGAAATGGCACAGAACATCTACGACAAACCGGAATTTTTCGAAGGCTACAGCCAGCTCGGACGATCGGTCCATGGCCTCGACGGCGCCGCCGAATGGCCGGCAATCCGCGCCGCCTTGCCGGATTTGCAGGGCAAGCGCGTGGTCGATCTCGGCTGCGGCTTCGGCTGGTTCTCGCGTTTCGCGCGCGAGCAGGGTGCGGCCCGCGTGCTCGGGCTCGACCTGTCGGAAAACATGATCGCCCGCGCCCGGCGCGACACGCCCGATCCGGCGATCGAATACGGCATCGCCGATCTCGATCATCTTGCGCTCGAAACCGGCACCTTTGACGTCGCCTACAGCTCGCTCGCGTTTCACTATGTCGAGAATTTCGACCGCCTGGTCCAGGCAATCTACGATGCGCTGGTGCCGGGCGCGCACCTGGTGTTCACCATCGAGCACCCGATCTACATGGCCTCGCTGAACCCTGGCTGGCAGGTCGGGGAAAACGGGCAGAAGCGCTGGCCGGTCGATCACTATTCCATCGAGGGCCAGCGCACGACGGATTGGCTGGCCAAGGGCGTGGTCAAGTACCACCGCACGATCGGCACCACGCTCAACGCCTTGATGCGCGGCGGTTTCGCCATCCGTCACGTCGAGGAGTGGCGCCCGACGCCGGCGCAGATCGACGCCAATCCGGATCTCGCCGAAGAGATGGAACGGCCGATGATTTTGATCGTCGACGCCCAGCGGTAGGGCAGACAGAAGCCCGGGCCGGAACCGCACCCGGGCTTTGCCCATGCCGTCCAGTACTTTCATCCGAGGCGACCGTTTTCGGATTGACCCGGTCGTGCGATCACGCAAACGACGTCGCTGCGGTCGACCCGATGGGTCCTGACGTTTGCCACGCTCCATCGGCTATCGGCAAGGCGGGCTTCGATCCGGCTGGAAATGTCTTCGGCACTGCCCGACGGCTCGTCGTCAAAGATCAGCAACCGCCCGTCCGGCTTGAGAACCTGCGCAAGTACCGCCAGTTCGCGCGATGGATCGCCCCTTGCAAAGACACAGACACGGATGGCGAAAGCAGCATCGAAACGCGCGTCGCCAAAATCCGCTCGCGCCAGCTCAATAGCCTCAAAGTCTGCCCTGCCGACCGCGACATAGCTGGCGTTTCGTTGTTTCGCCGCCGCGATCATCTTCGCAGAGCGATCGATCGCAACGATCCGCCCATCGGCCAGTTTCTCGCAAACGCCCGTAACTGCGACACCGTGACCGCAGCCGATCTCAAGCAGCCAGTCCGATGGTTGCGGTGCGATCATTTCTACTGCCCAACCGATTCTGCCTTCCGCGTGCATGTCCCCTCCTCACGCAAGCCCGCCGTCGAGTGCGGGACGATACCATGATCGGCTTGATGGTCGTCCGGGACTTTCCGATATCAAAATAAAACCACTTGCAATATAAAATCAGTTTTGCGATGATCCGCTCATCAACGAACCGTGCCGCAAATAGCGGCAAGGGAGAATGGGAGGAACGACTATGCGCAAGGTCATCATGTGGGACATGGTCAGTGTCGACGGCTTCTTCGAAGCACCAGGCCATGACATCAGCTGGTTCGTCTTCGAGGACGAACTCGCAGCCTATATCGGCGAGACCCAGCTTGAGGCCGATACGCTGCTCTTCGGCCGGGTGACCTATGAGATGATGGCGTCTTACTGGCCCGAAGCCGAAGGCGATATCGCCACCTTCATGAACGGCGTCGAGAAATACGTCTTCTCCCGCTCCCTCAAAAGCACCGACTGGCACAACACCACGCTCGTTACCGGCGACGCGGTCGCCGAAGTCGAACACCTGAAGGCGCTTGGGGGTGGTACCATCTTCATTTTCGGCAGCGCCGATTTTGCCGCAGGCCTGGTGGAAAAGGGCCTTGTCGACGAATACCGGCTTGGCATCAATCCGGTACTGCTCGGCGGCGGCGTGCCTCTGTTCAAATCGTTGCCGACGCGCACCACCCTCAAGCTCACCCACACGCGACCGCTCAAGTCCGGCGTCGTCATCCTGCATTACCAGCCGCAGCCGGATGTCTGATCGGGGCGCTCGCCCCGCGGCCGCTCCCGATGCGCTGTTGCGGCCAGGGTCCGCCTCTTGACATCCCTGCCCGATCGTCCGACTTCATCAGGCAGAATGAAGGAGACGGCAGCATGAGCGAGACAGCGCGCACGACGATCGACCAGAGCGAAGTAGACCGCTTTTCGGCCATGGCCGCCGAGTGGTGGGATCCGACGGGAAAGTTCCGGCCGCTGCACAAGTTCAATCCGGTGCGCCTTGCCTATATCCGCGACAGGGTTGCCGAGCATTTCGGCCGCGATCCGAAGAGCCCGCAGCCGCTGAAGGGCCTGCGCCTGCTCGATATCGGTTGCGGTGGCGGGCTGCTGTCGGAGCCGATGGCCCGCATGGGCGCTGACGTCGTCGGCGCGGACGCTTCGGAAAAGAATATCGGCATTGCCAAGACCCATGCGGCCGGCAGCGGCGTTAACGTCGATTATCGGGCCGTGACGGCCGAAGCCCTCACGGAAGCGGGCGAAAGCTTCGACATCGTTCTCAACATGGAAGTGGTCGAGCACGTCGCCGATGTCGATTTCTTCATGACCACCTGCGCCCATATGGTTCGCCCCGGCGGCCTGATGTTCGTCGCCACCATCAACCGCACGATGAAGGCGGCGGCATTGGCCATCTTCGCCGCCGAAAACGTTCTGCGCTGGCTGCCGCGCGGCACGCATCAATATGAAAAGCTCGTGCGCCCCGAGGAATTGGAAAAACCGCTGGTGGCAAGCGGCCTGGAACTGACCGAACGCACCGGCGTATTCTTCAATCCGCTGTCCAACCAGTGGAACCTGTCGAAGGACATGGACGTCAATTACATGATTGTCGCCAAGCGCCCGCTCTAACGCAGCCGGCCCTTCGCATCCGCATCAAATCCTATGCAAAGCCCTCCGCCGACGCCGTTCGCCGGGGGGCTTTGCTTTTAGCGCTACTGCATAGTTCCTTAAATCGGATCCGATTTTAAGGACAAAATTATGCAGCAAGTTTAAAACGCTACAGCGTCCTTTGTGCGTCATATTTGACGCACGGCGCTGTAGCGCCTCAAGCCACCTTCGGCCGCGCCTGCCACTCATGCTGAAGCAGCGCGTAGATGAACTCGTCCCCCCATTGGCCGTTGAACAGGTCGTTCTGGATCAGATGCGCCTCACGGCGCATGCCGAGCCGCTCGACGACCCCGACGGAACCGGCGTTGAGCGGGTCGAGACGGGCAAAGATCCGGTGGAAGTTCAATTGGAAGAAACCCAGGTCGAGCACTGCCCGCATCGCTTCGGTGGCATAGCCCTTGCCCGAAAATGCCGGATTGAAGATGTAGCCGGCTTCAGCCTGCCGCGCCGCCTTGCTGGCGAGCTTCAACAGCACCTCGCCGACAAGCGCGCCATCCTGCCTCCGTTCGACCGCAAAAACCGCGACATCGCCATCCGCATCGAGACGCGGGTCGCTCGCCTTGGCGAATTTTGCGCGCGCGCCGTCCTCGTCAAGCGGATTGGCATAGAGATAGCGGTAAACCTCCGGCAGCCGGTGATAGGCATGGAACCCGTCGAAATCCTCAGGCGCAAAATGCCTGATCGTCAGGCGGTCGGTGGAAATGCGAAGGTCGGAAAGATCCATAGCGCTCAAAATCCCGGATTACAAAGATCCGGAAATGGGAACCAACGATCTGTTTTTAAAGGGTGTTTGCTAGATTTCGCCTGAGAGCGCTGAAAGTCGGTGGCGCGAGCAGGCATTGCGCTCTGCAGGTCAGTTGACCTCGTCGGGCAACACCGGCAGTGGCGCGATCGCGATGCCCTCTTCGAGAAGCGCGACAGCCTCTTCCACGGTCGCCTTGCCGATCAGGCCGCGTCCATCCGTCTCGCCATAGTGGATCTTGCGGGCCTCTTCGGGAAAGCGGTCACCGACATCCTCGGCATTGTCGCGCACCGCCTTGACGAGTTCGCGGATTTTCGCGACGGTTTCCTTCTGCGCCTGGTCCATGACCAATGCCCGCGTCGCTTCCTTCTTGCGGGCGGTCGCGACCGACGGTGCCATCAGTTGCTTGGCAACCGACGTGGAATTGCAGGTGGGACAGGAGACGAGCTTGCGCTCCATCTGGCGGTCGAAATCGTCACTCGACGAGAACCAGCCCTCGAAAGCGTGGCCCTGATCGCAGGAAAGCGTGTAGCGAATCAAGCGGCAACGCCTCCTTTTCCGGTCGGCAGGACATGATCCAGCCCAAAGCTGCGGGCATTCCTGAGGTTCGGGATCTTGGCGCGGGCCACATGCACGGCGGCCACGTCTATTTCAGCCAGCACGATCCCCTCGCCGGCAGCACCCGCTGCGGCGAGCACCTTGCCCCAGGGGTCGACGATCATCGAATGGCCAAAGGTCTCACGCCCGTCCTCATGCACGCCGCCCTGTGCAGCGGCGATGACGAAGAAGCCGTTTTCGATGGCACGGGCGCGCAGCAGGATTTCCCAATGCGCTTCGCCCGTCTGCCGGGTGAAGGCGGCCGGTACCGACATCACCTCTGCGCCTGCAACCGCCTGCTGGCGGAACAGCTCGGGGAAGCGAACATCGTAGCAGATGGCAAAGCCCAATTTGCCGAAATCGAGGTCGGCAAGGCGTGCCGTGCTGCCCGGGGTGTAAGCAGCGCTCTCGCGCCAGCTTTCGCCATTGTCGAGATCGACGTCGAACATGTGGATCTTGTCGTAGTCACAGATTTTCACCCCATCCGGACCGAAGAGGAAACCGCGATTGGCGATCTTGCCGTCGGCAAGGGCAATGGCGGTCGAGCCCACATGCAGATGAATGCCGAGTTCGCCAGCAAGCGCTGCCGCTTCGCGAACGATAATATCGTTTGCCTCGTCCTTGAGTACGGCCCGCAAGCCGGCACGATCGCGCTGGAGCGCACCCGTCATCTCCGGCGTCTGGACATAGATCGCCCCGTGACCAGCCGCCTCGCGCACCAGCCGTGCCATCGTCTCGGCGTTTCGTGCCGGATCGACGCCAGAACACATCTGGATGGCGGCAGCCTTGAATGTCATCGCAGTCTGGCTCCTCAGGGCATTTCCCGGAAAGGCACGAAGCAGCTCTCCGTCGGAAATGCGCAAAGCTTATGAGATGGAGCGCTTCGCCACTCCATCCAAAGCGGCAACGGTCTAGGCGACGAGCATTTCGTCGAGCTTTCCGGCGCGCTCGAGCGCGTGCAGATCGTCGCAGCCGCCGACATGGATATCGTTGATGAAGATCTGCGGAAATGTGGTTCCGCCATGCGATTTCTCGATCATCTTCTGGCGCACCTGCGGATCGTAGGTTGCATCATGCTCGAGGAACGAGACGCCCTTGGTTTCCAGAAGCTTTTTGGCAGCCGAGCAATAGCCGCAGAACTGACGCGTATAAATAACGACCGAAGCCATGTTTCCTAACCGCTCCTTCACCGGCAACGATGCCGGACTTCCATTTGTCATATAAGACCGGACATGGCTCTTGCAAAGGTTAAAACCGTGACGTGGCCGGCCCCCGCCCGCTTCAGCGCGCGGGTCGCGGCCGAAACGGTGGCGCCGGTGGTATAGACATCATCGACGAGAACGATGCGTTTTCCGACGAGACCTTGCTTGCCGCTTTCGGTGACGGCAAAGGCGCCGCGAACATTGTCTTCACGCGCCTTGGCGCCGAGCCCGACCTGCTTGGTCGTGCGCCTGATCCGGCGAAGCGTTGTCGGCAGGTAGGGCCGCCCGGACAGTGCGGCGACGGAACGGGCAAGCTCTGCCGCCTGGTTGTATTTGCGCCCCCAGAGCCTGAAGGCATGCAGCGGCACCGGGATGATCGCATCCGCGGAGGCGACGGCACCATCGCTCGCCCGGACCATCCATTCCGCCATCATCGGAGCAAGATCGGTGCGGTCCCGATATTTCAGCCCATGCACGAGTTCACGCGCGATGCCTTCGTGGATCGCAACGGAGCGCAGGCGGTCGAACACCGGCGGATCGGCGATCGCCTCGGGCGACACCGTTCCCTCGCCGTGATCATGGGCAAACGGCAGGCCGAGGATTTCGCAGTAGGGCCGCTCGAGCAGTTGAAGCGTCGACCAGCAGGGCGCACAGACGGCCCGGTGACGACCCATCAGGCGTCCACAACCGCAGCAGACGGGCGGGTATACGACGTCGATGAGATCAACGCCGATCCGCCGCAGAAAGGCCAGGCAATCCGCCAGGCCAAATTGCCGCTCTTCCCAGTTCATGAGGTTGACTTTGCCGTCGTGTGGGTTTCTTTGCAGGACGCTGTAGCACTTTGAAATTCTGCATGTTTACTCCCTTAATCGGTTTCGATCCGGGGAAGCAATCATGCTGCCGGAGCAGAGTACCGTGGAAATCATCTTTGACCAGAGCCTTGTCGAGGCCCACCGTCGCCGGGCGCTGCGCAATGCCGACCCCAAGGCAGCCTTCCTCCTCGATATCGTCGCACAGGAGCTGGCCGACCGTGTCAGCGTCGTCGAGCGACAGTTCGACAGGGCTATGGAATTGCACGGCTACACTGGCGCAACAGCCCTTCGGCTTCTGGAAACCGGCAAGGTCGGAACGGTCGAGCGGGTGGAAACGGATCCAGGCTTCGGCACGACCGCCATGCCGGTCGCGATTGCGCCACTCGAGCGCATCCCGGCCGAGCCCGAGACACTCAATCTTCTCGTCTCCCCGCTGTCGCTGCATCTCACCAACGACACGCCCGGCGCCTTCATCCAGGCGCGCCGATCGCTGAAGCCGGACGGGTTGTTCCTGGCAGCTATTCCCGGCAATGGAACGCTGAACGAGTTGCGCGAGGCGTTGCTTGCCGCCGAGGCCGAGCTGACCGGGGGCGCAAGCCCGCGCGTCGTTCCCTTCGCCGACGTTCGCGACATGGGCGCATTGCTGCAGCGGGCGGGCTTTGCCCTGCCGGTGGCGGACGCAGAGACCTATACGGTGCGCTACGATTCGCTCTTCGCGCTGATCCGGGATTTGCGGGCGATGGGCATGACCAGCCCGCTTACAGCGCGCAGCCGGACACCCGTGTCCCGGCGCTTTTTCCTGAGGGCTGCGGAAATCTATGCCGAGCGCTTCTCCGACCCGGACGGCCGCATCCGCGCGACCTTCTCCGTCGTCTACCTCTCAGGCTGGGCACCGCACGAAAGCCAGCAGAAACCGCTGAAGCCGGGCTCTGCCAAACAGCGGCTGTCGGAGGCTCTTGGGACGAAGGAAAGACCGGTCTAGGAGCATTTCCAGGAAAAGTGCCAGCGGTTTTCCGCCAGGAAATGCGTAAAAACAAAGAGGTGGCGCGCTCTGCGACCTCGTCCAAAGCGGAAACGCGCTAAGCGTCCGGTCCGATCAACGTCAACTCATTGCGTTCTGGAATGTCGTTGTCAACAGCTCGAAGATGGCCGTAAGCGCTGCCTGTATCTGCTCCATTCCGAGAAGCAGGCTGACAGAAATGATCGCTGCGATGAGACCGTACTCGATCGCTGTGGCCGCGCTTCTATCGCGAATAAGGCGCTTCAACGTGTCCATAGGTCCCCAGCCCGGTTGGAACTCACTTCCCGACCGGCAGACACGCAAGGAACCAGTCCGACGCGCCGCCCGGATCAGCAGCCACTCTTGCTGCCGTCGGCATCGATGATGCAGACCGCACCCGGCATTTCCTGAAGCACGCTGCGGCGCACGGTATAGCGCTTGGTGGTGCCGTTCGAGGGGATAGAGCCGGTCGAAATATTGTCGTAGTCCACCGGCGTGTTCGCCAGCATGCGCTTGTCCGTCTTCGAGGACAGCATCGGTGTCAGGATCAACGTCAGTGCAATCACCGCTGTTCCAAACAGCAGCGACAGATTGAGCACGCCTGTCCGGCGGGACTGGCTCGTCGCCATGTCCTTCTCCTGAACCGTCCTCCAGAAATCGTCGTCTACCATCCAAGCCTCACAAACGCAGAAGGTGCGGCGAACGGGAGCATCCTTCCCAAGCTTCGTTTGCCACATTGTCCGAAACCGATACGCCGCTCGCTGAACGTTACGCACCGAAACTGAATTGAAGTTATCTTTGCGGGAGGGAGATAAACGATCGATTAATAATCGGTCGGTTTTTGGGTAGGTTCAGAGCAAATCCATAAGAAATGGGATGAGCGGCTCATCGGCAGGAGGCATCGGGTAGTCGCGCAGTGCCTTGGAGCGCACCCATTTGATCGCCTGGCCCTCCCGCCCAATCGCCACGCCTTCATAGCGACGGCAGACATAGAGCGGCATCAGCAGGTGAAAATCGTCGTAGGTATGGCTGGCAAAGGTCAGCGGCGCCAGGCAGGCAACCTTGGTCTGGATGCCGAGTTCTTCGTCCAGTTCGCGGATCAGCGTTTCCTCCGGCGTCTCGCCGGGCTCCACCTTGCCGCCGGGAAATTCCCAGAGGCCGGCAAGCGATTTGCCCTCAGGACGCTGCGCCAGCAGGATGCGGCCATCAGAATCCACCAAGGCGCAAGCCGCGACGAGAACGATCTTCTTTCCGATAGCGTCCATCATTCAAGCTTTCGGCGTGCGGTAGAGATAGCTGTAGACATCGCGGAAACCGGCGCTGCGATAAAGCGCCAACGCCGCCTCGCTGGTTGCCTCGACCTGTAGCCATGCCTTCTTGGCGCCGCGCAGGCGCGCCCAGCGCAACGAAACGTCGAGCATGGCTTTGCCCAGCCCCTGTCGACGGAAATGCTCATCAACGGCAAACAGCATGATGCCCGCGAGATCGTTGTCCTGAACGACGAGCGATACCGCCGTCGGCCCGCTTTCCACGTCCTCGAACAGGAACAGCCCGCTCTCCGGCTTGATCGAATTGATGATCTCGGCCAGTGCCGCCTTGGTCTTGGGGTCTTCCTTGCCGATGCGGATGCGTGCGTTGACGAAGCGGCCGACGTCCTTGATCGGCAGATGGTCAATGCCATCACCAAAGTCGCGCTCGGCGATATCAGCCATCATCACGGTGCTATGGGAGAAGGCGGTCCAGCCTTCGGCATCCATGTGGGCGATCAGTTGCGGCGGCGTCAGCGGCGTCTGTCGCACGGTCAGAGGCCGGTCGTAGTCGGCAAAGCGCCTGGCAGCCTTTTCCAATCGAACAGGGATGTCGCGGTAATCGGAGGGATCGAGCGGGTTGACCGAATTGAGACGCTTGGAATCGTGGCCAGCATTCAGCCGGATCAGCCAGCTGCCGTCATAATGGACCGACGCCGCCGGCCAGGCGCGAAAGCCGACGGCCTCAAGCCGCCGTACGCTCGGAAGATCAACCATCCGCTTGTCCTTGCCTTCAGCCGCGGCATCGCCTGCGGACGGCTGGGTCTCGATCGATGTCATCTGCTTACCCCCAACAGGCCAAACCAATTACCGACAATGCGAGCAGCTTTGGGAGCTGCAAGCCCCGGGGGAGCTGCAAGCCCCGGGGAAAAGACTGCGCGCGAAGACGTCAGCTTCTGTAGTCGCCGTTGATCTCGACATATTCCTTGGTGAGGTCGCAGGTAAAGACCGTCGCACGTCCGGCACCAAGCCCGATATCGACGCGGATCGGGATATCCTGCGCCTTCATGACCGCCGTGGCGGCGGCTTCCGAATAGGTAGGATCGCGCTCGCCCTCGACGGCGACCCGCACATCGCCGAACCAGATGGCCAGCCGGTCGCGCTCGGCCATCTCGCCGGACTTGCCGACGGCCATGACAACGCGTCCCCAATTGGCGTCCTCACCCGCAACCGCGGTCTTGACCAGCGGCGAATTGGCGATCGAAAGCGCGATGCGCTTCGCGGCCGCGTCGTTCTCGGCACCCTCCACCGTAACGGCAACCATCTTGCGCGCACCTTCGCCGTCGCGAACGACCTGGAGAGCCAGATCGCGCAACAGATCGTTGAGGGCCGCCCGGAAGGCGTCGAGCTTCGCATCGGAAGCATCCGTCACTTTCCGCTGGCCATCGCCGGCAGCAGCACCGGTCGCAAACAGCATCAGGGTGTCGGACGTCGACGTGTCGCTATCAACGGTAACCGAATTGAACGTCGGGCCGACTCCGGCCGAAAGCAGCGCCTGCAGCGCCGCTGGCGCGATGTCGGCGTCGGTAACGACGAAGGAGAGCATCGTCGCCATGTCAGGCGCAATCATGCCAGCACCCTTGGCGATGCCATTGATCGTCACCTTCACGCCGTCGATCTCTGCGCTGCGGGTGGCGACCTTCGGATAGGTGTCCGTGGTCATGATCGCCTTGGCGGCCTCGAACCAGAAGTCTTCGCGGCCGGCAGCGGCGAGATCGTCGAGCACGCCTGCGAACTTCGTCGCGTCCAGCGGTTCGCCGATGACGCCGGTCGAGGCCAGAAACACCTCACTCTCGGCGCAACCGGCAGCCTTCGCCGCCGATTTCGCGGTCAGTTCCGTCGCGTCGCGGCCCTTCTTGCCGGTGAAGGCATTGGCATTGCCGGAATTGACGACAACCGCACGCGCAACGCCGCCGCCAAGGCTCTGGCGGCAGAAGTCGACAGGCGCTGACGGGCACTTGGAGCGGGTGAACACGCCGGCAACAGCCGCAGGCTTGTCGAAAACCATCATCAGCACGTCGGTACGGTTCTTGTACTTGATGCCGGCGGCGGCAGTTGCCATGCGAACACCGCGCAAGGCGGGCATTTCGGCAAAGGTTTTCGGAGCGAGCGGAGAGACGGAACCGGACATGGGAAACCTGCGTGAAGAACGTGGGGTCAAGGTGGCGTTGCGACAAATGCCCGAGCGGCTTTCGGGCCGTCGGGCATCGACAAGAAACGTAGATCGGCGAGCCTTGCCTAAAGCACAACCCGCCGGTCGAAATTACTTGGCTTCCTGCGCCTTGTTGGCCTCGTCGTAGGCCTTCTTCAGAGCCGGATCGGAAATCTCGACACCGGCGTCCTTCTTGGCAGCAGTAAGAAGCTCAACGTATTTGTCGCGCATGACAAGCTGACGAACCTGCGGCTCGACCTGCTCCAGCGCCGGCGGGGCCTGCGGACGCTTGTCCTCGACCAGGATGACATGGAAGCCGAATTGCGTCTTCACCGGCGTCTTGGTGTAGGCGCCCTTATCGAGCGTGAACACGACGGCGTCGAATTCAGGAACCATGCGGCCCTTGGTGAAGTAGCCGAGGTCACCGCCGTCATCCTTGTTCGGATCGGAGGACTTGGCCTTGGCCAGCTCGACGAAGCTCTTGCCGGCGTCGAGTTCCTTGATGATTTCCTTGGCCTCTTCCTCGGTCTTGACGAGGATATGACGTGCCTTGATTTCTTCCTGCACCGGAACCGCGGCGATTTCCTTGTCGTAGCGTGCCTTCACCTCTTCCTTGGTGATCGCGTCGACGACGTGCTTCTTGAAGAAGGCGTTGTGCAGTTCGCGCTCGGTCAGGTAGGCCAGACGCTGCTTGAAGGCCGCGTCGTCCTGAAGGCCTTCCTTCTCGGCCGTCTTCGACAGAAGCTTGACGTCGATGACAGCCGAAAGTGCTGCGGCGCGCTTCTGCTCTTCCGGCATCTGCTGCAGCTGCGGGTCGAGACCACCAAGGGCGAGGTTGAGCTCGGACTGGCGCACTTCTTCGCCACCGACCGTGGCGATGACAGGGTCCGCATCTTCGGCGCGCGCGACACCATGAACGGCGATCGCCGCAACCAGTGCCGCAGCGGCCAGGGTCTTAAACTTCGACATGCTCGTAACCTTTCACCTTTGGCCGTCAACGCGATTGCATTGGGCTCGTAGCGGCTGAACACCACCAGAATGTGGCGGTTCTGTAGCCGTCCAGCCACGCAAGTGCGTTGACATAATTCGACCCCCCTCTTATCTGTCACGCAACCTCGCGTCCAGAACAGTTTCCGGGCGTTTCACGGCATTGCGCGGTTTTGACGGTGCGGCCAGTGGAACCCAAGGCAACAAAAAAGAAAGGACCATTCATATGGTCAGTCTCGGCGGCCTAGCCCGCAAGTTGTTTGGCTCCTCCAACGAACGCCGTGTGCGTGGCTACAAGGCCAGAGTGGATGCCATCAACGCTCTTGAAGCCGATATGAAGGCTTTGTCGGATGAGGCACTCGCCGCCAAGACCGTGGAGTTCCGCCAAGAGTTCGCAGACGGCAAGACGCTCGACGATCTGCTGGTACCGGCTTTTGCCGTTGCCCGCGAGGCGGCCCGCCGCGTCCTCGGCCTGCGCCCCTTCGATGTGCAGCTGGTCGGCGGCATGATCCTGCATGAGCGCGCCATTGCCGAAATGAAGACCGGCGAAGGCAAGACACTCGTCGCGACCCTGCCCGTCTATCTCAACGCGCTTGCCAGCAAGGGCGTGCACGTTGTCACCGTCAACGACTACCTGGCCCAGCGCGACGCCGCCACCATGGGCCGCGTCTACAGCTTCCTCGGCCTGTCGACCGGCGTGATCGTCCACGGCCTCACCGACGACCAGCGCCACGCGGCCTACGCCTGCGACATCACCTACGCAACCAATAACGAGCTCGGCTTCGACTATCTGCGCGACAACATGAAGTATGAGCGCGCGCAGATGGTCCAGCGCGGCCACTTCTTCGCCATCGTCGACGAAGTGGACTCGATTCTCGTCGACGAAGCGCGCACGCCGCTGATCATTTCCGGCCCGCTCGACGACCGCTCCGATCTCTACAACACGATCAACGAGTTCATTCCGATGCTCTCGCCGGAAGACTACGAGATCGACGAGAAGCAGCGCTCAGCCAACTTCTCCGAAGAAGGCACCGAGAAGCTTGAAAACCTCTTGAAGCAGGCCGGCCTGCTCAAGGGTGAATCGCTCTACGACATCGAAAACGTTGCGATCGTCCACCACGTCAACAACGCGCTCAAGGCCCACAAGCTGTTCCAGCGCGACAAGGACTACATCGTACGCAACGACGAGATCGTCATCATCGACGAGTTCACCGGCCGCATGATGCCGGGCCGCCGCTATTCCGAAGGCCAGCACCAGGCGCTCGAAGCCAAGGAAAAGGTGCAGATCCAGCCCGAGAACCAGACGCTCGCCTCGATCACCTTCCAGAACTATTTCCGCATGTATTCCAAGCTCGGCGGCATGACCGGTACGGCCTCCACCGAAGCAGAAGAATTCGGCAACATCTACGGCCTGGAAGTCATTGAAGTTCCGACCAACCTGCCGATCAAGCGTATCGACGAGGACGACGAAGTCTATCGTACGCAGGGCGAGAAGCTCAAGGCGATCATCGACGAGATCAAGTCGGCGCACGAGCGCGGCCAGCCGATGCTGGTCGGCACCACGTCGATCGAGAAGTCCGAACAGCTTGCCGATCTGCTCAAGAAGTCCGGGTTCGACAACTTCCAGGTGCTGAACGCGCGCTATCACGAGCAGGAAGCCTTCATCGTGGCCCAGGCCGGTGTACCGGGTGCGGTGACGATCGCCACCAACATGGCCGGTCGCGGTACCGACATCCAGCTCGGCGGCAACGTCGACATGCGCATCCAGCAGGAACTCGCAGAGGTCGAGCCCGGCCCCGAGCGCAACGACCGCGAACAGGCGATCCGCGCCGAGGTGCAGCAGCTGAAGGAAAAGGCGCTGGCAGCCGGCGGACTTTATGTTCTCGCCACCGAACGCCACGAAAGCCGCCGTATCGACAATCAGCTGCGCGGCCGTTCCGGCCGTCAGGGCGACCCCGGCCGGTCCAAGTTCTACCTGTCGCTTCAGGACGACCTGATGCGCATCTTCGGCTCCGACCGCATGGACGGCATGCTACAGAAGCTCGGCCTCAAGGAAGGCGAGTCGATCGTCCACCCCTGGATCAACAAGGCGCTCGAGCGTGCGCAGAAGAAGGTCGAAGCCCGCAACTTCGACATCCGCAAAAACCTTCTGAAGTACGACGACGTGCTCAACGACCAGCGCAAGGTGATCTTCGAGCAGCGCATCGAGCTGATGGATGCCGAGAGCGTCACCGAAACCGTCACCGACATGCGCACCGAAGTCATTGAGGACATCGTTTCCAAGCGCATCCCCGAGCGGGCCTATGCCGAGCAGTGGGACGTCGAAGGCCTCAAGGCCGACGTGCAGCAGTACCTCAACCTCGACCTGCCGATCGCCGAATGGGCAGCCGAAGAAGGCATCGACGAGGCGGACATCCTCGAGCGTGTGACGGCGGCCACCGACAAGGCGGTTGCCGACCGTGCCGAGCGTTTCGGTCCCGAGATCATGCAATATGTCGAGCGCTCGGTCATCCTGCAGACACTCGACCACCTCTGGCGCGAACACATCGTCAATCTCGACCATCTGCGTTCGGTCATCGGTTTCCGCGGCTATGCCCAGCGCGACCCGCTGCAGGAATACAAGTCCGAGGCCTTCGAACTGTTCCAGGCCCTGCTCGGCAACCTGCGCCAGGCCGTGACGGCCCAGCTCATGCGCGTCGAATTGGTCCGCGAAGCGGCCGAGGCGCCGCAGCCGGCGCCGCCGCTGATGGAAGGTCACCATATCGACCCTCTGACCGGCGAAGACGATTTCGGTCGCGGCTCCGACTCGCTGCTGGCGGTCGCACCGGCAAACCGCAACCCGGCCGATCCGTCGACCTGGGGCAAGGTCTCGCGCAACGAAGCCTGCCCGTGCGGTTCCGGCAAGAAGTACAAGCATTGCCACGGAATTTACGAAGCCTGATCTGAAGATGCCGCCTCCGGGCGGCATTTTTGTTTGTGGGGCCGCAAAGCGCGCAGACCGCCCTGTCGCCAGGCACAGAGTTGCCCGCTTTGCCGTTCGACCATCGTGCTCACGGCCGGCGATCCAGCAGCATCCGATCGGCCCCTTTCCCTGAGGCAAGGACCCCGACTGAACCGTTTGTTAACGCTGATCTGGCACAACCAAACCCTGTATTGCGTAATCTCAGGGTGTTCTCGTGTTCATGGCGGTATGTCAAACAGCCGGACGAATGCTGCCGTCGGCGCTGCGACACCGCCTGTCTCCGCTCATCGGCGTGCTGGTCGCCGCCCTGACCGAACAGGACCCGAAGAATACGGCGCGACGTATGGCGCTTGTCGCCTTCGTCATCCGCATCCTCAGCGCCGCAATCGCATTCCTCTCCCAGATCATTCTTGCACGCCTGATGGGCGAGTTCGAATACGGCATCTTCGTCTTCGTCTGGGTGTTGGTGATCCTGTTCGGCAACCTGTCCTGCGTCGGCTTCCATTCCGCCGTCATCCGCTTCCTGCCTGAGTATCAGGCAACCTCCGCGCTCGCTGAAATTCGCGGGCTGACGACCACCGCCCGGATCTTTGCGCTGATGTCGGCAAGCACACTGGCCATCGTCGGCTTCCTGGGGTTGTGGCTCTTCGCCGACCGGATCGAGGACTACTATCTCGTTCCGCTCTATCTCGGCCTGTTCACATTGCCGATGATCGCGCTTGGCGATGTGATGGACGGCACCGCCCGCGCCCATGGCTGGCCGCTTTCGGCAATGAGCCCGACATTCATCATTCGCCCGCTGCTTGTGCTCGGTTTCATGGTGCTGGCAACAACGATGGGCGAGCCGCATACGGCGCCGACCGCCATCGCGGCAGCCATGGCCGCCGCCTATGTCACGACCGTCAGCCAATTCCTCGCCCTCACCTGGCGCCTGCGTTCGCGCTATGTCAGCGGCCCGCTTCGCATCGAAATGGGACGATGGCTCAAGGTCGCGGTGCCGATCTTCCTGATCGACGGCTTTGGCTTCCTGCTCACCAATTCCGACGTCGTCATCGTCGGCGTCTATCTCAAGCCCGACGATGTCGCGGTCTATTTCGCCGCCGCCAAGACGATGGCGCTGGTGCACTTCGTCATGTTCGCAGTCAAGGCGGCCGCCGGCCCACGGATTGCAGGCGCCATGGCCGCACGCGACCGCAGGCAATTGGCAGGCATCGCCGTCGAAAGCGCGCGCTGGGCATTCTGGCCGTCGCTCATGGTCGGCGCAGCGGTCCTGCTTGCCGGCCCCTTCCTGCTCTCGCTCTTCGGTCCCGCTTTCCTCGGCGGGCTGCCGCTGATGGCCATCCTCTTTGCCGGCATCATGGCCAAGGCCTTCATCGGACCTGCCGAAATCCTGCTGACGATGGCCGGCCAGCAGATGCTCTGCGTGATCCTTTACGCCGGCGCACTGGTGGCCAACATCACGCTAAACTTGTGCCTCATTCCACTTTTCGGACTAACCGGTGCTGCATTTGCAACCGCCGGTGCTATGTTCGTCGAGGCTATGCTGCTTCATTTCGCCGTAAGGCGCACCTTTGGCTTCGCACTCTTCGCTTTCGCAAGCGGGCGTTCGAGCCATGACAACAACGGGGCGATCCATCCATGATCGGCAATACCAATCTTCCCGCTGACGCAGACGATAGGGCTGCTCGCATTCTTGGCGGGCTGGCACCGATGGGCCACTCCCATCCGCAGGCCGAGCACATGCTCGAGGTCGGGCGCCCCGGACGGCATCTTTCGATCTACCCGGCCAAGGCCGGCTACGAATTGCAGCGTGAGCTCGACTTCCTGTCGAACCGGGCGCTTGAGCCGAACGTGTTCTTCACCGGCCATTTCCTGGCGCCGGCGATGCCCAGGCTCGAGGAACGCGTGATCCGGCTGGCCATCATAAGGGACAATGACGAGCGCCGCAGCCGCATGCGCTTCCTGATGCCGTATTCGATCGAGAAGCCCGGTTTTTCGATTGGCGCCTCGATCATCCGCGCCTGGTCCAATCCCTTCGGTCCGCTTGGCGTGCCGCTGCTCGATGCCGAAGACGCCGCCGAAACCATCGACAACCTGTTCGAGGCCCTGACCAATCCGTCGGCAAGCCTCCCCCCGGTTCTCGTGCTGCCGGATCTACGCCTCAAGGGCAAGTTCGCGCAGCTGGCGCGCGCCGTCGCCATCGGCCGGAACCTGCCGCTGACGGTAACCGACACGTTCAGCCGGCCGATGCTCGAAAGCCTGCTCGACGGTCCGACTTATCTGAAGAAATCGATCAGCCCGGCACATTTCCGCGAATTGCGACGCCAATGGAATCAGCTGGAAAAACGCGGGCAGCTTGCCTATTCGGTCGCGCGCCAGCCGAGCGAGATCCGCATTCGCATGGAGGAGTTCCTTGCGCTGGAAGCGTCCGGCTGGAAGGGTCGCGAGCGGAGCGCCATGGTGCTGGACCGGTTCCGCGCAGCCTTTGCCCGCGAGGCAATCACCAACCTCGCCGAAGCAGACAGCGTCCGCATCCACACGCTCGATCTCGACGGCAAGGCGATCGCCTCGATGGTGGTGTTCCTGATGTCGGGCGAGGCCTATACATGGAAGACGGCCTACGACGAACGTTACGCGAAGTTTTCGCCCGGCAAGCTGCTGCTGGCGGAGCTGACCGAATGGCACCTCGATGACGCCAACATCGCCCGCTCGGATTCCTGCGCCGTTCCCGACCACCCGATCATGAGCCGCTTCTGGCAGGAACGCGAAGAGATGGGAACACTCGTCATCGGCCTGCAGCAGACGCGCGACCGCGACGTCCGCCAGGTCGCTGCCCAGCTGCACCTCTACCGCAACACCCGCAACATGGCGCGGATGCTGCGCGAAAAGATCAAGGCGCTCGCCGGGCGGTGACCTCGTTCAGGCCGAGGGTGAGTGCGGCGGCTCCGCCGCTGCCCGCTCGCGCAGGAACCGGCGAATGACCTTGCCCGATGTCGTCAGCGGCAGGCTGTCTACGAAGGCGATCTCGCGCGGATATTCGTGCATCGACAGCCGCGTCTTCACCCAGTCGCGGACGGACTGGGCCGTCTTTTCGTCGCCAGCCACACCCGGTCTCAGAACGACATAGGCCTTGACGATTTCCGTGCGCAGCGCGTCGGGCTTTCCGACGGCCGCGGCCAGCTGCACATCCGGATGGCCGGCAAGGCAGTCCTCGATCTCTCCAGGACCGATGCGATAGCCCGAAGAGGTGATCACGTCGTCATCGCGCCCGAAGAAGGTGAAATAACCTTCGCCGTCCATCACGCCCTGGTCGCCGGTTGTCATCCAGTCGCCGATGAACTTTGCTTCGGTGGCCTTGTCGTTCTTCCAGTAGCCGAGAAACATCACCGGATCCGGCCGTCGGATCGCCACCTGGCCGACGGCTCCCGCCGGCAACTCCCGGCCGTCGGCATCGATGATCGCCACGCGATGCCCCGGCGCCGCCTTGCCCATCGAGCCAGGCTTTACCACACCGAGATCAGCGGCGGACGAAATGACGATGTTGCACTCCGTCTGGCCATAGAACTCGCTGACATCGAGGCCGAGCGCGGCCCTGGCCCATTCGAAGGTTTCGCGCCCGAGCGCCTCGCCGGCCGAGCCGATGGTTCTGAGGTTGAGACGATATCGCTCGCGTGGCATTTCGATCGCCTTCATCAGCCGCAGCGCCGTCGGCGGAATGAAGGCGTTGCGGACATCCATCTCTTCCAGAATGCGAAAGGCGGTGTCCGGATCGAACTTCTGCGCCGGTGACGAGACGACGGGGACGCCGAGCAGCAGCGAAGGCAAGAGCGCGTTCAGCAATCCGCCCGCCCAGGCCCAGTCCGCAGGCGTCCACATCCGATCACCCGGTTGCGGCAGGAAATGATGGTGAAACTGAAACCCCGGCAGATGGCCGAGCAGCACCCGGTGGCCATGCAGCGCGCCCTTGGGCGGCCCTGTCGTCCCTGAGGTGTAGATCATCAATGCCGCATCGTCGGGCGTGGTATCGGCGGCAACAAAACCATCGGCATCGCCTGAGGCAAGGTCGGTGAAGTCGAGCGTGCCGGGAACGCGTTCGGCGCCGGCCAGCACGACCAGCCGTAGATCCGGCAGCCGGTCACGGATGGCCGCGACCCGCTCATGACCGAAAGCATTGGTGACGATTGCCGCAGCACCTGCGTCCAGCAGGCGGTACTCCAACGCCTCTACTCCAAACAGCAGGGCCAGCGGCAGGGCGATCGCGCCGAGCTTGTAGATGGCGGCGTGCGCGATGGCAGCCTCGAACCCTTGTGGCAACAATATCGCCACCCGGTCCCCCGGCCTGATCCCCTGGCGTTCAAGCCCGCGCGCGAAGGCCGAGGATTGCTGGGAGAAGGCGCCGTAAGTCAGCGTTCGATGGCCGCCATCCGGGTTGAAATGCTGAAGGCAGATGCGCTCCGGCTCTTTTGCCGCCCAGGCATCGCTCACCGCGACGCCGATGTTGAACTTCTCGGGGATCTGCCACTGGAAAGCGCCGTAGAGTTCGTCGTAATTCTCGATTGTCGGTAACATGGCCCCGCCGCAACAGACTTCTGCTGCACTGCACCTAACATCTTCGCCCGCCTCTGTTCAATGACCCGGCATGACGAGGGCGACCTCACTGTCTATGTCAGCGCCACGATTGCAGGCCCGAGGATGGTCAGCAGGATGTTGCCGATGGCGCCCCTGTTGCAGTGGCTCGCATCAAGCGGGCAGTAGACAGATTCGCCACTCACGGACGTCAAAGATGGGATGCGGGATCGACCGGTGCGGGAAAAACTGAGTGATGGTGCCCCATGCCGGGGTCGAACCAGCACTCCTTTCGGAACTCGATTTTGAGTCGAGCGCGTCTACCAATTCCGCCAATGGGGCTCAGGGATATAAGATATCAGCGGCTGGGATTTACACGAAGGTTTTTGCCGTGGTCAACCATCAATTTCAACGAAAGCACGTCGCCCAAAAGTGTGCACCGGTTTTGCGACTACGGCATGCACAAAAGCAGGAACGCAAACGTGCGGCAAGCGATCCCAAGAGATCGCGACACGGCTTGGCGGAGCGACAATCACGAAAGCGTGCAAACATGACGCAGAGGACGCGATTTACAGCACGCGCCGTCGCACCTAAGAAGGCCTTATTCAGTTGCAATGCAGCATATGCCGGATACTGATCCGTTATGCTTTCCAGCATGAGGTACGCATGATCGACGCTTCCACCGCTACCCGCCACCACCTGTTCATCGCCGTTCTCCTGACGCTCGGCATGGCGGCGACCGTCGGCGGTGCGCTCGGTTTCGAGCATATCGGCGGATATATCCCCTGTGCGCTCTGCCTGCTGCAGCGCGATCCCTACTACTACGGCATTCCGCTCGGCATTCTGGCTGTTATCACCAGCGCCTTGAAGCTGCCGACCTGGACGACGCGCACCCTGCTTCTGGCGATCGGCATCCTGATGCTCGTCGGCGCCGGCATGGGCGTCTATCACTCGGGCGCCGAATGGGGCTTCTGGGAAGGTCCGTCGACCTGCGCCACGACAGCGCAGGGCGTATCGTCCAATGTCGGCGATCTCCTGGGCGACCTCGATTCCAAGCACGGCCCGTCCTGCACCGAGGCGGCGCTTCGGGTGCTCGGCTTGTCCTTTGCCGGTTGGAACGTGATTGCCAGCCTGATCTTTGCAGCGATCGCCTTGCGCGGCGCCGCAAAGGCCTGATCTGCGAGGCCGGAACGGCCGACCCAAAAGTAACGCCGCATGATGAAGGATCACGCGGCGTGCTCCATGCCCCAGCTCAGGGCCGGACTTCGTCCAGAAAGCAATGGTCCAAATGCCTCAGGGCTGCAGTTCGACATCCCAGTAGAGATAGTCCATCCAGCTTTCATGCAGGTGGTTCGGCGGGAAAAGCCGGCCATTGTTGTGCAGGTCCTGCACCGTTGGCTGGTAGGGCCTCTGGTGCGGGAACATGCCGGCCTGCTTCGGCAGCTTGCTGCCCTTGCGCAAATTGCAGGGCGAGCAGGCCGCAACGACGTTTTCCCAGGTCGTCTGGCCACCATGGGCGCGGGGCACCACGTGGTCGAAGGTCAGGTCGTCGGGCGTGCCGCAATACTGGCATTCGAACTTGTCGCGCAGGAAGACGTTGAACCGGGTGAACGCCGGATGACGCGACGGCTGCACGTAGCTCTTGAGGCAAACCACGCTCGGCAACCGCATCGAGAAGCTGGGCGAGGAGACCGAATGCTCGTATTCCGCAAGGATAATCACACGGTCAAGGAAGACGGCCTTGATCGCGTCCTGCCAGGACCAGAGCGACAAGGGGTAATAACTCAGCGGCCGATAGTCAGCGTTCAAGACGAGCGCTGGTAAGGCCTGCGGTGAGACTGCAATCGTCAAGCGTATTCTCCTGATCGATTCGGCATCTGCACCTTCTATATTAGGCCCGTTGCAACAGGATTGTGAAGCCGGAAAGAAAAAAGCGAACAACGGATTCGCTTTTTCCTTCAAGGTGTCACAGGAACAGCATCCCGCCGCATTTCTTGGGCGTAATAGGCCCAGAACAGACGTGCCGCGACGCTGCGCCAAGGCGCCCAGGACGCGGCCAGCGAATCAATCTCGCGGGCGGTCGGGCGCAGTTCGAGACCGAGCCCGTGGCCGATCGCGTTCTGAAGCGCGACATCGCCGGATGGAAAGACATCCGGATGCCCGGCACAAAACAAGAGATAGACCTCCGCCGTCCAGCGGCCGACGCCCTTGATGGTCGTCAGCTCGCGGATCGCCTCCGGGGCTTCGACATTGCAGATCGCGTCGAGGTCGATTTCGCCGGCAACGACCACCTGCGCAACCCGCCTCAGCGCATCGGCCTTGGCGCGGGAAAGCCCGATCGCCCGGCAATCCTCGTCGCTGAGCGTCAGGGCGGCAGGTGCGGTAATCTCGCCGAGCGAGGCTTCCATGCGTTTCCAGATCGCCGCAGCGCTTGCCTTCGATACCATCTGCGACACGATGATGCTGGCGATACCACGATAGCCTGGGTCGGTTCGCCTGAGCGGCACCGGCCCGGCCCTGGCCACGACATGTTCGAGACGGGCGTCGAGCATCATCAGGCCGGCAAGCCCCGCCTCGATGTCCTCATGTGTTCGGATGATCCGCATGGCGCCTCCAAAAAGCGGATGATTTTTATACCGCTTCCATGCCAAAGGGAAACGATGGCAGACACGTCATCCACGCAACCCGTTTTCCGTTTCGCACCGAGCCCGAACGGCCTTTTGCATCTGGGCCACGCGCTGTCGGCAATCCTCAACCACGATATGGCAAAAGCGTCGGGCGGACGGTTCCTGTTGCGCATCGAGGATATCGACCGGACGCGCTGCCATCCGCAATTCGAGGCCGCGATCTCTAGCGATCTCGCCTGGCTCGGGCTTGAATGGGAACAGCCGGTGCGCCGGCAATCGGACCACCTCGACCTATATGCGTCCGCACTCCAGCGGCTGAACGACATGGGCCTCGTCTATCCCTCGGTCCTGTCACGCGGCGAGATCAAGGCGGCGGTTGCCGATGCCGAAGCCCGCGGCAATGCCTGGCCGCGCGATCCGGACGGCGCGCCGCTCTACCCAGAGCGCGAGCGCGATCTGGGGGCCGATGCGCGCAATGCCATCGTTGCCGGCGACAAGCCCCATGCCTGGCGGCTGGACATGAAAAAGGCGGTGCTTGCGGCGGGCGCACCGCCGCTGACCTGGCAGGAAACCGGCAGCGGGCCAGATGGAGAGACGGGCCTCATAACGGCGGATCCGGCGGCCTGGGGCGACATCATCCTGTCGCGCTCCGATGCGCCGTCGAGCTACCATCTGTCTGTTATCGTCGACGATGCACTGCAAGGCATAACGCACGTGGTGCGCGGCCGCGACCTTTATCATGCAACCGCGGTGCACCGCCTGCTGCAGCGGCTGCTGGACCTGCCGGAGCCGGTCTACCACCATCACCGCCTGCTGCTCGGCGCCGACGGCCGCAAGCTTTCCAAGAGCAATCGTGACACTGGCATCTCGGCCTTCCGCGAGGCCGGCCGCTCGCCGGCCGACATCCGTGCTTTGGTCCTCTGATGGAATTCAGTCCTCGGTAGTGCGGGGGCTCTGGAAGCTGCGCCGCACCATGCGCTTGACCCGGTATTTGAGGATCGCCGCATTGATCTCTGCGCCGATGATGAAGATCGCCGCGACCATATAGAGGAACACCAGTACGATCATGATCGAAGCGAGACCGGCATAGGTCGAGACATAGGTCGCAAAGGTCGAAAGATAATAGGCGAAGGTGTAGCCGCCGATCGTCCAGCAGAGCAGCGTCAAGAAAATACCGGGCAGCACGTCAATCACTTTGCGGTGACCGTCCGGTAGCCAGAGATGCGACACCAGGAGCCCGCCCGTCACCACGACCAGGGCCAGTGGCAGACTCCAGTTGTCGACGGTTGCCAGCACGCCGTCGAGCCAGGGCAGCCATTCGCCGGCATAACGAAGCGCCAGCGGCACGGCGACGAGCAGGATGCTCAGCGCCGCCAGGATCAGCACCCCGGCAATCACAAACCCGAGGCTGGCAAGGCGCGTCACATACCAGTAGCGGCTTTCCGTCACCCGGTAGGCGCGGTTGAGCGAGACCCGCAAGGCCTCGACCCCATTCGAGGCGAAATAGGCGGCCGCGAGCACCGAAACGGTCAACAGGCCGCCACGCGGAATGGTCAACACCTGGACGATCTCGTTGGCGATCGGGGTAGCGATCGATTCCGGCCAGGCGTCGAAAATGAGATGGACCGCAGTCTCGGCAAACTGATCGGCACCAAGGAAGCTGCCGAGCGCCGTGCCGAAAATCAGGAAGGGGAAGACAGCAAGCAGGGACGAAAGCGCCACATGGCTCGCCATGGCCCAGCCGTCGTCCAGACTGAAGTGCCATAGCGCATCGAACACGACTTTCCAGGTGATGCGAATAAACGCTGGCATTTCCACTCCGGCCCAGTGGCGCCGCCGTCGCGTGCCTTCGCATGCGGATCCTGCGGCGCCGTTCCATGGCATTGACGCTCGTCCGACCGCGACAGCGTACACGGGTTTCGGCTCGCGCAATTCAATTGTATCCCGCCGATGAATATGGGAAACGGGGGCAGGATTGCTACAGGAATCGACAGGATGTCCGATCGTCCCACAATCATTGTCACCGGTTGTTCATCCGGGATCGGCGCCCATTGCGCCCACGCGCTGCATGCGGACGGCTGGCGGGTGTTTGCGACCGTGCGCCGTGACGAAGATCGAGGCGCCCTTGAAAGCCAAGGCATCGAGACCTTCCTGATGGACTATACCAAGCCGGAAACGATCGCCGCCCTGGTCGAAGCGGTGATGGCGCGCTCGGGCGGGCGCATCGATGCGCTGTTCAACAACGGCGCCTACGGCCAAGCCGGCGCGGTCGAGGACCTGCCGACCGAGGCGCTCCGGCTGCAGCTCGAAACCAATGTCATCGGCTGGCACGACCTGACGCGCCGGGTGATCCCCGCCATGCGGGCGCGCGGAAGCGGCCGCATCGTGCAATGCTCCTCCATCCTCGGCATTGTGCCCTACCGCTGGCGCGGCGCCTATAACGCATCGAAGTTTGCGATCGAGGCGCTGTCGCTGACCCTGAGAATGGAACTCGCCGGAAGTGGCATCAAGGTCAGCCTGATCGAGCCGGGGCCGATCGCCTCGAAATTCACCGCCAATGCCGTGACCTATATCGAGCGCTTCATCGACCTGAAGAATTCGGTCCACCGCGCCGAGTACGAGCGGCAGATGCGTCGCCTGAAAGGCGAGAGCAAACCGGTCGCGGGCAAGCTTGGACCGGATGCCGTATATGCAGTCCTAAAGCACGCGCTGGCGGCAAAGAGACCGAAACCGCACTATATTGTAACAAGGCCCGCCAAGCAGGGCGCGTTCCTGAAGAAGCTCCTGCCGGCAGCATTGTTTTACCGCATTATCGGCCGACTCGGCTGAGTGAAAACGCAAGGGAGCATTCGATGTCCAGTTTCGTCACCGGCCTGACCCTGTTCGTCATGGGGCTGGTCGTCATCGTTCTGATCCGCGGCCTCTTGAACATGATGAGGGGTGGCAGCAGCAGCAAATCCAACAAGCTGATGCAGGCCCGTGTACTGCTGCAGGCAGTCGCGATCGTATTGATCATGCTGACGCTATGGATCACCGGCGGCGGCCGCCCCGCCTAAGGAACGTGACGACACCATGGTCAAGCTCAACAAGATCTACACCCGGACGGGCGACAACGGCACCACCGGGCTCGTCTCCGGTCCGCGCCGCCTGAAGAGCGATCTCAGGGTCGATGCCTATGGCGCAGTCGACGAGACCAACGCCTTTGTCGGGCTTGCCCGGCAACACACCGCCGATGTCGCCGATCTCGATGCCACCTTGATGCGGATCCAGAACGATCTCTTCGATCTCGGCGCCGATCTCGCGACACCCGACACCGGCGAGAAGCCGGAATACGAGCCGCTTCGCATCGTCGCAAGCCAAGTCACCTGGCTCGAAACCGAAATCGATCGGCTGAACGCCGATCTCGAACCCCTGCGCTCCTTCGTTCTGCCGGCCGGCAGCGCCGCATCGGCCGCACTGCATGTGGCGCGAACCGTCGCCCGGCGTGCCGAACGGCAGATGGTGGCACTTGCCCAGCTCGAAGCCGAAATCGTCAGCCGCGAGGCGATCGCATATATCAACCGGCTGTCGGATTTCCTGTTCGTCGCCGCCCGTTGGGCAAACGACAAGGGCCATGCCGACGTCCTTTGGATTCCCGGCAAAAACAGATAACGTTTCCCCACTGCACAATCTCACCCTTAAGTCGGGCTCGATTAAAAGGTGAGACTGTGCAGTAAAACAAAGTGTTACGGCGACCATTGCGCGTCTGGACAGGCGCGGCGCCGTAGAATCACGCTTCGGGAGACCGCATGTTCATACCGCTTCACGATAAGAACACCCTGAAGCACATCAAGGTTCAGTATGTGACGATCAGCCTGATTGTCATCAACATCGTTGTTTGGCTGATAACCGGGCCGATCGCCACGGAAGAGTTCGCCAACGCGACGCTTCTGGGCTTCGGCTATATCCCGGCGCTCATCTTCGATTATGCCCAGCTCGATCCGTCGCTGATCATCGTGCCCGACGGTTTCACCTTCATCACCTATTCCTTCCTGCATGGCGGCTTCATGCATCTGGCGATGAACATGCTGTTTCTCTGGGTGTTCGGCGACAATGTCGAAGATGCGCTCGGGCACTTTCGCTTTCTGCTGTTCTACCTTGCCTGTGCCGCTGCCGGGGCCTTGGCCCATGGCCTGTTCGACCCGGCATCGGAAGCGCCTCTGATCGGCGCATCGGGTGCGATCTCCGGCGTGGTCGCCGCCTATTTCCTGTTGCATCCGAAGGTGCGCGTCTGGGTGCTGGTGTTTTTCCGCATCCCCCTGCCCCTGCCGGCGGCCATTCCGCTCGCCTTCTGGATCGGGCAGCAATTCTTCATGCTGGTGGTCGATCCGGGCAGCGGCGTCTCGTGGAGCGCCCATGTCGGCGGCATCGTTGCCGGGCTTGTCCTCGTGGTCATTTTGCGACGCCGCGGCGTGCCGCTCTTCGACCGGACGATCGTCACGCCGCGCGCCGTCGAGCATAAGGTGGAGTCCGTCGTCGTCACGCCGCAACCCACGCCGGAAACGCGGAAGCCGCCGACACCCTGGGGTCGACCAACCGTTTGAAACCGCCGGCTTGGCATTTCCAGCGCCCCGGTTTCGTCACCATTTCAAAGGCTTGATCGTCGCCGCATGATCGCGAAAGAACCGTCATGCCGCATCTGCGAAGAGGTCTTGTCAGCTCACTTTCTTACGTGTACGTAAACGTTATTCCAATTCTCGGGATTATATCGATTTAGCGTCATGCACAGTGATTGTAATTGGAGAAAAAACGCGTATCGATGTCGCCAACCGACAATCAGGCGGCTCCGTTAAGGCGCATTTTCCTGCGAAAGCTCTTGGAGGGAAGAATCCATGAAAATACTTGTGACGGTCAAGCGGGTGGTTGACTACAACGTCAAGATCCGGGTGAAGGCTGACGGCTCGGGTGTCGAGCTTGCCAACGTGAAGATGTCGATGAACCCGTTCGACGAGATCTCGGTGGAAGA
>NZ_LMFK01000024.1:47587-48374 GCF_001426785.1 Ensifer sp. Root142
GAAGGTGCTGAAGACCGAGGAGCCGGAAGGCCGCAAGGCCGGCATCAAGGTCAAGTCGGTGGCCGAACTGGTCGAAAAGCTCAAGACCGAAGCCGGCGTGCTCTAGTTCATGCTTCCGCAAAGTGGGAACCGGTTTGCGGACAAACGCATGAACCACGTCAGAACCGTTGAGCTCCGATCGCCAAGGGATCGTTGAGCTCGAACCGAAAGGGAGAACAAAACCATGGCTATTCTGCTTCTGGCTGACCACGACGGCAGCCANAACCGTTGAGCTCCGATCGCCAAGGGATCGTTGAGCTCGAACCGAAAGGGAGAACAAAACCATGGCTATTCTGCTTCTGGCTGACCACGACGGCAGCCACCTTTCCGACCAGACCGCAAAGGCGCTGACGGCGGCCGCCAAAATCGGCGGCGACGTGCATGTGCTGGTGGCCGGTGCCGGTGCCAAGGCGGCTGCCGACCAGGCCGCCAAGCTTTCCGGCGTTGCCAAGGTGCTGGTGGCCGAGGATGCAAGCCTTGCCAACAATCTGGCCGAACCCTTGGCGGCGCTGATCGTTTCGCTGTCNGCCAAGCTTTCCGGCGTTGCCAAGGTGCTGGTGGCCGAGGATGCAAGCCTTGCCAACAATCTGGCCGAACCCTTGGCGGCGCTGATCGTTTCGCTGTCGGGCAATTACGACACCATCCTTGCTGCTGCCACTTCGGTCGGCAAGAACGTCCTGCCGCGGGTTGCAGCGCTTCTCGATGTTGCCCAGGTTTCCGAAATCACCGAGGTGGTCTCGTCCGATAC
>NZ_LMFK01000025.1:0-47054 GCF_001426785.1 Ensifer sp. Root142
CACGAGAACGGCCTGATGGTGCGGGTCTACGGCACCAAGGGTGGGCTCGAATGGACGCAGAAGGACCCGAACTATCTCTGGTACACGCCGTTCGGCGAACCGAAGCGGCTGCTCACCCGGGCTGGTGCCGGCTCCGGCCCGGCCGCCGCTCGCGTCAGCCGCATTCCGTCTGGCCACCCCGAAGGCTATCTCGAAGGGTTTGCCAATATCTACACCGAAGCGGCCCGGGCGATCTTCGCCAAACGCAAGGGCGAGACCATCGATGCCGCCGTCACCTATCCGACAATCGACGACGGTATGAAGGGCATGGCCTTCGTCGATGCCTGCGTCCAGTCGTCAAAACGAAATGGCGCCTGGGTAAAGGTGTAGCCGGAAAGCATGCCGGGGGGCTAGAGCGTTTCCGGTTTAGGCGGAGTCACAGAAACGCTCTATCTCCTTGTTTTTACGCATTTCCTGACGGAAAACCGCTTCGCACTTTTCCTGGAAATGCTCTAAGTACTTCCGGATGGCGGAAGGCAAACGGCCGCGCTCGACGTTGCGCGCATGCCCTTTCCGGGTTGATGCCGAAGCACCCCGCAGCAGGTTTGCCTCAAGCTGCGGGGGCCGGTTCCAAGCCTACTTTTATCGGTTGCATCCCGGCGTGGTCGGTCGCGTCGGGTCGCATCCGCTCGCCGTCGCAGCACGGTTGGTTCTCGCAGCCGAACTGCCGAGGTGCTCGGCGTAATTGTCGCGGGTGTTCTGATCGACGACGGCGACTGGTGCGGCCAAAACCAGACCGGCCGCGTTGCCGACGGCCGCGGCCGTTCCGGTCGTTGCCACCAGGATCTGGTCGCCGAGACCGACCCGGCTGTCTGTCAGCGTCTGGCCGTCGGAGATGCGCGAACCGATGAGGCGAACGATTTCGGGCGATTCCGCGAACTTGCCGTGATTGAGGCTGTCGCCGGCCTTGATCTTCGTCAGGTCGATCACCGTGATCTTGTTGTCCGCGAGCTCCTTCTTGAACGGCGCCTGCTCCGGATCGATCGCCCCGAGCCGGGAAACGTCGCCCCAGACCCGGCGCGAGACTGCCAGAGCTCGATCGTCGCGGGATACGAACAGCGTGAAGTTCGGGTGCTTCTCGCCCATGTCGGCGATCTGCTGGCGGAAGACATCGACGTCGACATCGGGTGCCGCCAGCATGACGTTCTTGAACTTTGCGGGCAGTTCGCCATTGCGGATTGCCATCTGGCGCAACGCCTCAAGCGCCAGCCAGTTGCCCATCGAGTGCGCGAGGATCGAGACCTCCTTCACTTCCGGGTCGCGGTAGAGGTACTGGAACAGGTTTTCGAGCGCATTGCGCGTGTAGTTGGTGCTTTCGCGATCGTAGCCGTAGGCAAGCAGGCTGCCGCGAGACGGCCACGTGATCAGAATGGGGGCGCTGTGGACGCCGGAATCATGGACGATCTGGGCAAAACGATAGACAGAGTCTTCGAAGCGGTTGTTGAAGCCGTGAACGAAGACGAAAACGCTCTTGTCAGGACTTTTGCGCACACTCGCGCTCAGCCATGATTTGGCGCCGGCCATGTCCAGATCGTCCGCCTTCAGCGTCGCAAAATCGGTTGCCGGATTGGGCGGCAGCTTTTTCGGCCAGGCGACCTCGCCAGCCTTGCGCACGGTGTCTGACGGAATGGAAACGGTCATGTCGACGAAGGTGGGCGCCAGGGCGCGCTCGCCGCTATACATTTCTCCGGGATTTTCCGACCGGCTGCGCGTCGTCGTGATCAGCATGTTGACCCGGCTTGAATCCGGGGCTGTATCTGCGACCGGCGTCAGCACGCCCTTCGGATGCCCGCCGCATGCGGCCAGCACAAACACAAGCATGGCAACCATTGCGCCGCTGCGAATTCGCTCGAGAGGCGAATTGAACCTCACGCCGCCAGTATTCCTGCTCATCCATCCCCCTGTCAAAGCGCAGTGCAAGCAGTCCCCAGCCGGCTTCCTGTCTTATGCCGGGGATGCTAGTGCACGGAGCAGTTACAATGCAATAGCGCGCGCTGACTTTCGGGCGAACCTTGTCCGGTATCGACGACGGGCTTTCGATCTTTTGGCAGGGCCTGACCAGGGCATCGGGGCCGTTCGTCGCGCTCGTCAGGTGGATCTATGGTCGCATTCCGGCGATCCTGCTGATCACCTCAGTAAAGCCCCAATCACCGGCTACCCATCGATCGTCATTCTCAGGCTCATCTGGCTTCTCACTGCGGCGGTGACCGCAGGTCCGCCGACGCGCCCGTTTATCGATCCCTCAATAGCAATTCGGTCCCTGCTCGCGGGCAGGACGGCGCGAATACGGAGCGAGGTTCTTATGCGCGGAATTCCCGACGAGATGCTTGCCGCCTTGAGCAAGGAGGAAATCGGCATGCTTTGGCGTGTTTTTGAGACTGTCTGTATCGAGTACGACATTCCGAGAGATGGCGAGCAGATCCAGCATCTCGCCCGATTTCTCATGCGCGAGTTTCGCCGTCCGCTGGACGAAGAAGCGCTGCTTGTCGCAGCAAAGACTTTCTACCGTCACCACGACGGTGGATTCGCAAAGTCGGCCTGAGGCCGCAAGCCTATAGGCGTCGTCTCGACGTTCCATCACCGGGTACCCGGGACGCAGTCGCTCAGAAGACAACCACGGGAGAAAACCATGAAGCCATCTGTTGGAAGCTTTGGATATCAGTTCAGGCTGCTCGATTTCACGATCCGATCATCCCTGGCGATCGTGCTCGGTGTCGTCGGCTGTGTCACCTTCTACGGTGCCTTCTGGTAACGGGCTGTCCCGAGGGCGGCGCTCAGAGCAGCACCCCGAGGACAACAGCGGCGATGGCTGAGGTCAATATGCCGTTGAGCGCCATGGCAAGGCCCGAGAACGTCCCGGCAATTTCGTTGACCTGGAAAGCCCGTGCCGTGCCGATGCCGTGCGACGTCAGGCCGGCCGCAAACCCGCGCGCGGCATAATTCCGGATCCGCAGAAGGTTCATCAGCGGCGTGACGATAATTGCCCCGAACACGCCGGTGAAGATGACGAGAAGCGCTGTCAGGGCCGGGTCGCCGCCGAGTTGCTGCGAGATGCCGACGGCGATGCCGGCCGTTGCCGACTTCGGCGCCAGAGATATCGCCACACTGTCAGGTGCGCCGAGCAGGATGGCGACACCCGTGGCGCAAACGATCGCCGTCAGGCTGCCCGCGACAAGCGCGACGACGACGGGCACGAGGTTCTGCCGGATCAGTGTCCGGTTCCGGTAAAGGGGAACAGCAAGCGCCACCGTCGCAGGTCCCAGTGCAAAATGCACGAACTGCGCCCCGTCGAAATAGGTTGAATAGGATGTCCCGGTGGCAGTCAGTATCGAGATCACCAGGACGACGGCGATCAGCACAGGATTGACGATAGGGTTGAAACCGCTGAGCGCCGCAAGCCGCTGAGCGGCGATATAGGCGCCGATCGTCACGGTCAGCCACGTGAGCGGGCTGGTCGAGAGATAGACCCAAAGCTCGAACACGCGACCGCTAGTGTCCATCGCCAGCCCCTCCTGCGCCCGACATCCTGCTCGCGAACAGGAAAGCTCCCACCGTCACCATCAAAGTCATAAGGGTCGACACCACGACGGCGATGACGATCGTGCCGGCATATTCGTAGATCAGCCGGTAGTTCTGCATCACCCCAACGCCAAGGGGCACGAACAGCACGCCGAGGTTCTTGAGCAGAGCGTCGGCCACGCCGCTGACCCGGGTGTGGGCGGTGCCATCTTCCGACCCGGCTCTCCTGTCGGCAAACCAGAGATAGGCAAGCAGGAGCACGATACCGAGTGCGGGAGCCGGCATGCTCAGGTCGAGGGTCCTGACAACGATCTCGCCGATCAGTTGACAGAGCAGTATGACAAACAGTCCTTCCATCGCCATCTCCCGCATGATCAGTGGTGATCTCCCCACGGCGTATTCCGCAACACAGCCGCATCCATGGATGCTTCGTAGCCGAAATCCTTCGGCCACGCCTACAGCATATTTTGCGCGATGGCCCAAAGCGCGTTGCTGCTCTAAGCTCTTGTTCTTTCGCATGTCGGGGTCGCAAAACCGCGGCACACTTTTGCGCGACATGCGTTAGTGGTGCGGAACCGCCATGGGGACCTCGTTGCCATCGCGGTCATAGAGCTTCCCGTCGCGATAGTGGTCACCGTCACGCAGAGCGGAAATATCCTGATACCGGATGATGCGTTCCGTGCCGGCCACGAATACGGACTGCTGATCGGAATTGCCGGCCTTGAAATGATTGAACAGCAGGTTCAGCGAGATCGCCATGATCGCGGAAGAACTGATGCCCGAGTGGAAGATGGTTTCGAACCAGGCCGGAAAGTGATCGTAGAAATGTGGTGCCGCGATCGGGATCATGCCGAAGCCGATCGAGGTGGCGACGATGACCAGGTTCATGTTGTTGTGATAATCGACCTTGGAGAGCGAGCGGATGCCGCTCGCCGCCACCGTGCCGAACAGCACGATACCGGCGCCACCGAGCACGGCCGGCGGAACAGCTGCGATCACCCGCCCCATGACAGGAAGAATGCCGAGCGTCACCAGAATGAGGCCGCCGGTTGCAACGGCATAGCGGCTCTTGATGCCGGTCACGGCCACAAGACCGACGTTCTGGGCAAAGGCGCTCTGCGTGAACGAGCCAAAGATCGGGGCGAACAGGCTCGAGATCATGTCGGCGCGCAGGCCATCGCCCAGTCGCTTGGAATCGACCTTGGTGCCGATGATTTCGCCGACGGCCAGGATGTCTGCCGACGTCTCGACCAGGATGACCAGGAGAACGATGAACATCGAGACGATCGCCGCGGCCGTGAAGACCGGCGCCCCGAAATGGAAGGGCGAGGGGAAGGCTAGGATCGGACCTTCGGCGACCTTGGAAAAATCGGTCATCCCGAAGCAAGCGCGATCAGCGTGCCGATGACCATCGCAAGCAGGATCGACAGGCGCGATATACTGGAGCTGCCGACCTTGCTGAGCAGCAGGACGGTGAGCAAAGTGACCGCCGCCAGGCCGATGTTGCTGACGCTGCCGAAGTCGGGCGCGTTGGGATTGCCACCCATGGCCCAGCGGGCCGCGACGGGCATCAGGGTCAAGCCGATCGTGGTAATAACGATGCCGGTGACCAGCGGCGGGAAGAACCGCGTGATGCGCGAGAAGATCGGTGTGATCGCCAGGCCGACGAGTGACGCCACCATCACGGCGCCCATCACCGCTGGCAATCCGCCACCTTCGCGGCTGGTGACGATCGCCACCATGGTAGCGACGCCGGCGAACGAAACGCCTTGAACCAGCGGGAGCTGACAGCCGAAGAACGGAATGCCGATCGTCTGCAGGATAGTCGCCAGGCCGCCGGCAAACAGCGACGCGGTGATCAGCAGGCCAATGTCGGCTGGCGACAAGCCGGCCGCCTGGCCGATGATCAGTGGGACGGCGACGATGCCGCCATACATGGTGAGCACGTGCTGGAGACCATAGACGAGGTTTGCGCCTGCGCCCAGGCGCTTGTCTTCCGGCCGCTCAATCGTTTGTTCGATGTGATCGTTTCGATGCGAAACATCCATGCGTCTCCTCCCAGATGCGTGTGCTGTATAATCTTCGCGTCTCCTCAAACGCGCAGCCCGAATTATAGGCCGAGATCTTGGGCACCATTGCATGCGGGTGATTTGAAGTTGTTTTCGGTTTGGCAGCGGTAATCCGTGCGTCCGGAAACGGACATCGCGATAGGTCAAGCGCCGCCGCTATCGCGACGCTGCCTGGACCACCGTGACGGCGATCATGTGGAAGACGTCATCGGCCGTGCAGCCACGCGAAAGGTCGTTGGCGGGCTTGGCCAGCCCCTGAAGCACCGGGCCGATGGCGGTCGCGCCGCCGATGCGCTGGGCGATCTTGTAGCCGATATTGGCGGCATCGAGATTGGGGAAGACGAAGACATTTGCCTGACCGTGCAGCGCCGAATTGGGTGCCTTGGACGACGATACGGCCTCGACGAAGGCGCTGTCGAACTGCAGTTCGCCGTCGATCAGCAGGTCGGGATTGGCGGCGCGGGCAATGTGCGTCGCCTCGACCACCTTGGAGACGCGGTCGTGCGCGGCGCTGCCATTGGTGGAGAAGGAGAGCATCGCGACCTTGGGACGTTCGCCAAGCAGCGCCTGATAGGACCGAGCCGACATGCGGGCGATATCGGCGAGACCGGCAGCATCCGGGTCGACCACGAGGCCGCAGTCGGAAAAGACGAAGGCGCCCTTCTTGGCGTGGTGCGGCTGGCACAACATCATCAGGAAGAAACTGGAGACGAGGCCGGCGTCAGGCGCACGGCCGATGATTTGCAGAGAGGTGCGCACCGTATCGGCCGTTGTTGCCACCGCTCCTCCGATGGTGCCGTCCGCCTCGTCTTCGCGAACCATCATGGCTGCGAAGACCAGGTCCTCTCGCACTGCCTTCTCGGCCATCTCTCGGTCGACGCCCTTGCTCCGGCGCAGGTCGTGATATCGCAACGCGAACTGCTGTGTCAGTGGCGACGTCGCCGGGTCTTCGATCCGGAAGGCAGGCGCATCGCCGCCGTGATCGCGCAGGCGCTCGGCGATGATCTCGTGCCGACCAATGAGCGTGATTTCGGCGAGACCTTCTGCGCGGGCGCGCATGGCCGCAGCGACCACCCGCGTGTCTTCGCCCTCGGCAAGCACGATGTGGCGCGGTGCCTGCTTGGCGGTTTCGATGATGCGGTCGAGTGGTTTCATTAGAGATGCCCCAGATAATGCATGCCGCCGAGAATGAAGAGGCCGAGGAAGATTGTTTCTGCGACGATGAGCGCGACTGCGTCGCCGCCGACATCGAGCACGCGCCGGAGCGACGTCTTCATGCCGACGGCGACGATGCCCGCCAAAAGCGCCCAGCGCGATGCCTCCATGCCGAGTTCGGCGACGGCGGCCGGCACCATCCCGCCGGAGTTCATGGCGGCAAGGATCAGGAAGGCGACCACAAAGCCGGGCAGCAAGGGCGGGCGCTTGCCGGCCTCCACGCCTTCCTGGGGGACGTTTCGAAGGGCGATGGAGAAGATGAGGACAACGGGTGCCAGCATCGTCACGCGGATAAGCTTGACGAGTGTTGCGGTCTCGCCGGCCTCCGGCGAGACCGAGAAGCCGGCGCCGACCACCTGGGCGACATCATGGATCGTGCCGCCGAAGAAGATGCCGGTGCCGCGCGCATCGAGCCCCAGCGACTGGGCGAGGATGGGATAGCCGATCATCGCCAGGGTGCTGAGGACGGTCACCGACAGCACGGTGAAGATCAGATTGCGCTCGGAAAACTCGTTCTTCGGCAGAACGGCTGCAATCGCCATCGCGGCGGAAGCACCGCAGATCGCGACCGCACCGCTGGTGAGAAGGGCGAGCCTCCAGCCTCTTCCAAGGATCTTGGCGGCCGCCAGCCCGAAGAGGATCGTTGCTGCAATCGCTGCCACCAGCAGGAGAATGGTGCCGCTCCCGAGCCCGATCAGAAGGTCGACGCTGATGCGCATGCCGAGCAGCGCAACGCCGATCCTGAGGATCTTTTTTGCTGAAAGCTCGATGCCGGCGACGCATCTGCCTTCCTCGGAGAGGAAGTGGAACGCGATGCCGAGCAGAAGCGCCATCAGCATGGCGGGCGCGCCATAATGATCCGACAGGAACTGCGCGGCCATGGCGACGGCGGCCGTCACCAGCAGACCAGGACCATAGGTCGACAGCGCCGAGGGCAGCCATTGGAACCGCCGCGTCGTTTCGGATACCGCATTCATGTTAAATTTCCCGTCTGAAAGCGCCAAATCTAAGGCCCATGCCCGGCGACATCAGCCGGGCATGGGTTGGATGTCAGATGTGCTGCTGCGGCCGCATGTCCGATCGCTGGATGCCCGCCACCTGCACCGGCTTCTTCATCGCGTCGCGGCGGAAGGGCTCGCCAAGTTCCTGGTTGAGGATGACCTCGACAAAGGTGGTCACGCCCTGTGACTGGTCGTCGAGCGCCTGCTGCAGGGCGGCCGTCAGGCCCGCCTGCGTATCGACCGTCACACCCTTGAGACCGCAGCCGTCGGCCACTTTCGCGTAGCTGAGGTTGGGATTGAGTTCGGTTCCGACAAAGTTGTTGTCGTACCAGAGCGTCGTGTTGCGCTTCTCGGCTCCCCACTGGAAGTTACGGAAGATCACCATGGTGATCGGCGGCCAGCCGGCGCGACCGATGGAGGTCATCTCGTTCATCGAGATGCCGAATGCGCCATCGCCGGCAAAGCCGATCACCGGCACATCAGGGCAACCGATCTTGGCGCCGACGATCGACGGGAAGCCGTAGCCACAGGGTCCGAACATGCCGGGCGCCAGGTATTTCCGGCCTTGTTCGAAGCTCGGATAGGCGTTGCCGATGGCGCAGTTGTTGCCGATGTCAGTGGAGATGATGGCGTCCTTGGGCAAGGCCGCCTGGATCGCACGCCATGCCTGGCGTGGCGACATGCGGTCGGATTCCCGCCGACGGGCCGAGGCATTCCATTCGGTGCCCGGATCGTCATCCTCGTGGTCCATCGACGACAGCTGCTGCAGCCAGGCCGAGCGGGTGGTGTGGATCAGTGCCTTGCGTTCCTCGCGGCCGATATCGCCGGCCGACGGCGACAGTTGATCGAGGATTTGGCTTGCCACCTGCTTGGCATCGCCGCAGATGCCGACCGTCACCTTCTTCGTCAGGCCGATGCGATCGGAGTTGATGTCGACCTGGATGATCGCGGCATTCTTCGGCCAATACTCGATGCCGTAGCCCGGAAGCGTCGAGAACGGATTGAGGCGGGTGCCGAGCGCAAGTACGACGTCGGCCTTGGCGATCAGTTCCATGGCAGCCTTGGAGCCGTTGTAGCCGAGCGGGCCTGCCGCGAGGCGATGGCCGCCGGGAAAGGCGTCGTTATGCTGGTATCCGCAGCAGACCGGGGCGTCGAGACGCTCAGCCAGCGCGATGGATTCGCCGATCGCGCCGCCAATGACCACGCCGGCGCCGTTGAGGATCACCGGGAATTTCGCTTCGGACAGCAATCTTGCTGCCTCTGAAATTGCCTGCTTGCCGCCGGAGGGGCGCTCCAGCCGAACGATGCTCGGCAGCTCGACGTCGATCACCTGTGTCCAGTAATCGCGCGGGATGTTGATCTGCGCCGGGGCGCAGCCGCGCCAGGCTTTCTCGATTACCCGGTTGAGGACTTCGGGAACGCGGCTCGCGTCGCGCACCTCTTCCTGGTAGCAGACCATTTCCTCAAACAGCGCCATCTGGTCGACTTCCTGGAAGCCGCCCTGGCCGATCGTCTTGTTTGCCGCCTGCGGCGTGACGAGAAGCATCGGCGTATGGTTCCAGTAGGCCGTCTTGACTGCTGTCACGAAGCCGGTGACGCCCGGTCCGTTCTGGGCGATTGCCATCGACATGTTGCCGGTGACCCGGGTGTATCCGTCGGCGATCAATGCCGCGTTGGTTTCATGGGCGCAGTCCCAGAAGGTGATGCCAGCTTTCGGGAAGAGGTCGGACACCGGCATCATCGCCGAGCCGATGATCCCGAAGGCGTGTTCGATGCCGTGCATCTGGAGGACTTTTACGAAAGCCTCTTCGGTCGTCATTTTCATTGTCTGTTTCCTTTCATGTTGGGTTGGGGGCCGACCGAGCGGCTAGAGGATTTCGTCCTTGAGGTAGTACCAGCGGTACATCCCCCACTGGCCGATGCGCCGGAACGGCGTCAGCAGCCCATGGCTGGGGAGAGGGGAGGTGAAGATCGGCAGGTCGAGGGCACCGCCCTTGCCGGCGACCATCTGCGCCATGCGCCGTCCGGCCTGGGCCGAGTACATGACGCCGTTGCCGCCGTAGCCCATGGCGTAGAACAGCGCCTGTTGCGGATCCGGGCGGAAGATGCGCGGCATCATGTCGTGACTGACATCGACCCAGCCCCACCAGGAGTAGTCGACCTTGATGCCTGTCAGCACCGGGAACTTGCGGTAGAGGCCCTCGAGCAGACGGTCGAGATGTTTTGGGTTGACCGCGTCTTTGCCGGTGATCGCGCTGCGGCTGCCGATCTGCACGCGCCCGTCGGGCAACAGCCGGTAGTAGTGGCGAAGCGTGCGCGTGTCGGTAAGCGGAATATGCGTCTGGAAATTCAACGCCGACCGCTCTTCGTCGGTGAGTACGCGCGTGACGATCGAGTTGGAGAGGATCGGCATCAGCCGGTGCTTCGTCAGCGAATGCAGGCCGGGCGAGGTATAGCCGGCCGTCGCGAAACACACCGCCCTCGCCCGCACGATCCCGCCGGGGGTGCGAAGGTGGAAGACTCCGCCTTTCCGGTCGCAGCTGAGAACCGGGCTCGAAGTATGAACGCGGGCACCGAGCTTGCGCGCCAGGGTGAGATAGCCGAAGGCGAGCTTGGCCGCATGGATGCCCATGCCGTCGGGCTCGTAAAGCGCGCCCACCGCCTCGTTGTCGCGGACGAAGTCGCGATGGATTTCGTCGCGGCCGAGGATGCGGGTGCGGTAGCCGAAGACGTCGTTGAGGACGCGGGATTCGGCTTCCAGCGACGGCATCACCTTGTTGCGGTGGGCGATATAGAGATGCCCGCCATCCTGCGGGTCGCAGGCGATTTCCGGCGAGCGGATGAGGTCGCGGAAAAGATCGAAGGCTTCGCTGATCTCGACGTGAAGCTTCCTGGCGACATCCACGCCCCAGCGCTCGATCCATTGCGAGCGCTTGAGCCGGCCCGCCGAAATCTGCGCCTGACCGCCGTTGCGGGTGCTGCAGCCCCAGGCGACGCCGTTTGCCTCGAGCACCGTCGCCTTGATGCCATGCTCCTTGGCAAGATGGATGGCGCAGGAGAGGCCGGTGTATCCCGAGCCGACGATTGCGACGTCGACGTCGATATCGCCAAGCACGGGACCATCATCGGCGGGCGGCGGTCCGGCGGTTGCGACCCAGTAGGTCGGCGCATAATCCTTGCCGTCGCCGGGATTGGCGGCGCGATTGGGATCGTATGCCGGATCGAAGGGCTTGCTCGGCCGCAATGTTTTGACAAGCTGTTCCATGTCGGTTTCCTGGCCTGGCTGGAGCTCAGTAGCGGAAGGGGGCCGCAATCAGCGGCCGGTTCTTGCGAAAGGCCTGCTTGCGGACGATCTTGCCGTCACGGAGCGTGAAGAGGTCGCAGCCTTCGGCCTCGATGCGGCTGCCGTCGGCGTTCGTGCCGGAGAAGGTCCATTCCGATACGGCCCGGTCTCCATGGACGAAATGGCTGTGGTGGGCCCAGTGAGCGTCCGGCATCGTCTGCCACACGCTGCTGAAGGCGGTCGCGATCTGCTCAGTGCCCTCGACCCGGGTGCCGTGCGCTTCGCTGCCGGCCACAGTGTTGAAGACGCAGTCTTCGGCGAAGAAGGACATGACGCCGTCGATGTCGTGCCGGTTGAAGGCGTCGAAGAGGTCGGATAGGTCGGTCGCGGTCATGGCTTGTGTTTCCTAAGCGTTTCAGGCGATGTTTTCGGGCATGGCTTCGCCGCGGCCGGGTGAACCGGCCGGATCGGCTTTGTTTGTGCGGTATGGGGTCCTGTTAGGACGGGGCGGCCATTAGCTCGGTGGCCGCGCCCCTGTTGAACGGTGCATCGTCACACCTTGCCCTTCCAGGGAATGAGCGCCTTCTCGAGACGCCGGATCAGGAGATCAAACGCAAAGGCGAAGACGCCGATGACGATGATGCCCATGATCACGGTGTCGCTGGCCAGGAACTCGGCGGCGTTGAGCACCATGAAACCGAGGCCCCGGTGGGCTGCGACCATTTCGGCCGCAACCAGCGTCGTCCAGCCGACGCCGATGCCGATGCGCATCCCGGTGAAGATCTCCGGCAGCGCCGCCTTGAGAATGACGTGGCTGATGACCTGGCGGCGGCTAGCGCCCATGGCATAGGCCGCATGGATCTGCTCGATCGAGACGGACCGCACACCGGCCCGGGCGGCGATCGCCATCGGCGCGAAGATCGCGAGGAAGATCAGGAACACCTTCGGAAATTCGCCGATGCCGAGCCAGATGATGATCAGTGGCAGGTAGGCGAGCGGCGGCAAGGGGCGGTAGAACTCGATGATCGGATCAAAGAGCCCGCGCATCACCCGGTTCACGCCCATGAGGATGCCGATCGGAACCGCGGTGACAAGGGCGAGCGCGAAGGCCCCGAGCACGCGACCGAGACTTGCCAGCGTATGCTGGGCGAGGGTCGAATTGGAGACGCCCTCTGTCAGCGCGATCACGAACTTGTCCCAGACCGCAAGCGGCGATGGCAAAAACAGCGGCCGTACCCATTGCATCTCGGTGACCAGCAGCCAGAGCGCCACCAGGGTCAGCGCTGTCAGTAGGCTGATATGTCCGCTCATGCCCTCGCCGGGGGCGCCGTAGATCCGGCCCGGCTTGACCGGCTTGGCTTTCGTCACGCGCTCAAGCATGGAGGAGCTCCGGGTTTCCGGATTGGCGTTCGTCGCCGTAGATGATGCTGAGGATCTGTTCACGCATGTCGATGAAGTCGCGACTGGATTTGATTGCACGGGCATTGCCTTCTTCCAGAAACCGTTTGTTGAAATCGAGCTCGTAGGTGTGGGTGATCCGTCCTGGTCGCGGCGACATGACGATCAGGCGCGACCCCAGGAACAACGCCTCCTCGACGCTGTGCGTGATGAAAAAGAACATCTTGTTGGTCAGCTGCCAGACTTTGAGCAGCAGTTCCTGGATGGTCTCGCGGGTCAGCGCATCGAGCGCCGCCATCGGCTCGTCCATCAAGAGCATCGACGGGTCGCAGCTCAGCGCCCTGGCGATGCCCACACGCTGCTGCATGCCGCCGGACAGGTGGTAGATCATGTGCCGGTGAAAATCCTGCAGGCCGACAAGAGCGAGGTTCTTGGAGGCGACCTCGTGGCGTTTCGCCTTGTCGACACCGCGCAGTTTCAGCCCGAATTCGGTGTTGTCGATGACATTGAGCCAGGGCAGCAACGCATGCTTCTGGAACACGACCCCACGGTCGGCACCGGGACCGGAGACGCGGCGGCTTCCAAGTGTGATTTCACCACCGCTCGGGGCCATGAAGCCCGCCATCAGATTGAGCAGCGTGGTCTTGCCGCAGCCCGAGGCACCGAGCGCGACGACGAAATCGCCGCTCTTGATTTCGAGGTTGACGCCCTTGAGCGCAATGACCGCCTCGTCCGAATAGAGACCAGGATAGGTCAGGCTCACATTGCTGACATTCAGAGTTTCCATTGTGCAGGCCTTTCGAGAAATGGCTGTTGAGTGGCGTTGGCGGCGCTCCTGACCGACCTTGCGATCAGGAGCGGGCGTCGGCTACTTCGAAGCTTCTTTCGCGTAGGCGCTGTTGACGTAGGGCGTGTAATCGTCGAGCGCCTTGTCGATTTGCTTCTGGTCGGCAAGGAATTTCGCGCTTTCCGACAGCGCGCGCACAGCACCGCCGCCGAGCCAGGTTTCGGACGCCTGCTCCTGCGCTGTCGGGAACGAGAGCAAGTTCAGCGCTTCGACGGTGCCGGCGCCATCGCCGCCGATGAGCTTGACGATGTTCTGGACCGGTGCGGAGTCTGCCGTCCAGCTTGCGCCGTTTGCCTTGTAGTCGGCGTAGGCTTCGGCCAGCACCTTGGTGAAGGCGGCCATGAACTTCGGATTTTCAGCTGCCCATTTCTTGTCGACCACCAGACCGTCGAAGGTCGGGACGCTCGCCGCGCCGATCGCTTCGGAGTCGGAAATCACCTTGCCGGTCTTCAGCAGTTCCGACAGGGCCGGAGGCCAGACATAGGCGGCATCGATATCGCCGCGCTGCCAGGCGGCCACGATCTGCGGTGGCTTCATGTTGAGGATGTTGACTTCGCGCGGATCGACCTTCCACACCTGCTCAAGCCCAACGAGAAGATGGAAGTGGGACGTCGAGACGAAGGGGACACCGACGGAGCGGCCGACCAGATCTTCCGGCTTTTCGATACCCGAGCCTTCGCGGGCGACCAGCGCTTCAGACTTGCCGATGTTATCGAGGATCCAGAACAGCTCGAGATCAACGCCGCGCGTTGCCGCCGCGGTGGTGCCGGTGGAGCCGATGACGCCGATCGGCACGTTGCCCGATGCAAGCGCCGTCGAGATATCGCCGCCGGAGCTGAACTGCCGCCAGTCGACGAGATAGCCAGCCTCTTTCGCGGCGGCGTCGAAGCGACCGTCGGCGATGGCGGCGATGAACGGGCCGACGATCTGCTGGTAGCCGATGATCACATCGGTCTCGGCGCGGGCAAGACTGGAGGTCAGGAGGCCGGCCGCAATCGTGGCCGCCCCCGCCATGGTTTTCAAGGCGTTGGAATAGAACATTTGTTTCCCTCTGGTTCCGACCCCGTTTTCGGGGTCTGTCGACTGTTATGCCGATCTCATTTTCGACCATAAGGGATAAAGCAGCTTTCCGGTTTGCTTTATAGCCAGATTGAAAGTTAGATAAGTCCAGATTGACCGATAGGGGATCGGACGTGGCACGCATTTCTGTTCCGGAAACAATCTTCTTCATCGACCGGGCGAGCCGTACGAGCCTGCAGGCGCAGATCCGCGAGACGGTCGTCTCCGCCGTGCTGTCAGGGCGGCTGCCGCCCGGTGCCCTGCTGCCGTCGACGCGCAAGCTTGCGAGCTATCTCAACATTTCGCGCCTCACCGTCACGCTTGCCTATCAGGAGTTGGCGACCCAGGGCTATCTCGATGCGGCCGACCGCAGCAGCTACCGCGTTGCCGACAAGCCGCCGTTCAACGTGCTTGATGCGGACGTGGCGTCGCCGGGGGCGGATGCGGTGGATTGGTCGTCTAAGCTGCGCTCGACCTTTCGCGTTGCCAAGCAGATGCGTAAGCCGCTCGACTGGCGGCGGTATCCCTATCCTTTCCTCTATGGCCAGATGGACCCGTCGCTGTTCGATCTCACCGCCTGGCGCGACTGTGCCCGGCGCGCGCTGGCGCGCGAAGATTTCGAACTGATGGCAGGCGATTTCGCCGCGTCTGACGATGTGCAACTGGTCAACTACATCTGTTCGCGCACGCTGCCGGGGCGCGGCATCCGGGCCAATCCCGACGAGATCCTGGTGACGGTGGGAGCGCAGAATGCGCTCTGGATCGTCATTCAGCTGTTGCTGCGGCGCGGGTCCCATGCCGTGTGCGAAAACCCCTGCCACCCGGATATGAGCGCCTCGCTGCAACTGAGCGGCGCAAAGGTGACGGTGCTTGACGTCGATGACGGCGGGCTGCCGCCGGCCAACTTGCCTGAGCACGTCGACGCCGTGTTCGTGACGCCGAGCCATCATTCACCGACGGGTGCGACCATGCCGATGGATCGCCGCGTCGCACTGCTCGAAGCCGCCTCAAGCAGGGACTTCGTCATCATCGAGGACGATTACGAGTTCGAGATGAGCTTTCTCGCGCCACCGTCGCCGGCGCTGAAGGCCTTCGACAGGAGCGGGCGGGTCTTTTACATCGGCAGTTTCTCGAAGTCGCTTTTCCCCGGCCTGCGGCTTGGCTATCTCGTGGCACCGGCTCCCGTCATCCGGGAGGCGCGGGCGCTCCGTGCCCTGATGCTGCGCCATCCGCCCGGCCACCTCCAGCGCACCGCTGCCTATTTTCTGGCGCTCGGTCACTATGACGCCGTGCTTCACAGGATGCGGGAAGAGTACCACCTGCGCCATCGGGTAATGGCAGACGCGCTCAACGCCAACGGGCTTAAGATCGCCGGTTCGGCAGCGTTCGGCGGAACCTCCTTCTGGATCGAAGGCCCTGACGGTCTCGATGCGGACAGGCTGATGGCCGATCTGCGGGAAGACGGGGTTCTGATCGAATCCGGATCGCCGTTCTTTCCGAACGACGAGGAAAGCTGCCGCTTTTTCCGCATGGGATACTCGTCGATCGGCAGAGATCGCATAGCCGAAGGCGTGAAGCTGACGGCAAGCAGAATGGCGCAGTCTTGAAACCGGTCCTCACTTCTCGCCGTTGCGGCCACCCGGCGAACGGTTGCTATCCGTTCGACAGCAGGGCCAGGATTTCTGTGCGATTGAGTTTTTTCCCGGTGGCGACGTCGAAAATCCGGAGCGCGATCTTGTTGGCGGGCGGGTCCGATTGCGTGCAGTTGTTCTGCGTGCACCACTCCGCCAGCGCCTCACGCATCTCTACGACATCGGTTACAGGCGGATTGCGTGTGTCTGTCATGGCTGAACCTCAATTTCGGCCCAAGCTTAGGTTCTGTGCGGTAGCGCCACAACTCTGAGAAATCAGGGGGATTCGGCGGTTTTGCCCCCAGAAAGCGCTGGGCGTCATGCTTGGCGCGCAACGCTTTCAGCTGGGGCAACATCCCCCGTCTGGCGGATATGCGCTTCGATCAGGCGTTTGAGGCCGGCGACATCGCGGGTTTCGAGCGCATCGACCATCATATGATGCTCGCGTGCGGACCGCTCGACGCGGGCTCTTGTGCGCCACTGCGAGACCGGTGCCGAAGAGGTGCGTTGGCGGATTTCGGAAACGAGGTCCACAAGCTCGTGATTGCCTGACAGAAGCAGCAGTTCGCGGTGGAAGGCGAGGTTGGCCTCGTAATGCTCCAGCACCGTGCCGACCATGGTCATCTGGTCGAAATGGCTGGCGAGTTGGCGCAGCCTGGCGATGCTTTCGGGCGTGGCCCGTTCCACCATCAGATCGGCCACCGCTGTTTCGAGGATGACGCGGATATCGCTGACTTCCTGCGCACGCCGGCCGTCCGGCTGATAAACGTGATAGCCGCGATTGGGCACGTGCTCGACCAGCCGCTTCTGCGACAGGCGGTCGAGGGCCCGACGAACCTCCGGCCGGGTGCAATCGTATCGCTTTTCGAGATCGATTTGCTTGAGCCAGGTGCCGGCTGGCAGCACGCCGGTCAGAATGTCCTCGAGAACGAGATCGGTGACGTCCCGCTCCTTGGCCGCAGTCTCGGTCACATCTTGCATTTCGGTCATGGACATTCCTGTTTGCTCAATTGTGAGCGGGCCGCGCGGGCTCGCCTTGTTCGCATAAGCGATCGTCTGTTTTTGCGTCTGCGATCGATACCGAAAATATCCATCGCCGCCCATTGCGCAATTTATTTTTGTATCCTAAATTGGCGCCAATTTTGGTAACTATCGCATATGGGACGCTGAATGCCAATGAAGAATACCGAACTCGTATGGTCGATCGTCGAGGAAAAGAGCCCGGAATTCTTCGAGCTTAGTGACCGCGTATGGGACAGTCCCGAAACCAACTACGAGGAGCTTCAGTCCGCGAGCGAGCATGCCCGCCTGCTTGAGGCGGAGGGGTTTCGCATCGAGCGCAATGTCGCCGGCCTGCCGACGGCGCTGATCGGCGAAGCGGGCGAAGGTGGTCCGGTGATCGCCATTCTCGGCGAGTTCGATGCGCTCCCTGGCTTGAGCCAGGTTGCCGGCCTTGCCGAAGAGCGACCAGTCGTGCCGGGCGGCAACGGCCACGGCTGCGGCCACAATCTGCTCGGCTCCGGCTCCATGCTCGCCGCTGCCGCGGTCAAGGATTACCTCAAGGCCAACGGCCTCAAAGGGCGCGTGCGCTATTACGGCTGCCCCGCCGAAGAGGGCGGTTCATCGAAGGGCTTCATGGTGCGGGCCGGCGCTTTCGACGATGTCGATATCGCCATCTCCTGGCATCCGGCCGCCTTTTCCGGCGTCAACAACCCGATCTCGCTTGCCTGCAACGAGATCAACTTCCACTTCTCCGGTCGCGCTTCCCACGCCTCGGCGACGCCGCATCTCGGCCGCAGCGCGCTCGATGCCGTCGAGCTGATGAATGTCGGCGTCAACTACATGCGCGAGCACATGCCGTCGAGCGCCCGCGTCCACTACGCCATCACCGATGCCGGTGGCGACGCGCCCAATGTCGTGCAGGCCCGTGCAACGGTGCGCTATCTCATCCGCGCCCGCACCTTGCCGGATCTGCTCGGCCTGATCGAGCGCGTCAAGAAGATCGCGCAAGGGGCAGCACTGATGACCGAGACGACCGTGCGCCACGAGGTGATCAGCGGCGATGCCAATCTCGTCGGCAATGCCCCGCTGGAAGCACGGCTCCACACCTGCCTCGAACATTTGGGTCCCGCCGCCTTCGATGCTGCCGACCTCGAAACGGCGCGAAAGTTTCAGGCGACCTATTCCCCCGACGATATCGCCGCGTCCTATGCACGCTTCGGCCTGGCGCCGCGCAAGGGGCAGCCGCTCTGCGACATGATCTACCCGCTCTATGGCGGCGACGGCAGCATCGTCGGCTCGACCGATGTCGGAACCGTAAGCTGGGTCGTCCCGACGGTTCAGATGCGCGGTGCGACCTATGCGATCGGCACGCCCGGCCATTCCTGGCAGTTGGTCGCGCAAGGAAAATTGCCGGCCGCGCACAAGGGCATGGCGCATGCGGCGAAAGCCATGGCGAGCCTTGCCATCGATCTGATGGCGGACCCAGAACTGGTGGCGGCCGCCAAGGCGGACCATCGCAGCCGTCTCGACGACACGCCTTTCGTCAATCCGATCCCCGATGACGTCAACCCGCCTCTTCCCTCGCGCGCGGCCGGGTCTGCGGAACTGGGAGTTCAAACCTTGTGACCCAGCCCGGTATCCTCGAACTCATCAGTTTCGGCCCCGGTGGCTGGGGGAACATCCTCCTTGCCGGTGCCATGATGACGATCCTGATCGCGCTGTCGGGCTATGCGACCGGTGCCGTCATCGGCGTACTCGGAGCCTGGGCCAAGGTGAGGGGCGGACCAGGGACGCGCCTCGCTGCCGACGTCTACACGACGGTGCTGCGCGGCATTCCCGATCTCTTGGTGATCTATCTGCTTTATTTCGGCGGCTCCGCTGCAATCTCCGCCGTCGGACATCTCTTCGGCGCTGAAGGCTTCATCGGCTTTCCCGGCTTCCTTGCCGGCATGCTTGCGGTCGGGATCACCTCGGGCGCGCAGCATACGGAGGTCTTTCGTGGTGCCTTCAGGGCGGTTCACCCCGGAGAGATAGAGGCGGCGATCGCCTGCGGCATGCCACGATGGCTCCGGTTCCGCCGCATCGTCGCGCCGCTGACCCTCAGGCATGCGCTGCCGGGCCTCGGCAACGTCTGGCAGGTGGTGCTCAAGGAGAGTGCGCTGGTCTCGATCACCGGCGTCGCCGAACTCTTGCGCCAGGCGCAGATTGCTGCCGGCTCCACCGGGCTGCCCTTTGATTTCTACCTGATTGCCGGCGGCATCTATCTCATGATCTCGACGGTATCGAGCACCGTCCTGCATCGGGCCGAGCGTCATTTCAGCCGCGGCGTGAGGAGAAGCTGATGGACTGGACCTTCCTTCAGGAAACCTTTGTCAGCCTCGTTTCGGCTGTTCCCATGACGCTGTTGCTGGCGGCAAACTCGATTGCCCTCGGCGCGATCCTGGCAGTCGGCATCGCTGTCGCCCGATTTTCGGCTACCGCCCCCTTGCGCTGGCTGGCGCAGGCCTATGTCTTCGTCTTTCGCGGCACGCCGCTGCTCGTGCAGATCTTCATCATCTACTACGGTCTCAGCCAGTTTCCGGCCATCCGACACAGCCTGCTTTGGCCCGTGCTCAGGGAGCCATACTGGTGTGCGGTCCTGGCGCTGGCGCTCAACACCGCTGCCTATGCCAGCGAGATTGTCCGCGGCGGCCTGCTTTCCGTGCCCTTTGGACAGGTGGAAGCGGCAAGGGCATGCGGCATGTCGCGCTTCATGATCTTCCGGCGCATCACGTTGCCGCTCGGCGTCAGGCAGGCGCTGCCCGGCTACGGCAACGAGATGATTTCGATGGTCAAGGCGACCTCACTCGCATCGATCATCACCCTGATGGAAGTGACCGGCGTTGCGGCGCGCATCATCTCGGAGAGCTACCGCGCGATCGAAGTGTTCGTCGTCGCCGGCGCCATCTATCTCACCATCAACTTCCTGCTCACCCGCCTGGTGCAGCTCGTCGAGTTCCGGCTGAGCCCGCATCTCAGGCAGCCGGTTGCGGTGCTGCCCGCCATCATCGAAGGAGAAGCGCATTGAGTTCGCCCGCGTCGTCCATTGCGCCCGTCGCCATCAGCGTTCGGGACATCCACAAGAGCTTCGGTCCGATCGAGGTCTTGAAAGGCATCTCGCTCGACGCGCGCGAAGGCGAGGTCGTCTCCATCCTCGGCTCGTCCGGTTCGGGAAAATCGACACTGCTTCGCTGCATCAATATGCTCGAAACGCCGGATCGTGGCGAGGTCACGGTCGCGGGCGAAACGATCGAGATGCTTGCTGCCGGCAACGGCAAGAGCCGTCCGAGGGATCGTGCCCAGGTGGATCGCATCCGCTCACGGCTCGGCATGGTGTTCCAGAGCTTTAATCTCTGGTCGCACAAGACGGTGCTGGAGAACGTCATCGAGGCGCCGATCCATGTGCAGAAGCGCCCTCGCGCCGAGTGCCTCGAAGAGGCTGAAGCCCTTCTCGCCAAGGTCGGGATCGCGGCCAAGCGCAATCATTATCCGGCGCACCTGTCCGGCGGCCAGCAGCAGCGCGCGGCAATCGCCCGCGCGCTGGCGATGCGTCCGGCCGTGATGCTGTTCGACGAGCCGACATCGGCGCTCGACCCGGAACTCGTCGGCGAGGTGCTGCGCGTCATGCGTGCGCTCGCCGAAGAGGGACGCACGATGCTGGTCGTGACCCATGAAATGGGGTTCGCCCGCGATGTCTCCAGCCGGGTCATTTTTCTTCACCAGGGTCAGATCGAGGAAGACGGTCGACCGGACGAGGTATTTGGCAACGCCAAATCCGAACGCTTCCGTCGGTTCATCAAGGCGTGAACCGGCGGCTCTAACCACTCAAAAAAGGGGAACTACCAATGAACCACACCAAATCGACAATGAAGGCCCTGTGCATCGCGACGATGATGTTCGCCGCCAATGGCGCGCATGCGGAAAACAAGACCTGGACACATGTGACGATCGCCACCGAAGGCGGCTTCAAGCCTTACAATTTCACCAAGCCCGACGGCACGCTTGACGGCTACGAGATCGAGCTCAGCAAATACCTCTGCACCCATATGAAGGTCGAGTGCGAGATCAGCGTCCAGAACTTTGACGGCATGATCCCGGCGCTGAATGCCGGCAAGTTCGATGCGATCATTTCCGGGATGTCGGCAACAGCCAAGCGCGAGCAGGTTATCGATTTCAGCGACTCCTACGGTTCGACCGGCCAGGCCTTCGCCACGCTGAAATCCGGTCCGCTCGCATCACTGCCTGAAAAGGGCGTGGTGTTTTCGCTCGCTTCGAACGAGGCAGGTGCTACCGCCGAGATCGAGAAGTTGAAGCCGCTGCTCGAAGGCAAGACGATTGGCGTCCAGATCGCCTCGACCGGTGCCGCCTTCGTTGACAAATATCTGAAGGGCGTCGTCGAGGTGCGCGAATACAAGACGACCGAAGAGCACGATCTCGATCTCGCGGCTGGCCGCGTCGACCTGGTAATGGCCTCGATGGCTTACCTGACGACGGCTTCCGAAAAGCCGGGCAATGAGGACATGACCACCACCGGTCCCCGGTTCCAGGGCGGCTTTCTCGGTCGCGGCAGTTCCGTCGGCCTGCGCAAGACGGATCCGGATCTGAAGACACTGTTCAACGAGGCGATTGCTGCCGCTAAGGCGGACGGCACGATCAAGACGCTTTCGGAAAAGTGGTTCGGTTTCGACGTCACGCCGCGATAAACCACACGACGATTTCGCCTTTCACCGGACGCCGCCGCACATGATCGCGGCGGCGTCCGGATAGCGTGCGTGAGGGAAGCTTCGCTCCTCTGGCTTAGCTCGTCACATACATGGCCTGGCCCTGTGCCAGGTACTGAAACAGCTCGTAGCTCATCCAGATGTAACCGCCGCTGCCGTTCCATTGGCAGCCCCAATCCGGTCCGAAGCTGTTCTGGATGAGGATCGCCTGCTGCGCATCGTCGTAGCCGATGATCAGCATGCAGTGGCCGACAAGCTTGCCGTTGGCGCCCCGCACCTTGTCGAGCGGCCCCGTCAATGGCCCAGGGCCGCTATAGCTCATGAAGCCGGAATTGAGGGCCGTGCCGTAGCACAGAGCACCACCATCAGCGATGATGGCCTTGATCGCGTCGAGATCCGATGTTTCGACGATGGCCCAACCGGGGATCTGGAAGCTGGTATCGGCGGTGGCGTCGGGGTCGTAGCTGGACCAAAGTTCGGGGCAGTTGGGGTAGTAGGGGGCCGTCGCCCAATTGGGCGTGCCGCCCTGCTGCAGGATGTTGAGGTAGGACGCCAGATTCGAGCCGCTGCACGTCTTCTGACCATCGTTGATCATGACCTCGATATAGATGTTGGCGGGGCTTGCCTGTTGCGACGCGCCCGACGGCGTCTGGCCGGATGCGGCGGCCGCCGTGTAGGTCGCAAGACCATAGGTAGACGCCCAGGCTGCACAGCTGCCGGGACTGCCGACATGCTGAGCCGTGCCCTGCGCCTGCGGTGGTGGCAGATATTGGGCGTTAACGGTTGCTGAAGCCGGTGGCGCGCCTGTCGTCTTGGGCCGAATGGTGCGCCCGACCTCGACGATGGTTGGATCATAACCGAAATCCAGGAATGCCTGGTGGAGAGACATGAGACCTCCTTTTGGCCGGACCCTTCTGCCGGGCCAGGCACGTGTGTTGACGAAGGGATTTTTGTCGGCCGTCTGGCCATGCTTTGCACGATGATGTCTTGACTGCGATGCTCGGCATTGCGGCGTGGTGACCCGGCCTGAGAGCAAGGACCTCTCGGTCGAAACTTCCGGTAGATCATCAAATCGGACTTTGAAAACGAAAGCTGAGGCCGGCTCCGGATAAATTGCCCTTGCTCCGGTCGGCATGGCCGCCTGCGACCATGTGGCTGCACGCAGTGGTAGAATACAGCCATGGCCACCGAGAGCAGTACCCTCAGTTTGAAGGGGTACCGGCGAGCATTTGCTCGTATGGTGTAAACATCGTGTTGGCCGTTCGATATTGGATCGAATCCCAAGGGAGAGGAGCCCCCCTGGTCGCAGATACTTTAACCGCGATAGTCGTCGCGCTGGACGATCTCGAAGAGAGGCTTTCGCCGTAACCCGGGTTGTAAAGCTGCAAATATTCGCCGTGATCGTTGCCGCTAGGCAGTGCTTGGTACCCCCATCATCATTCGCGGAATATGCCCTTGTAGTAGGCTCCGTTCCTCGGAGGAGGGTGGTTTACGACAACGGTGGGACGCTTGCCTCTTGCTGGAGTAGTGGCGGTTTTCGCCGGTACATCGGCATTGCGCGTTGAGCGTTCTTTGGGTGTATTTGCGGCTGCGGCGGGGTCCGTTGCGCCAATGCCGATCGTAAATCCCACGAATGCAATGACTGACAGTCCGCTGAGCAATCTGTGCATTTTTCCAACCTCATGTTGCCAGAGCCTCTCCGGTTCAAACGGAGCCGCAGAAACGCTCTATCTCCTTATTTCCAAGCATTTCCTGCCGGAAAACGGCTTCGCACTTTTGCTGGAAATGCGCTCCGCCACGGTGAACGATCGCATGGGCCCGCGTCTGTCGTGTGACGCTTGCCGCGTACTCTACCGCTCGCAGTAGCCGGTGCAGGATCAGCACGACCCGCCAATCCGGATCCTCACTCGGAAGTGGTACGCTTTGCAACCCAGCATGTCACAGCGTTCGACCGCATTCTATTCTGGGTCGGCTGAACTCGAGGTGATCAAGTGTTAAGCTCGCTGCCCCGAGGGGACGGAGGCGAGTGCGATGCTGCGCGCAGATCAAGGCGATCAGGGGCCCTTCTGGACACGGCCCATTCCGGTGGGGCAGGCGGAACTCTGCCCGTCCGTTCTCGATGAGATCGATTCCAACGGTGGCAGAACCGGGTTCCGCGGTTACGTCCTGCAGATCTTCGATGCGCCGGGCGCGCGACCTTCGGGCATTCTCGAAATCGCGCTCAATCGAAAGCAGCGCCGCGCCTGCGGCGTCTACGAATGCGAGGCATCCGACACTGCCTCTTGGACGGAGCACGCCGTTCTAACGACCGATCCAGTCTGGTTTGCGGCTTCGACGCCTCAGGAGGCTGCAAACGTGTTGTTCCAAACCCTGGTCGACCGCGCACCTGATCTGTAGGCGTAGGAGAGCCCTCCGCAGGCATCGCGGTTGCCTCAAGGAAAGTCATTCCGATCACGATACCTGCCGGCTTCTTGTCGGCGGTTCCGTTACCGGCCTGCCGGGGAGAGCCAAATCGGCAGCCGTGCTTGAACGCGCCCGGTCAGCGCAGCCGTCACGCAATCGGCAAGGTTTCCGAGGCGCACCGCACGGCCGGAGAGGCCGGGGCCGTAATGGGCATATTTGCCGGAATTGGTCATCAGCGCGCGGGTTCGCGTCGGGAACACCGGTTCAGAGATCGAGCACCAACAGAGGTCGGGCAGGACCTGCACACCGCTTGCCTCCAGGGCGGCAAGTGTCCCTTCCGCCCGCGCAGCGGCAATCACCTGATGGCCGGCCGTAACGATCACCGCTACATCCCCGTGACGTTTGCGACCGGCAAGCGCTGCCGCCAGAGCCCGACATTCGCTCAGCGAGGCGTGGGGGCTGCCGATGGCGACCAGGTCCACATCCTCCGGTCCGTCGTTCAACAGGGTCCAGGCGGCCGCCATCTCGGCGCGGGTGATTGCAACAGTGCCAGCTTCGCTTGACGCAGCACCTTCCGCCTCCGGCGTGACACCTTCAATGTGCAACATCGGCGCTGCCGATGTGGTGCCGAAGGCAGCGCACAGCGCCTTCAGGTCGTCGGACGAAGGCTTTGCAGCCGCGAGGCCACGCAGAAGCGGGATGCAATCGGGTGCAGCCCGCCCAGCGAGATAGCCGATGAGCGGCCAGAAAGCGTCGTCCACCCCTTCAGGCAACTCCACGTCGATGACGCGGCTGGCCTTGCGGTGTTCGTCGAGATAGACGCCGGAGAGCGGCGCGCGGCCGGTCAGCGCGATGCAGAGGTCGAGGAAATCCGGATGCTTCGCGGTGCGGGCGCCGAGCACCGTATTGGCGTAGATGACGGCGTTGGATTCCGCCCAGGCGATTGCCTCTCCGGCCTCAGGCGCGCTGTCGAGCAGATAGGGGGAACAGGTGAAGGTCGGACGGCAGCCCATGCGGACATAGGCGTCGGCCAGCCGCGCGGCCGGATCGCCGAACGAGGCCGGCACCCCCTGCGCCTGCCAGTTGGCGCGGTCGACAGAAATGGCGTTCATTGTCGTCGGCAGCCGGACCCGCGCGCCCATATCCGCCATTTTTTCGGCGAAGGTGAGATTGGCAGGGCTGGCATAGATGCAGCCGTCGATATGCCCTTGCGTCACGCTGACGAGGCGTGTTGCGCCCTGCTGCGCCGCCATGGCGCAGATGATGCGCATCGCGACCTCAACCGCAACCCCGTCGCGGCCATCCAGCATGGCGAGGTCCGCTTCATCAAGATCGAGCGCCGCGGTCGCAAGCGGTGCGATTTCGATCGTCAGGCCGTCGGCCTCGATCGCCGTATCGGTGATGCGCGCGGTTTTTGCCTCCGCCAGCGCTGCGAAGGCATCGGACGAAAGGCGCAGGACGGGCAGCGGCTTGCCGAACATCTCGGCTGCAATCAGCGCGCCGAGGGTTAGCACGTCCTCGGCTTCGGAAAAGACAAGCGCGGCCGGCGCACGACCGGTCAACGCAAGATCGAGCAGCACGCCCGAGCCGGTGCAGGAGCCCCGGCTCGACGGCATCATCAGGATACTGCCCGTGAGACAGGTCCCGTGCAGTGGGTGGTGAACATCGATCACCGCTCCGGTCGCCGGATCGACACCACCCCAGAAGCTCAGCGCTTCCGGTGCGGCAACGATCGGCCCCTCGGCCGTGCCGCCAAGGATACTGCGAGCGGAGAACGGATTGTTCATTTTACGACGAAGCCGTGGGCGAAGGGATCGCGATCATCGATGAAGATCGTGTTGATACCGGTCATGCGCGCCCATCCGGCGATCGAGGGGATGATGGCATCGCGGTCGGCGACCTTGGTCGCGGCCTCCACCCGACCCTTGAACAGCGAGCCGATGATCGATTCATGCACGAATTCGTCGCCGACCTTCAGCTTGCCCTTGGCGGCAAGCTGCGCCATGCGCGCCGAGGTGCCGGTGCCGCAGGGCGAGCGGTCGATGGCCTTCTCGCCGTAGAACACGGCGTTGCGGGCATGCGCCTCGGCTTGCGTCGGCTTGCCCGTCCACTGGATGTGGCTGAGCCCCTTGATCTCCGGGTGCTCGGGATGCACGAACTCGTACTTCGCGTTCAAGGCGGCGCGCAGTTTCGGGCTCCAGCCGATCAGCTCGCCGGCCGTGTGGTCGGCCATATCGCGAAAATTCTTCTGCGGCTCGACGATGGCGTAGAAGTTGCCGCCATAGGCGACGTCGACGACGATCTCTCCGAGGCCCTCGACTTCGGCCGTCAGTCCCTCGGCATAGAGGAAGCCGGGGACGTTGGTCAGGCGCACTTCCTCGACGAAGCGGCCCTCCTGGCGATAGCTGATGTCGACCTTGCCGGCAGGCGCGTCGATCGACAGCTTGCCGGGCTCGCGCGGCGTGATCAGTCCGTTCTCGATCGCCATGGTGATCGTGCCGATGGTGCCGTGGCCGCACATCGGCAGGCAGCCGGAGGTCTCGATGAACAGCACGGCGACATCGCAATCGGGCCGTGTCGGCGGATAGAGGATCGAGCCGGACATCATGTCATGTCCGCGCGGCTCGAACATCAGGCCGGTGCGGATCCAGTCGAATTCTCTGAGGAAATGGGCGCGCTTTTCCAGCATGTTGGCGCCCTCAAGACGAGGACCGCCGCCGGAAACGAGGCGGACGGGATTGCCGCAGGTGTGCCCGTCGATACAGGAGAAGGTGTAGGTGGCCATGGTCGAAACCTCTGTCAGAACCGTTGAGGCGAGAAGGGGGCGATGTCAATCGTCGGAGCCTGGCCGGTCAAAAGATCCGCGACGAGCCGGGCGGTGCCCGCCGATTGGGTCAGGCCGAGATGGCCGTGACCGAAAGCGTAGACGACCCGCGATGTCGCGCGGGCGCGGCCGATGGCCGGAAGGCTGTCGGGCAGCGACGGGCGGAAGCCCATCCACTGCACGCCACCTTCGGGCTTGAGCCCCGGCAGGAAGGTTCGTGCCTTCTGCAGCATGGCTTCGGACCGGCGGTAGTTCGGCGGCAGTTGCAACCCGCCGAGCTCGACTGCGCCGCCGACACGGACACCGGTCGAGAGCCGGGTGACGACGAAGCCATGGCCGCCGAAGGTGACCTGCGTGCGCAGGTCGAAGGCGTCTGCCGGCAGCGTGGTGTTGTAGCCGCGCTCGGTTTCGAGCGGGATGCTCTCGCCGAGAGATTTGGCAATCCGGTGGGAGAACGCACCGGCCGCGAGCACGACCTGTGCCGCCCGCCGCGTCGCGCCACTTGTGGTCCGAATTTCGACGCCGCCATCGATTGGCGCCAGGGCCGTAACGTCGGCGCGCTCGATCGCCCCGCCCTTGGCGCGGAAGTGTTCTGCCAGCGCCAGCGTATAGAGCTTCGGGTCGGCAATGGAAAACCAGCCCGGCGTAAAGGTGCCATGGGTGAAGCGGGGCGCCAGACCCGGCTGGATCTCAGCCATCTCGGCTGCGCCCATATGGCGGAATTCGATGCCATGGTCCGCACGCGCCCGCCATCCGGGCAGCGAAGCCTTGAGTTCGGCTTCGCTTTCATAGACCTGAAGATTGCCATCCTTGCGCAGCATCGGCAGGGTGCCGGTTGCGGCAAGGAACGGCTCCAACTCGACCTTGGAGAGGTCCATCATCGCCGTCTGGGCGGCCGTCGAATGCGCCACCCGCTTTGGCGAGCAGGCGCGCCAGAAACGGAACATCCACGGCGCGATCTGCGCGGCGTAGGCCGGCGGGATGCTCAGCGGCCCGAGCGGGTCGAGCAGCCATTTCGGCGCCTTCTTGAGGATGCCGGGCGAGGCGAGCGGCAGGATGTCGGTGAAGGCGAAGGCCCCGGCGTTTCCCGCCGAGGCTCCAGCTGCCGGGCCTTCCCGGTCGAGCACGGTGACCGAAAGCCCCCGTGCCTGGGCCGCTATCGCGGCGGAAAGGCCGACAACGCCGGCGCCGATGACGATGACGTCAGGCTGAGCTGCATCCTTCATGATCGGCTCAATGCGTCGCTGCCAGGAACTTCTGCAGTTCCGGATCCTTCGGCGCGCCGAACAGCTCCTCCGGCGGGGCGATCTCGGCCATCACGCCCTTGTGGAAGAAGGCCACCCGATCGGACACTTCGCGGGCGAATTTCATCTCGTGGGTGACGCAGATCATCGTCATGCCTTCGGAGGCGAGCATGCGCAGCGTGTCGAGCACTTCGCCGACGAGCTGCGGGTCGAGCGCCGAGGTCACTTCGTCGAACAGCATGTAGGCCGGGGACATGGCAAGGGCGCGGGCAATCGCCATGCGCTGCTGCTGGCCGCCCGACATGCGGTTGGGATAGACCGAAAGCTTGTCGCCAAGGCCGACATGAGTGAGCTGTTTTACGGCCATGGCCTCGGCCTCGGCTTTCGACTGACCCAGCACCTTGCGCGGTGCGAGCATAACGTTTTCGAGCACGGTCAGATGCGGGAAGGCGTTGAACTGCTGGAAGACGATGCCGAGCTTACGGCGCAGCTTGTTGAGGTTCGTCGCTTTTGCATGCACATCGGTGCCGTCGACCACGATTCGTCCGCCGTCTATGGTCTCGAGCCCGTTGATGCAGGTTAGCAGCGTTGACTTACCCGAACCGGAGCCGCCGATGATGGTCAGGACTTCGCCCTTCTTCACGGTGAGGTCGATACCCTTCAGAACTTCCAACGGGCCGAAGGATTTGCGAACGTTTTCAATCTCAATCATTGGGGGACCACCGTTTTTCGAGATACCCACCAAGCCGGGCGATGGGGAAGCTGATGAGGAAATAGATTGCACCACAGATCAGGAGAATGAACAGCGGTTCCTGCAGGCGGGTGACGAGAATCTGCGAGGCGCGCAGAAGCTCGATCAGACCGAGCCAGAGCACGAGTGCCGAGTCCTTCATGACGCCGAGCGTGAGGCCGATCCAGGACGGAAGCGAAACGCGGGTGGCAAGCGGCGCCACGATGTAGCGCATGTCCTGCCACCAGGTCATGCCCAGCGAGCGTGCCGCGCGGCGTGTGGTCGGCGGCACCGACGAGATGCCGCCGCGCACGATCTCGGTGCAATAGGCGGCCGTGTAGAGCGACAGCACCACGCAAGAGGTCGTGAACGGCCCCCAGCCCATTTTGGCGATGGACTGGAAGGCATTGGCCAACACGAGCTGGATCAGGAGCGGAACGGAGCGAAACACGTCGAGCACGAAGGTCAGCGGCGCCGACCAGTAGGGGCCGGCTTGAACACGGATCACCCCGAAGAGGATGCCGAGCAGCGTACCGGCGGTAACCGAAACAGCGGTGACGGCGAGCGTCATCGCCGCACCCTGTGCAAGGAAGGCGAGATCACTCCAGGTGAGGGCGGTATTGAACATCTCTCACCTCTCTCAGTAACGGAACATGCGCGAGGCGATTGCTCGGGCAGCGAGGGTCACGGCCTTGGCGATCACGTAGTAGATCACGGCTGCCAGGGCGAAGAATTCGAAGGTGCGGAAGGACCGGGCGTTCAGTTCCTGGGTGATGCCGGCGAGGTCGGTGTTCATGCCGACGGTGACGCCGAGTGAGGTCATCAGGATTGCCCAGACCATCTGGTTGGTGGTCGGCAGGAAGGCGACGCGCAGCATCTGCGGCAGGATGATGTAGCGGAAGGCCTGCAGCGCCGTCATGCCGAGCGAACGGCCGGCACGGGTCTGCGTATCCGGGATCGCTTTCAGGGCGCCGCGGAAGTTTTCAGCCAGATAGCCCGCATTGTTGAAGGCAATGCCGACGAGCAGCGCCGTGTAGGGGCTCAGATGGATGCCGAAATTGCCGAGGCCGAAATGGGCCATGTAGATCTGGAACAGCGCGGGGGTGTTGCGCGCGATCTCGATCCAGGCGGTGGCAAAGCCACTGAGGATGCGATTGCCGGACAGGCGGAACCCGGTCAGGGCGAGCGCGCAAATGACGCCGATGAGCATCGACAGCAGCGCGATCTGCAGCGTGACCAGCGCGCCGTCAAGCATTTGCGGCAATGCTTTCAGCGCCTGGTTCCAGTGGAAGGAGTAATTGAACATCGCCGTCTCACCTTTTCGAAAATGAGTGGTACCAACCTGCGCTGATATTGGCCGATTGCGCCGGAGCGATTTTAGCTTCCGGCAAGCAGACAACCGCAACCGGACCAGACGGTCCGGTGAGGATTGTCGACGCGGTCCGGGGGCCAAAAGCGCCCGGCCCTTCGGGTGGGCCGTGTGTCGGCCACCGGCAGTGTCGCAATCCTCGACCGATGCCAAGGCATCGCTCTAAGGTCCGCTCCTTGCCGGATGACCGCACACGGTCCGACGCAATCGGTCAATATCAGCGCAGGTTGGTACAACGGCGCGAGACGTTTGCCTCGCGCCGCCAGAGAAACGGACAGATTAGCGGTAGACGCCGTTCACCGCCAGCGAAGGCAGTTCGCCGCCGACCCACTTCTCGTAGAGTTCGGCATAGCGGCCGGTGCGGACCTGCTGGTTGATGAAGAGGTTGAGGTAGTTGATGAGGCCGTATTCTTCGCGGTTGGTGAAGAGAGCCACGTAGTCGATGTCGAACGGCGCCTTGCCGACAACCGAGATACCGGCGAACTTGCCGGTCTTCACGTTGGCCTGCGCCACGGTCGAGGTCGACACCGTTGCGTCGATCTGGCCCTGGCTAAGCGCGAGGAAGACGTCGGCCTGCGTCTGGTAAGGACGGAATTCGCCCGCACCCCATTCCTTGACCTGCTTTTCCAGCGCGATCGCTTCGAAGGTGCCGGCGGTGGCGCCGACGACCTTGCCCTTCATGTCCTCGAAGGACTTGATGCCGGTCTTGTCGTTGGCGGTAACGGCCATTTCGAAGGCGAAGTAGGGAACGGTCATGCCGACGGTCTTGGCACGCTCGAGCGTATCGGAGGTCGAGGCGACGCCGACGTCAACGCGGCCGGACATCAGCGCGGGAATGCGCTCGGGGAAGGGAGTTTCGACGATCTCGGCCGTGACGCCCAGCGCCTTGGCAAGGTCGTTGCAGTAGTCGACGTCGAAGCCGACCGGATTGTTGTTCTCGTCGCGAGAACCCATCGGCGGGAAGTCGAGAACCACTGCGCAACGCAGCGTACCCGAGCCGATGATGTCATCCAGCTTGTCGGCGTGGGCCGGGCTGGTCAGAGCAGTGGCGGCAACGAGGCCGAAGGCTAGGACCGAGGTCTTCATTTTTCTCTCTCCCTGAATTGGTGCGCCGTTTGACGGCGAGCGCAATATTCCGCGTTGGAGAGCGTAAATCAACTTAAAAATACAAACAGTATACAAAAAGTATATGATCGTGACGTCATTGGCCCGCAGGGATCCCATTTGTTTCGCAAAATGGGGTCCCTGCGCAGCGATCGGTCGCGGATCAGTTCAGGAAATCTTCCGGCAGCAGGGCTTCCGGCAGGTTCTGGTAGGAGACCGGACGCAGGAAGCGGCGGATCGACATGGTGCCGACGCTGGTCGCGCCAAAGTTCGTCGAGGCCGGATACGGCCCGCCATGCACCATGGAATCGACGACCTCGACACCGGTCGGGAAACCGTTGACGAGCAGGCGGCCCGCCTTGCGCTCAAGGATGGGGCGCAGGCGACGGGCCGGCTCGATGTCGCCGGCATCCATGTGCACGGTGACCGTCAGCTGTCCCTGGAGACCGCGCGCGAGCTGTTCCATCTCGGCTTCCGAATTTACCCGGACGACGAGGCCGAGCGGGCCGAAGACTTCCTCGCCGAGCGCATGGTCGGCCAGAAACTGGCTGCCGGTCGTCTCGAACAGGTTGGGCGACGCGGCGCGGTCCGACGAGCTGGTCTCGAGCAGCGGCTTGACGCTGTTGCGGGTGGTGAAACGCTCCTGGCCGTCGCGGTAGGCCTTGGCGATGCCATCGGTCAGCATGGTCTGCGGCGCCACCTTTGCGAGCGCATCGACGGCAGCGGCCGTGAAGCGGTCAGCATCGGATCCTTCGATCACCACCGCGATGCCGGGATTGGTGCAGAACTGGCCGGCACCCATGGTCAGCGAACCGGCCCAGCCCTGTCCAAGCGCCTCGGCACGTGCCTTCAAGGCTTCCGGCAGCAGGAACATCGGGTTGACCGAGCCGAGCTCGCCGAAGAACGGGATTGGTTCGGGGCGGGCGGCGCACAGATCGAAGAGTGCGCGTCCGCCGGCGAGCGAGCCGGTGAAGCCGACGGCCTTGATCAGCGGATGCTTGACGAGCGCGTGGCCGACGTCGCGGCTGCCGCCTTGGATCAGCGAAAAGACTCCCGGGTGAACGCCGCACTTGCGGATGGCGGCTTCGACGGCCTCAGCGACGATCTCGCCGGTGCCGGGATGGGCCGAATGACCCTTGACCACCACCGGGCAACCGGCAGCCAGCGCCGCTGCGGTATCGCCGCCTGCGGTGGAAAAGGCGAGCGGGAAGTTGGAGGCGCCAAAAACGGCGACCGGGCCGATCGGCCGCTGGATCAGCCGGATTTCCGGACGGGGCGCCGGCTGGCGCTCGGGGAGGGGCGCATCGACACGTCGGTCGAGGTAGTCGCCCGCCTCGATATGGTCGGCAAACAGTCTCAGCTGACCGGTGGTGCGGCCGCGTTCGCCCTGCAGCCGCGCTTCCGGCAGGCCGGTTTCCTGGCTGCCAATCGCGGTAATGGCTTCGGCCCGTGCCTCGATCTCGTCGGCGATGGCGCGCAGGAACGCTGCGCGTTCGGCCCGCGACGAATAGCCGTAGGTCCAGAACGCTTCTTCCGCCGCCTCGCAGGCGCGGTTCACCAGTTCGACCGTGCCGACCGCGAAGTCATGCGCCGGGCCGTGTGCCGGTGTCGAGGCGAAGGTGCCTGCGCCGTCGAGCCACTCGCCGGCGACGAGATGTTTTCCTTTGGGGGTGAAGACCATCTGCGGATCCTTTCTTGAGAACACCGGTGTCTTTCGGCATGAATAGCTGACAGCCGAATTGCACTCGGCGGTTCTTTGTATACTCTATGTATGCATAACTTCAACCGCCCACAACAGGGTCATACGCAGTCAGAAAGGTACAAGATGAGTGAGACCACCACCCTGACAATCGCCGCAGTTCAGGAGCGGGTCGAGGCGATCTTCCGCAAGGCCGGGCTCAATGCCGTCCAGGCCGGCGCCCTTGCGCGGGTGATCGTGGCAGGCGAACGCGACGCCTGCAAGTCGCATGGCATCTACCGTATCGAAGGCGCGCTACGCACCGTCAAGGCCGGTAAGGTAAAGCCGGACGCCACTCCCGAGCTTCTACCGCAGGAAGGCTCGGCGATCGTCAAGGTCAATGCCATGGGTGGTTTTGCCAATCCGGCCTTCGAGCTTGGCCTGCCTGTTCTGGCCGAGCGTGCCCGAACCCTGGGGCTTGCCGCCCTCGTCATCAATGACTGCACCCATTTCTCGGCGCTCTGGCCCGAGGCGGAAGGACTGACGGATATGGGCCTTGCCGGGCTCGTCATGTGCCCGAGCTATGCGACGGTCGCGCCGACCGGCGGCAACAAGCCGTTGCTCGGCACCAACCCGTTTGCCTTCGCCTGGCCGCGCGAAGGCCGTCCGCCCTATGTCTTCGACTTTGCGACCTCCGTTGCCGCACGCGGCGAGATCGAGCTGCACCGCCGTGCCGGCAAGCCGCTGCCGGAGGGCTGGGCGATCGACGCGTCGGGCAATCCGACGACCGATCCGGATGCCGCACTTGCTGGCGCCATGCTGCCGTTCGGTGGCCATAAGGGTTCGGCCATCGGCACGATGATCGAACTCCTGGCCGGCATCATGATCGGCGACCTGACTAGCCCGGAAGTGCTCGACTATCTCGGCACCACCACATTGGCGCCGTTCCATGGCGAACTGATCATCGCCTTCTCGCCGGAGGCATTTGCCGCCGGGCGTCCCGGCAATCCGTTCGACCGCGCCGAGGTCCTGTTTGACGCCATTCTCGGCCAGGGCGCGCGCCTGCCGTCTCAGCGCCGCTTCGCCGCCCGCGCAAAGTCTGAGGTCGATGGCATCACCCTGACGGCCGCCGAGATGGAGCAACTCGAGCGCCTGCACACACTTGGGCTCGATGCCGTGGCGTAAAATCCAGCCGGGGGCACTCAGCCCGCTTCTGGCACTCAGTAAAACGAAAGGTCATCCCGGAGAGCCTAGCCTTTCCCAAAATGTGGAACCAGGTTGCCCTGGTTCCACATTTTCAGAATCTGCCGGTAACGGGTTCATTGAACGGGCATCCGGTAACAAAGGCCGCGAGATCACCGAGAAGATGCGCCCCCAACGCAATGCGTCACGGCAGCAGGGATCGTGCCGTCGGCGTCAGCCGCAACACCTCGTTCTGCCGCCACGTTCGCCGCTCCATCTCCGAAACGACCTCCGTGATCCAGGTCTCGGAGTGCGCAAGTTCGGCAAGATGCGTCTCGTAGGCAGCCAGACTGGGGAAAGCGGAGAACCAGACGAAGACGGTCTCCCCTTCGCGCACAGGCAGCCTGGGGAAAGTGTTCGGGCTCTGCTCGGTGACCAATGCTGCCAACACCGTAGCCGAGGTTTGCTCCAGATATGGCCTGACAACGGCTTCAAAGAACACGGCAAACGCGTCGTCCGTGCGTGGTGCGAGATAACAGATCGTCGCAACCACAAGACCGCGCCGTACATCCGCCGCGCCAGAGGCGGCGCGCGTGACGCCCGACCGCGCAAAGCCGGTATCGGGCGATGCGGGCCGCAGGAGCAGAACGTTGTCCGAATTGATCATCGTTCCGTTCGCCTGCTCGCGGTGAGCTGCCCACACCGGGCCCGTATAGAACGAGTTCAATGCCGCTGCGCGGGACGGCATGTCGCGAAAGCCTCGCAGCCATACAAAGCTGTCGGGATCATCAAGGTCGCGGAATTGTCCCATCACGCTCATTCCCTGCGCTTCCTGGGGTTCGATGAACTCGCGATCGAACAGGTCGATCAGCGTCTCCCTGGTGTTCGGCCGAAGCCGATACCGCCGCAGTTCAACGATCGCGTTGGTCGGATCGTCCGTTAGCCGTCAGTGGTTCGCTCATTGTGAATACAGTCATGGCCACCTTTCCTCGGAACAGGACAATCGTCCTGTTTTGTAATACAGGACAGTTGTCCTGTTTTGTCAACCTGTTATAACCAGGAGGAAAGGAAGGACCCATGTCGGAACGACCTACCTCGTCGCATAGACGCATGAACGATCCCGAAGGACTAAGGCAGCGGCTTGTGGATGCTGCCTACGCTGCATTCTCGACCCGCGGCTACCATTCCAGTGCCCTCCACGACTTGAAGCGCGAGGCGGGCGTCACGGGTGGAGCGCTCGCCCATCATTTCCCCACCAAGAAGGCCCTTGGCCTCGCCGTTATTCAGGATCGGGTGGCGGAAGCCGTCGAGTTGACCTGGGTCACGCCAGTCAATCTTGCGACGACGACGGCCGACGGTATCCAAGCGGTGTTCGCAGCCATCATTTCCGAACTGGAGCGGAAAGGGGCAGTGTCGGGCTGTCCGTTGAACAATCTCGCTCTTGAACTGTCGCGCGAGGACGAAGATTTCCAGGCCGCGATCGAGGCGATCTTCATGCGTTGGAGGTCAGCCATCGCCGACAAGCTAAGGGGCGACCTCCGGGCGGCCCCCGTTCACGATTTCGATTCTGAGGCCATGGCAACCCTGGTCGTAGCAACCTATTCCGGTGCGATGGCGATGGCGAAAGCATCCCAGTCCGTGGCTCCCCTGAAGATCTGCGCCGCGCAGCTAACGTCGATCATTCGAAATCAGACGTTGCTGGGGCGCGAACCTTAAGGACGAACAGACGCTGGTTCTCGCTTCCTTCAGATTTTTAAACAAAAAGAACCCCCTAAGTCCTTGCGGTGTAGGGGGTTCAGCAGAAACGTCACCTAAAATTCCACACGTCAGCTAAGGACCCTCCCGACGGGAGGGCCTTCTTGCTAACGCGCGGTCAACCGATGATCAGCCCTTGTATGTCTGCACTGCGCCCGGGAGCTTGCTCCACGCGGCATACCAGCTGTTGAACAGCTTGAACTGCGCTTCGACATAGCCGCGCTGGCTTTCCGACAGGGCGTCGGTCTCGTTGAAGTGCAGCGTGTATTCCTTGTCACCCTTCAGCACCATCATGTGCTTGAAGTAGAGAACCAGATCCGGGCCTTCGTCGAAGGAGGAAAGCACGGCGAGCGCCTGTTCCAGTTCCAGCGCGCGCAGGCGTGCATCGACGTCGCCTTCGGCGGCTGCCCGCGACAGGTTGCACATGTGGATGACTTCCTTCGGCAGCACGCAGCCGATGCCAGTGATGGCGCCGGTTGCGCCGCAGTTGACGAAGCCGTGGAACACAGCCGTGTCGACGCCGATCATCAGCGAGACGCCATCGTCACGGCTGGTGATGTTCTCGGCCGCATAGCGCATGTCGGCGGCGCCGCCGAATTCCTTGAAGCCGACGAGGTTCGGATGTTCGGCGCGCAGCGCGAAGAACAGGTCGGCGCGGGTGGCAAAGCCGTAGTAGGGGCTGTTGTAAATCACCGCCGGCAGGTCCGGGGCAGCCGAGAGGATGGCCTTGAAGTGGTTCTTCTGGGCGGCAACGACCGAGCCGCGCGAAAGCACGCGGGGGATAACCATCAGGCCCTGGGCGCCGACCTTCTGGGCGTGGGCCGCATGGGCGACGGCAGAAGCGGTATTGACGGCGCCGGTGCCGACGATAACCGGAATGCCGGCCTTGACCAGGCGCTCCACGCCTTCCATGCGCTGCGCGTCGGTCAAAAGCGGCCAGTCACCCATCGAACCGCAGTAGACGACTGCGGACATGCCCTGGGCGATCAGTTCCTTGCCTTTGCGCACCAGCGCATCGAAGTTGGGGCTGCGGTCGTCGTTGCACGGGGTCATCAGCGCAGGAATGACGCCGGAGAAAATCTTGGCCTTCATCTCAAACTCCTCAATTGGTCTGTCGAATGGGCTGAGGCCAACGTCATCACCGACGCCGATCTCAGCCTTCGACGGTGACAATATCCTGTTGTATTTTATTTGTCGACAAGAAATCGACAGAAGATTACAGCGCGATATCCAACCGCTCGTCGCGGGTGAAAAGCCGCTTGATCTGAGTGACGATCTGCTCGGCATGCACCTTGGCCAGCTGGTCGGCCGCTTCGACGTTGCGGGCGGCGATCACGGTGATCATGTCCTCGTGCTCGTCGACGAAGCGTTGCGGCAGCTGGTCACCATAGGACTGGTAATAGAGCCGCAGCATCCGCCGGCCTTCGTCGAGGAGCCGGTTGAAGAGGCCGCTGAAATAGGCGTTGCGGCCGGCCTCGGCGATGGCCGAATGAAAGGCGGCGTTGGTGGCGATCATCGCCAGCGCATCCTGGGCCTGCACCGCGGCTGCGAATTCAGCCTGCCGGGCGCGGATGATCTGCAGATCCTCCGGGCGATGATGCTGCGCCGCGAGCCGGGTGGTGACGCGGTACATCAGCACGAGCGCATCGAAGAACGTGTGCATGTTGAGGAAATCGATGCTTGAAACCATCGTCGACCGGTTCGGCAGCGTATCGATCAGGCCCTCGCCGGCCAGCCGCACCAGCGCTTCGCGGATCGGCGTGCGCGACATCTTGAAGCGTTCGGCGAGTTGGACCTCGTCGATCGGGCTGCCCGGCGGCAGGACCAGATCGAGGATTTCGTCACGCAGAAGGTCGTAGACCATCTTTACGCCGGAGCCGCGCTTGCGTTCGAGTGTGGGGTTGGAATCGGTATCGGTCATCTTTAGAATCCTTTTGTCGACACGATAAATACTTCCCCATGTCCGTGGGATCAACTCTGCATAGGCATTGGTTCGAGATCGCGAGGTTTCCCGAGCGTTGGCGTCGTTCGGTACCGGTCCTCTATTTTCGCGCGACGGATGGGTGAGATTGGCAACTTTGCGCCGGCAGTAAACGCTCGCTTCGCGTTGCGGTTTCAAAACTGGCGGAGGAAATGAAGATGTGCGATATTCGTGCCCAAGACGACTGCCACCCTGCGGCAGTTAGTAAAGCGTGACTAGCTGTTGACGCTTCGATGGCCGGTATGTCTGTCGCCGCCCTATGGCGAATTTTCAGAGCAGCATTCACCCTACCCAACATTTTCCGCTGAGACGGCGCTATGCCGCGCAATTTCACAAGCTCATCGTCCCGAATAAATGAGGAGGAGCACCCCTATGCTGTGAGAAGGGCATCCCCCACTACAGCGCCGCGCGTCGTATTAGACGCGCAAAGGTCGCTGTAACGCTTTGAATTGCTGCATGTTTTTATCCATAGATCGAATAGGATTTAAGAAAACACGCAGTAGGCCAAGTTAAACGGAGGGAATGAATTATGAGTGGCATGAGAAACCTTTATTTTGGTTTGCTGGCTTCCGTATTCGCGACCGCGCTGGCTGCGCCATCAGTTGCGCAGCAGCCGCAGCCAAAACCCAACATTCTTGTCATCATGGGAGATGATGTCGGCTGGTTCAATATCGGTGCCTATCACCGGGGAATAATGTCCGGGAAGACGCCCAGCCTCGACAAGCTGGCGGCAGAGGGCATGATGTTTACGGACTATTATGCCGAGGCAAGTTGCACTGCTGGACGGGCGAGTTTCATTACCGGTGAAATCCCGCTCCGAACGGGCCTGACGACGGTTGGCCAGGCGGGCGCAGACGTAGGAATGCCTGACAAGGCGGCAACCATAGCCGCCGCGCTGAAGACGGAGGGATACGCCACCGGCCAGTTCGGCAAGAACCATCTCGGCGATCTGAACAAGTTTCTGCCGACACTGCATGGGTTCGACGAGTTCTTCGGTTACCTCTATCACCTCGACGCGATGTCAGACCCCTATTGGTATTCGTTTCCGAACGAACAGTCGTACCGAGACAAGGTCGGGCCGCGCAATCTGGTCCACACCTTTGCTACCGATACGGACGACACATCCGAACAGCCGCGTTGGGGCAAGATCGGCAAGCAGAGGATCGTGGACGAGGGTCCCCTAGCGCCGTACCCTGACATGTCCAACGTTCCGAACATGCATGACATCATGCCCAAGGCCAAATACGACATGGGCTCCTTCGATGAAGTCCTGGTCAAGTCGTCGTGCGATTTCATGGACAAGGCAAAGACAGACGGCAAACCGTTCTTTGTCTGGCACAATACGACGCGAATGCACGTCTGGACTTTCCTGTCGCCAAAATACCAAGCGCTGATGAACAGCGACACCAACTATGGCCTCGAAGAAGCTGGCATGGCGCAGCTCGATGACAGCGTCGGCGCTCTCCTGAAATGCGTGCAAGATGCGGGTGAGACCGACAACACCATCGTCATTTTCACGACCGACAACGGCGCGGAGGTGTTTACCTGGCCCGACGGTGGCATGACCCCGTTCAAGGGCACCAAGGGTACGGTAATGGAGGGCGGGTTCCGCGCGCCGGCCATTATCCGTTGGCCGGGCAAGGTTAAGGCGGGAACGGTCGAGAACGGCATATTTTCTGCCTTGGATTGGTTCCCAACGCTGGTCGCGGCGGCGGGCAACAGCGAGATTACTGACCAGTTGCTCAAGGGCGCGAAGCTGGGCGACAAGACCTACAAGAACCACCTTGATGGCTACAACCAACTCGACCTGTTGACGGGCAAAGGACCATCCGCACGGCATGAATTCTTCTACTTCGGCGGCCCTTCTCTGGGGGCAGTTCGCATCGATGACTTCAAGTATCAGTTCTTCCAGCAGCCTCAGGGTTGGCCCGGTGCGAAGGTAACAACGGACATGCCCACCATGGTCAATATCCGTCAGGACCCATTCGAGCGGACGCCGTCGATTGGCAGTCAAAGCCTCAATGACCTCGGTGGGGGCTACATGAACGACTTCTATGCTCGCGAGTTCTGGCGTTTCGTCAGTGTTCAGCAGGAAGTCGGCAAACTTGCGCTCACCGCGATTGACTATCCGCCAATGCAGGATCCGGCCTCCTTCAACCTGGATGCAGTGAAGAAACAGATCGATGCGGCGATCAAGAACAAGCCGGGGAACTAGTCGAACATGTCGAGACGAGGGTTGTTCGATTGACTGCCCTCATTCTCCCGGTCGGCCGAAATCAGCGGTGTGATATTCCAGCGGACATCCGCTGGAAACGACCGCTTTGCACCGGAAGTCGCGGTTGGGGGCGTTGCTCCATAAGACCGGAAAGAAGCGCGGCTGCCTGGGCCGCGCTAGAGGACATCGAGGATGTCGCGGGTCAAAGTGCCGGTATGTTAGCCTGCGAAAAACCCGCGAACGCCGCTGCCGGCAGCGGACCTGCGGTCATCAAGGTAAAATCGAACGGTGCGCGCACGTCCGGACCGAGCACATACTGGCGATGAACGCGCAGGAAGTTGCGCCTGATCCGCCTATAGCGGTCAGGCGACAGCATGTGCTTGACCTTGATATAGGCGATGGACGGCTGCCTTGCCTCAGGATGCCCCGACAGGGCGACGACACGCGTCTTGTAGAAATGGATCGCATCCGTCAGGCAATGGACCTCGAACCAGAAGATTTCCTTGGCGCGGGCAATTGCCCCGACGCGGGCCCGCAGGGCATGGGCCGGCGCCATCAGCGCGCATTGCAGGATCGCGCCGCCAAGTGTTACGAACACCACCCGTTTGCCTTCGATAACATCCGGCCGCCGCTCGATCAGCATGCCGATGACATGCGCGGCGACACTCGAACCCATGCTGTGCGAGCTGATAAGATACTCGTCGGCGTCCTCGCTGAACGCCTCGCAAGCGGCATCCACACAGCTTTCGAGCCAACGGTTGAAATCGGGCCGATCCAGTCGTGCCATGGCCACGGCCATTTCCCAGTCGGCAAACAGGTGCAGCGTATGGAACTTCGTGGCCAACGGCATCATGACCTGTCGCAGCAGGAGACCGGCCAGCGGTACGCTCCACAGCAGGTTCCAGCTCGAAAGGCTCAGCCAGTGGGGAATGAATGCAACGACTAGGGCCGCTGCCGTCATCAATCCGGCCAGCAGGAAGGGGAACAGGAAAAATAGGCCAAAGCGCCAGGCATGGCGAAAATAACCCCAAAGCCCACCGTTGAACGTTACGTTCAGCGCACTGGCAAATCCGCCGCCCAGCCGGCGTGTGAATGACTGGCGGCTCAAGGTATCGACGAGCACATCGTGATCGAAAACATGGATACGGCTTGAAGTCCGCCAGTCCGGTCCGGCACAGTCGACGTCGAAATGCGTCGCCGCGCCCGTGCTCACCAAGGGCCCGACATCGGACTTGAAGTCCCACACCTCGGCGCTCTGCCGCGCTGAACGGGCGTAACGCCGGCGGTGCGCCTCCGCGTCGAAGGGCTCAAAGCCCGGAAAATGCAGTACGACCCTCTTTTTCACACGGGACATGGGAGGCTTCTGTGATGATGGTTTCGACGGTCGCCGCCAAGCGACGCGGCGGCGATCCCGATTGGGTGACCGCTGGGCATCTGGCGACGTAAGGCGAGGGAGGGCAGGAGGCGGAATCAGCTTGAAATTGACCGGCACCGTATCGATGCGAACTGCGGCGCAATCGTGATCGATCGGGTGGCCAGCGTCGGGCTCGGTGAAATAAAATCAAGGCGACGGTTAGGATCGAGCGAGTTACCTTCAGTCGCTTGCTGCCGGGGATATTCGGACTTGGAAACCGGAAAGCAACTTGGCCTTGGCCGTGCAACGGTCTATCGAGGGGTGCCGTTCGGCCGGCCGGGGATTTCGGGGCTTTCTGCCAAAGACGGGCGGAAAATCCGGGTAGATCAATCCGGTCGGAGAACCCCGGGCTGCCGTTGAACTCGTTGCCGAGAAGAGTGAGCTTATGAACACCAATCCAGACACCGATTTTCCCGAACTCAATGCGATCGAAGCCCGTGTTCTTGGCTGCCTGATCGAGAAGAAGGAAACGACGCCTGACGTCTATCCGCTGACACTCAACTCCCTCCACTCCGCCGCCAACCAGAAGACGGCGCGCGACCCGGTGATGGCGTTGGAACAGGTGGACGTGCATCGTGCGCTCAATTCGCTCGCCCAGAAGGGGTTGGTCCGGCAGGCCTTTGCATCGCGCGTCGAGCGTTATGAACATCAGGCCGCCAACCGCTTTTCGCTGACCTCGCCGCAAATCGTCGTGCTCGGCCTGCTTTTGCTGCGCGGCCCGCAGACAGCCTACGAGCTCTGGTCTCGCAGCGAACGCATGGCGCGGTTCCAGTCGGTCGAGGATCTCAAGGATAACCTCGATCTGATGATCGGGCGTCGGCCTCCGCTGACCGTGCAGCTCAACCGCGGCGCCGGCCAGCGCGAAGACCGGTTTGCGCATCTTTTGTGTGGCGAGGTCGACCTGACGGTCGCCGCCGCGCCGAGCATGCCGTCCTTCACTACGTCAGGCCTGTCCGAGCTGGAACAGCGCGTGCAGACGCTGGAAGAGACTGTGGCGTTGCTCCAGGCTGAAATTGCCGCGCTCAAGGGCCACTGACGGTCGCTGCGAAAAGACAACCTTGATGCTCGTGAATTGGAGGCCGGCTGCCATGGCGACCGGCCTCATGTTTACTTTCCGGCCGACGCCGCAGCCGTCCTTGCGGTCTCCGCTTCGCCAATGGCGGCAGCGCATTCCTCGCAGCAGACTTCTACCGTCTTGCCGCCGAGCTTGACCTTGATGCTGTCCTGATCGAGTTCGCAGTCGCAGGCCGCGCAGGTTTTCTGGCTCATCGTCTTCGTCTCCTCTTGGTCGTGATTTCGACCATCAGAGAAGACCATCTGCATGGCAGCGCCGCTGTCAGATTCTTTAGCGATCGATGCGACCGTTGGCTGGTGGCAAGGCGGTACGTCAGGCGCACACGCCGCGGCCGTACGTGTCTTCCGTATCCTTGCCGGCGCCGCTATGTTTGGAGAAGGGCATGTTTTCTGCCCGCCCTGGGGGTGTTGAAACAGTGCGGCAGTTTCCCAAGCGCCCGTGTCGCGCGGCGAAAAATAGCCCCATAAAAGTTGATTGATTTTCGGCTGCAAGATCGCCAGAGTAGCGAGGTAGAGCACAGCTCGTCCGCTTCAAGTCAAAAATGAGCAAAGCCGCGAACGAGGTAGTATTTCGGTGCTCCGAAACTATATTGATTGTCATTTGCAAGACGAAAACAAAAACAAAAAATGGGCCCCGGCATGTACAGCCGGGGCCATTTTTTTATGGGCTTGCGTCGGCAAGGGTCGATGATGCCGCTAAACGCGATCACGAAAAGTTGACTGTCCGCCGTATGGGTTCACGCCCCTCGATCACGCCGCGAACCTGCCTGCGATCGCGACGCAGCACATCGAGGCAATCATTGCCGAACCATTCCAGCGATGCGTCGTGCTGTCCGTCGCCCGCGATCTCCAGGAGAAAGCCGGTATAATCGACCGTGCCTTCGAACAACGGCGTCATTCCGTCGCGACGGCCGGCCGCGGCATAGACGTTTGCCGGTTCGAAGACCGAGAGGTCCGACCGGTCGCGGATGTTCTTCAGATGGTAATGGCGGATGTGCGGTATCATCTGGCGGTGCACGGCGATTGGATCGTCGCCGCCCTCCCAGACGTGGAGCGTATCGAAATTGATCGCGAAGGCGGGTTGGTCGACCTCCGCAATGAGACGCAATGTCGAGGCCGCAGTATCGGCCAGCGTCTTCGGATGTGTCTCCGCCAGCAGTTGAATGCCGTAGCTGGCAGTGATCGCGCATATCTCTCTCAGCCGCTCCACGATGCGCTGCCGCTCTTCGTGGGAGACGGAGAGACTGCCGCAATTGCCGGCGAAGGTACGGATTTTGCGGGTTCTCCAGCGGCGGGCGAGCCTGCAGAGCTCGACAGTCTTGTGCCGCAGCGTCTCCGTATCGCCGTCGAGCGGCAGATAGTCGCTGATCATCGGCACATTCAGCCCGAAAGTATCGAGCCAATCGGCATTGCGGTCGGGCTGCTGCGCCAGGTTGCGTGCATGCGCACCCCAGAGCTCGATCCCCTGAAAATCGTTGGATTGCGCCCAAGCGGCGATTTCGCCGAGGGAAATCAGATGATGGCGAAACGTGATCGTGCACAGCGATATGTTCATCGCGCAACCCTTTTCAGCATGGGCCTCTCCAGCATGGGAATGTCGGCGGCAATGTTCTGTTCACACCAGAGATCGAAGATCTCGGCGAGCTTGCCTTTCAGTTTCGTCTCGATCCGGTCGGCTTCTGCCAGCCGCTCGAACACCGGAGTGGCCAAGGCGCGGTCGCCGGTCTGGCTCAGCTTCATGCAATCGTAGTGCAGCGCCTTCAGCGCCTGGACGAGCGCCTCGATCTCTTCGCACCAGCCTTCGAACTCGGCCGCCGGCAGCTTCAGCGCCCGCCAGAAGAACGCAAAGCCATGCTCGTAGGCGTATTTGCGGATGGTGATGACGGGCAGTTCGCGCACGGCGTCCGTGAGGTCGGAGAGGTCGATGCCGCCGCGTCCGTCGATATGAGCCGTGACGATCATGCGAACGGTGTCGGCCAGCGGATTGCTGTCTCTGATAAAGCAGGCCTCGAAATAGGCCTTGAGGTCTTCGGCTGCCGGTGGCCGAGCCTCTGCATTGTCGAAGACATAGCCGCCGCCGACGGTCGGCTGCATCACCGCATGGATCACCTTGTCCCGCGCGATCTCGCCTTCCCAACGGTAGTCGGGATCATGCACGAACCACGTATCGGGGTCGGCGGTTTCCTGCAGCATGAGGTAGTGCGGGAAGGGGTTCTGGTTGAACTTGTTCTCGCGCTCCGGCAGGTGGAACATGTCGAGCATGACCATGACGGAGCCGGTATCTGCGCGCCGTTTGACGAGGTCGAGCATCACGGTGAGATTTTCGCTCTTGCTGATGTCAGGGTCGTACCACTCGTAAACGGTGACGCCGTATAGCCGCTGAAACCAGCTGCGGAAGAATTCCTGGCTGATCTCGGGTGCATGATAGAGAAGCTGGAAGCGGTCGCTGAGCCCAAATTTCGCGTCCCAGACACCGAAATAGAACGGTCGGTGATCCAGGCCCTTTCGCTTCAGCCCGTCGCAGACGCAACTGACGAAGCAGTGCACCTTGATGTCGTAATAGGCCTCGCCATGCACGCCTTCGTCTGTCGTACCGCCGGTTAATGGAAACGATGGGACGACCGTCTCGATCGACTTCGGCTCATAGAGCGCGGCGAGATCGGCGACCGTCTGGACATCCTGGCGGGCGATCGCCTCTTCCGGAACACTCAGCCCGTATTCCAGCTCCAAATTGAGAAAGATCTGCAGGATCAGGACGGAATCGAGATAGAGGTCCTCGTTGAGGCGAGCTTCCGGGCCAAAGCCGTCGAGATGCGGATGCATCATGTGTTCGCTGAGGACTTTGTGGATTGCTTCCAGGGTTTTGTTGCTGGTCATGACGCGGCTCCCGCGATCGACTTGGTGAACTCGCCGGCGGCGTGGCGGGCGGCAACCTCGCGGCGGCTGATCTTGCCGTTGGCCTGGCGCGGGATGGTGTCGACCTGGCGGATGTCCATCGGTAGCTGATGGCTGGCGAGGTGCAGGCTGCACCATTCGCGGATCGCCTGCGGCGCGATGGTTTGACTGGCGCTGAACAGCAGCGCGACACGCTCCCCGGCAAAGCGGTCGCCCATGCGGAAGGCTACGGCGTCGCTGACTTCAGCCATCGCCATTGCCGCGTCCTCGACATCCCGGGGATAGACGTTGAGACCGGAGACATTGATCATGTCGTCCATGCGCGACACGAAGACCAGCATGCCGTCATCGCGGCGATAGCCGAGATCGCGGGTGTGGATGGCAATGCCGTCGTCCTTGGTCACGACGATTTCGTCGGCATTTTCGGCGTTGCTGCCGGTTTGCGGCAGAAGATGCGGCAGCACGAACCCCATGTCGCCGGCGTTGGTGACATCCGGATTGATGGCGATGCATCCGGCTTCGGAGCAGCCATATTGCTGGAACATATGCCGGCTCCTGGCCCTGATCTGCGCAAACCAGGGATCCGGCAGCAGCGTGCCCGAAGTCATCGTCGCATGGATCTGCTCGCCCTCGGGCAGCAGCCGGGCAAGCGTGTGCAGGATGGCCGGCGACGAATAGAGCAGCGGCCGCTCGATCTCGCGAAGAACCTTCATGAGATATTTCGGATTGGCGGTGTTGACGATAACCGGCGTCTGGCCGCGCTTGAGCGCCACCAGGATGCCGCAGATCAGGCCATAGGAATGGGTCGTCGGGCAGGCGATGACCGGGGTCATGTCCTCCGGCGCGCGGAAGATGCCAATATAGCTTTCGATCTCGGCGTCGATATCCTCCCAGCTACGCGCCACGCATTTTGGTGCACCTGTCGTGCCCGAGCTCATCTGGAGAAGCGTTCCGACCGGCAAGGCGTTCTGCGACCGTTCCAGTACCTCCGCCGTCGGGCTGTTGTAGAACAGTCGGTCGCAGCCCGCGCCGATCGCAAGCTTGCGCGCGGCGGCATAGGGCGTGCCCGGATGGATCGGCAACACGCTGGCGCCGGCCTTGCGGATGGCGAAGAATAGCGCCAGCCAGTCGATGGTTTCGGCAAAGCAGACCGCGTAGCGTCCGTCGTCGCGGTCCTTCAGGCCGATCTGCCCGGCCAGGCGTGCGGATGTTTCGTCGAAATAGGCGCGATCATAGAGCCTGTCGTCGATACGGATCATGGCTTTCTCCAATGAAAGAACACAAGGGGCGAAACGCCTTCGATTGGCGGCTTTTCCTTGGGTTCGGTTGGTTATTGATCGGCATTTTCGCCGATCGGCTAAAT
>NZ_LMFK01000026.1:0-46254 GCF_001426785.1 Ensifer sp. Root142
AAATCCACGGTTCTCACACTGTCTATATTGACGTCCATATAGACAGAACATCCAGTTCGCCTCACTTCTCAGCAAGGCGGCCCTCCTCGGATGCGTACCGAAGACACCAAGATCCCTTACGAAATCCTGATCCGCTTCGGCCTTGATGGTCAGCCTCAAGGGGCCTACTGCCAATACGTGCGCCGCGTCATCCTGGATGGGGAGGTCCTATAAGAGGAGATTGGACCGGCAGAGCCTATCGATCTTGAAGGTTTCCCGACCTCTGCGATCATGAGAGGCGCGATGCGAGACACATTAGTACGTATCGCATCGCTGGAGGCCGAGAACACATGTCTGAAGGATGTAGTGCGGGCCTGTCAGGAACAAGCCAGTATGTCAGAAGGCGAAGTCGCCTTGCTGCTCGAGCACCTTGCGGATGATAATGCAGCAAGCATCCAGCTCAGTGGGGTTACACGGTCTACTGCCGCAGACGAGTAGGCGGACTATGGATGGATCCATCCGTCAAAGCTGTTCCGCAACTGAACGTCAGGCATAGTCACCTTCCGCATCAAGCCAGGGGTGGCCAGGATCCACTTGCGGGCGGAGACAAGAACCGGAACACCCAGCTTTTCGGCGCACTCGTGCAATGTCTTGGCGAGTGGCGGAAACTGGTAGTCGTCCCCGAACATGACCCCATCTTCAGCCAAATACGGGAAGTAGCCGATCACATCGTTGATGACCGTGTCCGGGTCATGCCCACCATCAACGAAGATAAGATCGGCCTTGAAGTCGAAAGACTTGAAAACCTCGATCGCGCTGCGGCTATCGATAGTCAACGGGAATACGTTACCCTTGTTACCGCGAGCCAACGTGTTGCCGAGGAAGCGTTCGAGGATGGTCGGGCGGCCTAAGCGGCGATGCAGTGTGCTTCGGAGGTCGGGCATCACCCAATGCTCAGGCCCGCCGAGGAACGTATCAACGCATACGATGCGGGGATCAAGGCCATTTGCCTTGCATTCATCAACGATGAAATTGGCAGAATGCCCTTTCCATGAGCCAATCTCGATGATGTCTTTCGGTTGAACCGTCTTGATAAGCCATGAAAACACAGCTTGGTCCCCGAACATATTGTGGGGATCTTCGACTAGCTCGCTGTTGAGTGATTCGGGCCAGAAATCGGCCGGGAAAAGTTGACTAAAGAAATCTGCGTTAGACATAAGGCCCCCCTGGAAGAAATTCGTGCCCGAAGCTAGCAGGAAAACCTACACCTGCAATCTGCCGCAGAACTTTTTCGAGACTAGCCGGCGTTAATACTCGCTCTCGCGAATGAAGCTGTGGAAATAGGCGCGTTCGATCCTGACCCAGCGTACGGCGACAAGATATCCTAACAGGAAACGGCCATCGCTGTTTTCGTAGACGCTGAAACGATCACCTTTAGAGTTTGTGTCCGGTTTGTCGGTAGCGATATCGACACAGGGCGCTTCTTCACTGGCAATCAATAAGTCGCAAGGCTTGCTGCGGGCGATGACTGAAACGAATGCTCTGTGCTTGGAAAGCTGGGCGATCTTGTCGTTCATCTTGATATGTCTCGGTTGTCTCTCATGCGACATTCCGGCGTGATGGTCATGCCCCCGCCAGCTCCTCGAGCGCTTCTTTGATTTTCCACACTGCGCCCCGCGATGGCGCGCCTCTCGCGAGATGGCAATTGTGCGGCCGCTCTCTGTTTAAAGGATCGAGCGGCCGCCTTTGTTATTGCGCCGGTGTTGTCGTCGACGGCTGGGTAGTGGACGGTGTTGTTGATGGTGTGGTGGTCGACGGTGCGGTCGTAGTCGGCTCCGTCGTGGACGGAGTAGTTGTCGACGGCTGCGTCGTCGTAGACGGCGCTGTTGACGGTTCCGTAGTGGTTGCCGGCGGGGTTGCCGTTTCTGTCGCGGTGTCGTTCGTCCCTGGCATTAGGAACATCACCGCCAAGATAATGATCACAACAGCGACGACTAGGCCAATTACGGTATTCCGGTTCATGCCGACTCCTCTCTAAGTGTGGATTTCCCTAGGAACATGGAGCACAGCCTGCGGTTTTCAATGTAAGGGAGCCGATGTGCGGGTAGGTTGGTCGCATGAAAGCCGTATCCCTACGGGCAGGACCGCCTTCTTTCATTGAGGGATTAGGGTTCGCTGGGGCGAGGTCGGCAAGGTCATTGTGGCGATTTTCAATTATGACCTATAAACAGACCGTCGTGCGGGTTGGTGGGCTTTTTATGGTCCAAATCGTCAAGATTGGTTGACTTTTGTCGCCCAATAGTGCCTGCGGCGGCTGGTTTTTCTCGATGAGACCTGGATCGAGATCAACATGTCGCCCCAAGGGGGCACCGCGTGGCCAACGCCTCTGTGCCGCGTTCCCGCACGGGCATTGGAAAACCCTGATTTTCTTTGCCGCCTTGCGCTGCGACCGCGTCGATGCCCCTTGGACATCGATGGACCGATCAACGGCGATCTCTTACCCTCGATATCGTGAGGATCCCGTACCCACGCTCACCAAGGGTGACATCGTCACCCTCGACAATCTCGGCAGCCATAAGGGCCAAACCGCCAGTCGTGCTGCAGGCGCGGACCTCTTCTTCCTGCCGCCTTAGCCCGGACCCATCCTATCGACCAAGCCTTTGCCAAGCTCAAGCATCTGATCAGGTGAGAACAGCCTCGCCCCGCTCCATCGCCAGCTCTGCCTCCAGGCTCTCGGTGTCGCGGAAGATCGTGGCGACCGCCAGCACACGTCCGCCGCGCCTGAAACGTAGGAGGCAGTCCCTGGCGGGAATGTCGCCCTCGACCTCGATCTCGTCCCATCCCTCGGCATGGCCGACATAGTTGATCGGAACGTCGTAATGTTGGCTCCAAAAGAACGGCACGTCCGTGAACTTCGTCCGGCGTCCGAGCATGTTGAGTGCGGCCGCAGCACCTTGCCGCAGCGCCACCACCCAGTGCTCCACCCTGATGTTCTCGCCACTATGGGGATCTGGCCACCGGGCAATATCGCCGGCCGCATATATGCCCGGCACGCTGGTCTCAAGATATGAATCGACCAGAACGCCCCGATCGGTGGCGAGCCCGGCCGCTTCGGCGAGACCGACCCGCGGGCGCACGCCGATGCCGGCAACGACCATGTCTGCGGCCAGGATGCCGCCGCTGCTCAGCTGGATCTCCGTTGCACCGATGCTCGTCACGGTATCCCCAAGGTGGAAGATGACGCCATTTTCCTCATGCAGGGCGCGGATGAAATCGCCGATCTGCGGCCCCAGTATCCGTTCCATCGGCCGTTCGTCGGGCGCCACCACATGCACTTGGACACCGCGGGTCCGAAGGGCGGCGGCAACTTCGAGGCCGATGAAGCTGGCGCCCAGGACGACGGCGCTGCGTGCAATGCCGGTTTGCGCGATGATCTTCCGACTATCGGCAAGCGAGCGCAGCGTGTGGACATGAGGCTGGTCGGCGCCGGGGATGGTCAGGCGAACCGGTTCGGCGCCCGTCGCCAGCAACAGTCTGTCGAAGGCGATCCGAGCCCCATCGGCGAGCAAGATTTCGCTGGCGCGGACATCGATGTCTGTAACCCTGGTTCCGAGGCGCAAGTCGATGCCGTTCTTGGCATAGAAGCCCTCCTTGCGCAGCGGGATCCAGTCCTCCGGAGCCTTACCGGCGAGATAGTCCTTCGAAAGGTTAGGGCGGTCGACGGGCAGCGCCTCGTCATCGCTGATCATGACGATGGCGCCCTGAAATTGTTCGCGCCGCAGCCTCTCGGCGGCGGCAAAGCCAGCGGCGCCACCCCCGACGATGACGATCTTTTCGGGAGCCGCCCCGGCATCGCCTTCGCGTGGGGCAGGCGTGTGCTTCTTGCGCTTCTCGCCAACGATTATTTTGTCGCCGCGCTGTTCAACCGACCAGCATGCGAGCGGCGATAACGCCGGAGCACGCAGGGCCTCTCCGGTGCGCAGATGAAAGCAAGCGTGATGCCAGGGGCAGCGGACGGTGTCGTCGGCGACGAGGCCATCGACCAGCGGCCCACCGTAATGCGAGCAGTTGGCGGCTATCGCGAATATCTCGGATCCGCGGCGCAACAGAAGCACCGGCTCGCCATCGCGATGACCGACCAGCTTGCCGCCATCGGGAAGATCGGTGAGCGCAATGCCGAGGGCGAGGTCGGGTCCGGTCTGGCCTGAAAGGTTGGCGGCCATCTTCTCCTCCGTCGAAGGGCAGCTGCCGGTATCGTCACTGCGACGCTGGGCTTACCTACCCAACAGGCAACTCATCCGGGATTGTCCGCCATTCCCGCTCCCAGGCAAGTGAATTTGACCTGCAGTTGCGTGCAATTTTTGCGATATGCTCCATCGGAGCCAAGCGCGGTCGTTCCCGCGCCGGGGCAGTCGCTAGAGCGTTTCCGATTTAGACGGAACCGAACAAACGTTCTATCTCTTTGTTTTTACGCATTTCCTGACGGAAAACCGCTTCGCACGTTTCCTGGAAATGCTCTAGGTGCGGGGCGTATCAATCAGGAAATCCTGGCGCGTCAGTGCGATGTCGGCAAGCGTGTAACGGTCGAGGGTGTTCTGGAACGACGACAGCGCGTCGCGCAGCATGCCGGAAAGCTTGCAGCACCGCGTGATCGTGCACTGGTTGCCGGTGGCAAAGCATTCGACCAGGGCGAAATCCGGCTCGGTCAGCCGGATCACGTCACCTATGCGGATGTCTTCCGGACGACGTCCGAGCGTCAGTCCGCCCGATCTGCCGCGAACCGCCGTCAGGTACCCGGCGCGGGTCAGCGTGTTGGCCACCTTGTTGAGATGCGCCTTCGACACGCCGAAGGCGCGCGCCGTTTCCTCGATCGTGAACAGCCGGTCCCCAGCGGACGCCGCGAACATCAGCATGCGCAGCGTGTAGTCGGAAAAGTTCGTCAGCCTCATTTCGCTCCAACCTTTGCGCATGCCGATCCTGCCGACTGCCCCCGGAAGGTCATAGGCTGTCGGCCGTGATCGGCTCGACGGACATCGTGTTTTCACCGCGATTGTAGGCCAGTGCAAGGCGGAAGGAATGCGCAATGCGCAATGCCCGTTCCAGGAACAGCGCCGCAATCTCCGGCGGGCAGAGTTTTTGGACTGTAGCGCGAAACAAACCCAGCCATTGGCGGAAATGCTGTTCGCCAAGACCAGGAAGCGCCAGATGCGGCGGCAGCGGTCGGCCGTCATAGCGGCCGCTGCGAAGCATCAAAGACGACCAGAAGTCGCACATTTTCGTCAGATGCTGTGGCCAATCATGCCGCGCGATGGCGCTGTTGAACACCGGCCCGAGCAGGGCATCCCTGCGGATCTCGTCGTAGAAGCCGTGAACCACGTCGTGGATCATCTGCTCGTCTAACTGCTCGGGTAGCACCCTGCCGTCGATAACGATGGTTGGTTTGTCATTTGCGCCTCTGCTCATGCCTGGATTCAGCCCTCAGTCAGGCCGATGCGGCCCTTTGTCGTCCAACGACGATGGGTGTGTGATGAGAATACGCTTCACTATGCGGATCAAAACATATATCGTCAATATATCTTTATGCCATACCGGCGGCGTACATTCGATGAGGGAGGCCAGATGAGGCTCGAGCTTGACCAGACCGGAGATTATGTTCTGGACCCGGCATTCCTGGCGGAGCGGCTTTCGATTGAGGCGAGCGAACTTCGGCGCCGAATGCGTCTTGGCCTTGTGACCAGCATAGTGGAGCGCGGCGTCGACAGCGACGCAGGCCGCAAGCGCCTGACTGTGCGTAACGGCAACTCGGTCTGGCGGGGCATTGTCGACGCCGACAACTGCATTGTCAGCGAGGAGTCCCTTGACCTCAGGCGACCTTCGACCTCGGGAGGCTAGCTGCGTTCGTCGACCATCCTCGTCGTCCCGCAGAAAGCGTTCGGCAGGGCCCGACCAAAGTCAGTTAGCCAAGACACGAAACCAACAAATAGGCGGAATAGCAACATGAACGATCGTCAGTCGGAAAGTACACTCGTGCCAATGCTGGTCGTTGGCTTAGTGCTCGTTATCGTGGGCTACATGGTCGTTATGATGTTCGTGTAAGCGAAACTACTGCGCTGTTGGCGAGGCTTCTAATCGATTGATTTCGCTCATCGGGGATTGGCGGTCTTGTCCCTCAGTTCCCCTGGAACTTCCACCCCGAATTGACTCCGTTCATGTTCGGAAGCTCATGGGGGATAGAAGGTATTCGTGAAGGTATTGACCCAGAAGCCAGAAAGAAAGTTCGTTCGTGATGTAATCGGTGAAAGTTCCTCGACGTACGCGCCAATCCGCTTTGCTGATCGACGATCGCCAGCAACAAGTAACGGTGCAGGTCGGCCATTTCATCGGGCATTCGTCGTTCGCTCGGATCGAGCGAGCCGAACACGATCGGCCATCAAGTGGGCTGGAGGGCGTAAGACGATATCGTGTCTGCAAGGGCTCTCAGTTTGGTACTGATTTCGCGAGCCTGATGCTCAGTCAGTGCAAATTGGAGTGCTGATACGTCGGTGTTATCCGGATTGACGCTGAACTCGAGCCTAAGGAAAACGTCGGCTTCGTTGTTGATCAGTGTTGCGGCCTTCCAGCCGACGACCGGTGATACTCTGACGCTGCCGCGCCCGTCCTTGTTCCAACCATTCATCGTGTTGCAATCCTCCGGCTGAGGAAGCCAGATTAAATCAAAACAATGACAGGTTGTCGACTGTCGCCACGATTTCACGGCAAGGCAGGCTGATGCCCTGGCCGCCTGGCCGCACCGATCGTTGCCACTTGGATGTTTCGTCGCTCACCGCGGCGCCTCCGGATTTTAAAGTGCGCAATCACGGGTTGTTTTTTCGGGGGGCGGTTTCGACGGACTACCACCATTGCCGAGGCAAGGCGTGCGGGAATGTCGCTGAAGCTTGATCTGGAGCAAGGTCGCTCGCCAGCAATAGGGTATCAATAGAGTGTCAAATCGGGAGATTTCATTTGTCACGGGCTTATGGAAAATGGGCGACCTATCTGCGCTTGCTGTGCGCGATTGCCCTGTTGTCCATATCATTTGCCCATAGGGCTCCGGCTACCGCGTTCGTAGCTGTCGGCTCTGACGTCTCCGCGTTTGCTCTTCCAGATGGCACGGCGCCGGACTTATGCCTTGCCGGCGTCCATGACGGTGAAGAGGGGGATGGCGCATCGGGAGCCTGCGAAGCGTGCCGCCTCAGTGCCTTGCTGCTGCTTCCGTCGCCGACAGACACGGTCGGGGTGCCGCTAGGTTCAATTCGAGAGCATGGTTTTTCCGCACGCCCGAACACAGACCGGCGACCTGTGCGAACCGCCAACGCGTCGCCGCGGGCGCCTCCCGCCAGCGTAATGGGTTGATCGTACCGCCGCGCCTTGCGCTGGCGGATAGCAACCTTGGCGGCTGCATCGCACTTGCACGAGCAAGCCCGCGGCCGAACGCCGGAAAAAATCCATGCTTAACATCTCGATGCCTGTGGAGGCAGCGCTTGCGCTGCCGCCGAATTTCGCGGGCTTGCCGTTTTCTCCTTCATTTGTCGGCCGTCGCCGGCTGTTTTCACCCCGAACGACGATTTACGACCAGGATGAGACCGCTGTCCCCATCTATCGACTGGTGGATGGTTGTGTCGCGCTCACACATTCACTCAGAGACGGTCGTCGACAGATCCTCGACATCATTGGTCCCGGTCGCTTGTTCGGTCTCGTCTTTCACGAAGACAACCATTGCGGCGCCCAGGCCCTGACGTTCAGTCAAGTCGAAAGCCTTGGTCGAACGGTCGACCAAGGCATTCTCGACCAGGCTCTGGTGCAGATGCTGAACCGGGCTCACAGCCTTGCAACCCTGCTTGGACGCAAGACAGCGATGGAGCGCGTGAGCTCGGCCGTGTTTGATCTTGCCCAACAGTTCAAGCGCGCACCGCGCAACCCTCAACGCGGTGCACCGACGTTCAATCTGCATTTGACCCGCGCCGATCTCGGCGACTGGCTCGGCTTGACGATTGAAACAATCAGCCGATGCCTCAACCAGCTCAAGCGGGACAAGGTCATCGATTTCTCACACCCGGAAATCGTGAGGGTGCTGGACACAGACAGGCTGCAAGCGATGGCCGCAGGGGGACGCGGCGAGGTCCGCAAACGTTGAGCCTGAGCCGGACTTCACACAAGTTACTGGAAATGGATCATTCCCATGAAAAAGACACTTGCACTTATCGTCACCACTTTTGTCCTGGTCTTTGCCGGACAGGGCCGCGCGGAAATCAATGTCACCGACGTCAAGGGCCGTCACGTCAGTTTGGCTGCTCCCGCGCAACGGGTCGTCCTGAACTTCTATTACGAGGATTTCATCGCGGTCGTTGGTCCAGGCGCCATGGACAAGGTGGTCGCGTTGTCACTTTCCACCTGGAAGGACTGGCGGCCGAACCAGTTTGCGGCCTATCTCGACGCAATTCCCTCCCTTGCAGCACTGCCGGATGTCGGCGATACGGAAAACGGCACGTTTTCAATTGAGAAGGTGCTGTCGGTGAAACCGGACCTCGTCATTTTATCCGCCTGGTCTTTCGACGCACTTGGCGAGGCCGTCAAACAGATGGAGACGGCCGGCATTCCTGTGGTCGTGCTCGACTATAATGCCCAGACGGTCGAGAAACATGTCCAGTCGACGCTTGTTCTGGGGGCGGTCATGGGATCGCGTGACCGTGCGCAAAGACTTGCTTCCCAATATGAGGCAGCAATGCAGGATATCGACAGGCGCATCGCCAACGCGAAACCGACGAACAAGAAGGTCTATGTCGAGCTGGCTCAAAAAGGCCCTTCCGAAGTCGGAAACAGCTACGGCAATGGTATGTGGGGATCGCTCATCGACAGACTTGGCGGGACCAATATCGCCAAGGGGCAGTTGGAAAACTGGGGGCCGCTCAGCCCGGAATACGTTCTTGCACAGGAACCCGATATCATCCTTCTCGCCGGCTCTGAATGGTTGGACAAGCCACAGGCGGTCACGGTCGGGTTCGGCGCCTCTAAGGAAATCGCACGCGACCGCATGAAGGCCTATATCGCCCGACCGGGTTGGGACGGGTTGCCGGCGGTTAGAAACTCCGCCTTGCATGCGATCTACCACGGCGGTGCGCGGACTTTGTCTGACTATGTCTACGCGCAATATATAGCCAAGCAGCTCTACCCGGATGCTTTCAGCGACGTAGACCCGGCAGTCGAGATTAAACGCTACTACGACACCTGGATGCCGATAAAAGCAGAGGGCGTTTTTGTGCTCCCCTATCGGGCCGACGGCCAATGAGCGACGCGGCCCTTAAACTCGATATCTTTCGCTCGCACTATCGCCGCGACGTTTCCCTCCGTCTTGCGGCACTTGCCGCCGCGATGCTAGCGCTTGCATTTCTGGTGCTGGTTGACCTGGCAAAGGGACCGTCGGGCATGGCACTTGCCGAAGTCTGGGCGACGCTTTGGGCTGGCCCTCATGGCGCAGATCGAATGGCGGCGACTATCTTGTGGCAGTTGCGCATGCCCCAGACGGCTATGGGCGTGCTCGTTGGCGTCTGCCTCGGGGTTGCCGGATTGCAAATGCAGACGATACTTTCCAATCCTTTGGCAAGCCCGTTCACGCTCGGATTTTCCGCTGCCGCAGGGTTCGGTGCGGCGCTGGCAATCATGTTTGGTGGGTTCCTGCCGTTGCCGGGTTTCATTTTGGTTCCGGCATCAGCCTTCCTCATGACGCTCCTTGCATGCGGCCTCGTCTACTGCGTTGCGGCCCTGCGGGGAACGACCCCCGAAATTCTCGTGCTGGCCGGCATTGCGGTCCTGTTTCTTTTTCAGTCCATGCAATCCCTGTTGCAATTCATGGCCGCACCCGAAGTTCTCCAACAGATCGTCTTCTGGCTGTTCGGCAGCCTGCTGAAAGCAAGCTGGACCACTGTTGCCGTCACCGCGGCGATCCTGACCGCATGCCTTCCCTTCGTCATACGCGACAGCTGGAAGCTGACGCTGCTGAGATTGGGTGACGTCAATGCCGCTAGCATGGGCTTGTCGGTTGATGCGCTGCGCAGACGCAGCTTCGTACTCGTCTCGCTTTTGACGGCCGCGGCCGTCTGTTTCGTGGGGACGATCGGTTTCGTCGGCCTGATCGCGCCACACGTGGCGCGCGCGGCCGTTGGCGAGGATCACCGCTTTGCGCTGCCAATGAGTGCAACGCTCGGCGGGATCATTCTGATCGGTGCATCGGTTTTCGGAAAGCTGCTGTCCCCGGCCGCCGTCATCCCCGTTGGCATAATCACGGCTGTTGCTGGCGTTCCCATGTTGTTTGTCGTCATTGCGCGGCGTGGCAAAGGAGAGCAACTGTGACCGAGGGTCTGACTTTGACGAATGTTTGCGTGGACCACGGGCGAACTCGCACGATTGACTGCTTCTCGCTGACGCTCGCGCCGGGCCAGATCGTCGCCGTGGTTGGCCCGAACGGTGCTGGCAAATCCACCTTGCTCGGCGCCATTGCCGGGAGTGTTGCGCATTCGGGCACGATCCAATGGGAGAGCGGCCCAATCGACTGCAGAACTGTCGGCTTCATGCCGCAACATTGCTCTGTAAACGCAGATCTCTCTGTGCTGCTCGCCCGCCATGAGCAGTTGGGATGGCGAATAGGCGAACCTGAGATCACGAGAGCCTTGACGATGCTTTGCGAGCTGGGACTGGAGCATCTTGCCAATCGCCGGATTAACACGCTGTCAGGCGGTCAACAGCAGTTGGTCCTGCTCGGGCAGCGGCTCATGCGCCAGCCGCGGCTGCTTATCCTCGACGAAGCGACCTGCGCACTGGATCTGCGCCATCAATTGACGGTCCTTGCTCTGTTGCGGGACTATGTTTGCCGATCGGGCGCACTCATCCTCATGGCGGTTCATGATCTCAATCTCGCGGCCCGGACCACCGACCGGCTGCTTCTGCTACAGAAGGGCAGGGTTGCCGCTTCCGGAGAGCCAGCGGCTGTCCTGACCGCCTCGAGACTAGGCTCGGTCTATGGAGTTGATGTGGAGGTTGTCGCTGAGGGACAGGACGTTCCCTTCGTCATACCGATCGCGGCGCGGCGATCCCATGCCGCCTAGGTTGCGAATTCCCGTACAGCTCCGCCTGCTCGTTCGGTGCCTAGAGACGACGGCAACATCGTCTATGGCGCAATGGGTAAGGGATGTTGCCCAAGCAAGGTGCCGGCCATCACGTGATGATCTGGCGAGGATACTGCTATGGCAAGTGGTCACGGCCGCCGCGTCGCCAGCATCCTCACCCGTTCGGCAATCGCTGCGCTCCGTTCCCGGATGCGGCCTCCGGTCCCGCCCTTGATCCCAATTCCACTCAATCGGCACGCAAACATGTTTTCGTCCGTTTGTCTTTTATTCTTTGAAGAAGAATCACCCACCAAGCGAGGTCTAACTATGAACAAACCGTACCGATCGATTTCTCTGGCCTTGTTGTTGGCCCTGGGCGTGATGCCCGCTCACGCAAAGCAGCGGGCCACGATCCAATCGCCAGCGTCGGGCGTGCTCTGCGACCGCTACGTGTGCGCCAATGAAAAGGGGATCTCCCACGAGCTGACGAAAAAATATCTCGGTAAGAAGGCCGCCGCGAACAAGCTGTTCACGACCAGTGATGTTGACCTGACCGAGTTCACCTTTGCCAACGGGATTTTCTGCGACGCGAAGGAGCGGCTGTGCCGTGAAGATCGGTACTATGGCGCGAACGGACAGCGCAGCGGGACCGTCTCCAAGAAATACACCAAGGCGCTGTTTGGCGAATGACCAAAACGGGTCGGTTCCGGCTAAGGGCGAAATGATACTCTCTCATGACTGGCACGGGTCTTCCTCGCTCTAAGCACGGGCATAAGCTGGAAGCTCGTCCAAGGTGTCTCGAGGATTTCCCATCATGCCTGGATTTCGCGGCCGATCAGGTTGCTATGTGTTATCAGAACTCCCGTGGGTCTAGTTCCTCATCGAACTGGTTGGATATGTCGGCTCACATTCCACACAAAACCTGCCAGCTCTCGGACAATCGCGGTGATGACCTTCGGTTGCGGTTTGCAGGCCGCAGAGTGCCGACGGTATCGCTAGCCCAGCTTGCCTGTGCCTTCCAACCAATGGCCCTGATCTCTTCCGGAAGATGTTGCCTACACCTGTATCGTCGTTCCTCGCGCGCCGGCGGTCGATAGGACCACATGAAAACGCCCACGTTTTGGGAACGTGGGCGTTCAGATCGTCGTGGCGTTGTTACATCGCTCCCGCTGCAATGTCAGCGTCGAGACGATCCCGCGCCTTCTTCGGGAGCTTGGCAGTCTTCACGGTTTCGAGGTTGTCCGGAGCGTCGCCGACGACGACAAGAGCGACCATACCCATGCTCATGTGGGGAGCGCATTTGATGGCGTACGCGCCCTTAACATCGAAAGTGATTTTCACCGTTTCGTTCATCTTCCCTTTGAAAGCCTGCGCACCTTCCGGGATGAGGTTGGCGATCGATTCGGCATTGTGAGACTTATCGGTCGGTATAAATGTTACGGTGTCTCCCGGGGCCACTCGAGTAAGTCCCGGCTCGAACACCATCACACCGTCTTTGCCCTTGTTCAGCATGTGTACTTCATAGTCGGCTGCCTGCGATACGGTAGCCATTACCGCCAAAGCCATTGCAGTTCCAATCGTGAGGTTTGCCAGTCGTTTCATAGCTCTTCTCCTGTTCTTGAAGCCGCTTGGCTTCGTTGACGCTGATGTACCGGAGAAGACGCCGTGAACTTTGACTAAACGCAAATAACTCGACGTTCGCGAAAATCGCTCACGCAACGCGTTGCCGTAGTCGCTCTCCTATCCTCGACAGGGGGTTTCCCTCGCGCGAAGACGCCCCTAGAGACCGCGCGTCGGACAGAGTGGCTTCTGTACTTGCGAGCCAGAACCGTTCCACAAGCCCGTGGAGACGGGTTGCTTCTGCAGCCAAGGTCGCGCTTGCGCTATTGGTCTCCTCAACCATTGCGGCGTTCTGTTGGGTTACCTCATCCATTTGGTTGACGGCCGCGTTGACCTGCAGGAGCCCAGCGGATTGCTCATTGGTCGAGGTGGCGATGGCATCCATGTTCAGGTTAATGGCATTAACCTGGCCTTCGATACTTTTGAGGGCTTCCCCGGTGTCCTTAACGAGTTGGACGCCGGTCTCGACATCGCTACGAGAGCTGTGGATGAGGTCTTTGATTTCTCGAGCAGCTCCTGCAGATCTTTGCGCGAGTTCACGCACTTCTTGCGCGACTACAGCAAAGCCCTTGCCAGCCTCGCCTGCCCGGGCCGCCTCCACCCCGGCGTTCAATGCAGGAAGATTGGTCTGAAACGCGATTTCGTCAATCACGGCAATTATGCCGGCAATCTGTTTTGATGACTGTTCAATGTTGACCATCGCTACAATCGCTTCGCCGACGATCGTGCCACTCCTGTTGGTGTTTAAGCTGGCTTGCTTGGCGGTGCTGCGCGCTTCGTCGGCCCGCTTGCCGATTGGGCGACATTTTAGACGAAGGCTGGCTCGCCTCTAAAGCTCTCTTCCTTGACGCAAATCAAAGTTGTCTGGAGTACTCAAGTCTATTTGCTTTTTTAGCGTCGCGGCTGGCGTGACGTCGAAACAATCGGACCGTGTCTCCTTGAATGACAGCGGTCACAGAGTGAAGGAACTACGAGATGTCCATGCTCAAGACTTCGTTGGCCGCCATCTTGCTGGCGGCCGGAACGGTCTTTCCTGCCATGGCGCACATAACCCTCGACAACGGCAGTGCAAAGGTCGGATCAACCTACAAAGCCATTCTGCGGGTCGGGCACGGTTGTGACGGCAAGGCCACGGTTGCTCTTAGGGTGCGGCTTCCGGAAGGCGTAATTTCAGTGAAGCCCATGCCCAAACCCGGTTGGAAAATCGAGAAGACGCATGGCGAATATGCGGAAGCGTACGAACTGCACGGTCAGCAACAAACAAGTGGCGTCCGCGAACTGATCTGGTCAGGGGGCAACCTGGCGGACGACGAATACGACGAGTTTGTGTTCCGGGCTTACATCACCGACGCCTTCAAGCCGGGTGCAACTGTCGCGTTTCCCGTCGTCCAGGATTGCGTGGGTGGGGCTACCACAAGGTGGATCGAGGTCCCGACTGACGGGAAGAGCGCTGATGACTACGAACATCCCGCGCCGACTTTGACCATCATCGAAAAGTGACGACGCTGGCGGGGGCATGGGCATGATCCGTACTTTCGAACTTGCCCGCCCCCGCAACGCTTCTGTGTTGGTATTTCTGGTCACCCTTGCGCTCTGCCTGGTTATGCCTTGGCAGCATGCCTTTGCACACGCAGTCTTGGTCTCCTCCACTCCGGCGCAAGGAGAGCGTCTGACCTCCCGGCCGCTTCAACTGTCCCTCCGGTTTTCGGAAGCTGTGACCCGCGTCGACCTCACGCTCGTCGACCGCAATGCGAAACCAGCCAATCTGCCAGCGACGATTTCCGGCAACGACGTCGTGGTCGAGCTCGCCGAGCCGCTAGGGGAGGGCGCTTACGCTCTAAATTGGCGGATCCTTTCCGAAGATGGCCACCCCGTCGCGGCCTCCGTCGTCTTTGCTGTTGGCGCTAGCTACGACATGAGCGAGTTGAAGGATGACACGGGAGGCGCGGAGCGGGTTGCGCTGTTAACACTCGGAACGAAGTTTCTATTCTACCTGGCTTGCCTGTTCGGCATCGGCGGAAGTTTCTTCTCGTTCTGGATCGCGCATAGAGCGCCGACAAGAACCACAATCACTCTTCTATATACCGCGGCGGTATGTGCTGTGTTTCTGATCGGGCTCCTCGCAGTTGAAAACAGCGCGTCATGGGCGGCGTTGCTTGGAGCGAAGGCTTGGGCCGACGCACTCGATAGCAGCCTGGCGCGTTCGATATTCTTGGTGGGACTAACGCTCCTACTGGCAGTTTGTGCAAGGCCGCGATCGATAGCCGGCAAGGCGCTGACGTTTGCATCGCTGGCTTTGATTGGCCCCGCTTTTGCCTTGACGGGACATGCGTCCGGCGCTGGCATTAAATGGCTCTCCTTTGCCGCGGTATCACTTCATGTGACGGCGGTCTGTTTCTGGGCGGGCTCGTTGCCTGGTTTGTGGCATGTTCTAGGGCCCCGCCATCAAGGGCAACGTGACAGTTTACTGAGGTTCTCGGCCGCAATTCCCTACTCGATCGCTGTCATGCTGGTCGCCGGAGGGTATCTCGCCTATGTCCAGGTTGGCTGGCCCCCCGCGATCTTGGGTTTTGATTACGGCAAGGTTCTGCTCGCGAAAGTGACATTGGTGAGCGGCGCACTTGTACTCGGCGCATGGAATCGCCTCGTTCTAACGCCACGTGTCGCGTCGGGCTGCCTTCGTGCGGCCAAAAGCATGAAAAACCTAGTCTCGGTCGAAGTTTTCCTGGTCGTGCTGGTATTGGCAGTCACTTCATTGTGGCGGTTCACACCGCCGCCCCGTGCGCTCGCGCTAAGGCAGCCAATCGCCACATCCGTTCACCTCCAGGATGCCGAAACAATGGCAATGCTGGCGTTCGAAACGACGCCCGATCTGATCTTCAATGCAGAGATATCTCTGTCGACTGCCGAATTTGCCGGCTTGGATCCTCATGAAGTCACACTTGAGATGTCGTCGGTTGACGGCTCGGTTTCAAAATTCAAGGTGCCTATCCGTCGAGTGTCGCCGGGTTTCTGGAGCGTGCAGCACGTCCCGGTACCCTGCGATTGCGAATGGAACGTCCGCCTCGATCTGCTCATCTCGGATTTTGATCTGGTTAGCTTGCAAAGCCGAGTCAAATTGCTTTCCGGCGGTTGAGCCTCTCCAAATTTACGATCAGCATCGCGAAACGCGCACTCGGACCATTCTTTGTGCAAGCACAAAGAACGCCGCGGTGTTTTGTAGCACCAGTGCATAAAGTGGAGATTTCGAGTTCATGGCAGTTGAACTGGCGCAAAGCGACGAACCGAGTGATGATCTGGTGCTCTGGATTCTCGTTTGGAGCGAATTGTTTGCGTTCGGCGTCTTGCTTGGCGGGTTCATGGTGATGTCGTACCTTCACCCGGACAGCTTTTCGCTTGCCAAAATTCATTTGAATGGGCGGCTCGCTAGTCTCAACACGCTCGTATTGATCGCAAGTGGATGGTTGGCGGCGGAGGCGGTGCGTGCGGCGACATACCAAAAGCGAAGGTTCGCCTTGGTCGCATCAGCGATGCTTGGATTTTTATTCGCAGCGACCAGGGTCGTTGAATACCAAGGCGAGTTACGGTTCATCGGTGACGCGACATTCAATGCCTTCTTCGAACTCTACTTCATGATCACAGGTTTCCATCTCGCGCATGTGGCATTCCTGAGCCTGCTCATGTTGCTGATCGCACGAAGGATGGAGCGGTCCAATGTGGTGTTGGTTACGACTGTCTGGCACGTGATTGACATCGTCTGGCTGGTAATTTTTCCCGTAATCTATCTGGGGTAGACGATGCAAACCAACAATTCCACATGGCTGCTTGGTCGTGCCGCAAAACTACTGTTGTTTGCAATCATCGCCGCTCTTATCTCGGCTCAATGGAAGCACGAAGCTGTTCCGTTCACGGCTTTCGGCGTCATTCTGATCCTAACCGTCATCAAATCGCGCTGGGTGGTGGTCTACTTTATGGGGCTGCGTGATCTACGCCCTCGATTATCGATGGCACTTGTCGGGTGGTCCGCATTCTTCGCGGTCGCCGCAGGCACAAAGGCGCTACTCGCGACATATGGCTCCTGAGTAGGGGCCATGGACGGGTGAAAGAGGTCCACACTCACGCCGTGCCACACATGCCGGGAATGGCGATCTGGTATCAGATGCCAAGTCAAGGACGGGCGGTTCGCGCCTTGGTCGGAGCCGTGATGGAGGAACTCATATCGAGCAAAAATTGGGCTTCAAAATACTGGAGCGTGCGCAAACTATTTGAGTGACGACAAAGAACGCGCCTGCCGCTGATGCACATATGGGCACATATTGGCGGAAAGGGCGCATGAATGGAATCGGCAGCGGCAGCGGCTTCCAACCAGCACAAGTCTTCTATGGAGACAGTCTCCGATTGGGATCCTCGCAGTCGCGAGGTTCTAGCCAATCAGATCCAGGCCTACGACCAGATGCGCGAGGCGTGCCCGGTGGCCTATAGCGACTACCTCGGATGGTCGCTTTTCCGCCATACGGATGTCTTGCAGGTACTGAACGATCACGAAACCTACAGCAACGTTGTTTCACGCCACCCGTCAGTTCCCAACGGAATGGATCCGCCTGAACATACACACTACCGGCAGATGATCGAGCCCTACTTCGCGGTGGAGCGGATTGAGGCCTTCGAGCCGGCATGCCGCTGGATTGCTCGCGATCTGGTCGCCTCACTCAAGAAAGATCCGTCTAGCGAATTCATGATGGGATTTGCTGAACCATATGCCATACGAATCCAGTGTGGCTTCTTGGGCTGGCCCCGATCATTGCACGAACCATTACGGCAATGGGTCCGGAAGAACCGCGAGGCGACGCTGGTCCGCGATGCGAATGCCCTTGCGTCCATAGCGCTCGAATTCGATGGCTATATCCGATCACAGCTGGAAATACGCCAGCAGGCCGGCGCTGCAGCACCGGACGATATCACCACCAGTTTGGTGCGGCAGGCCGTTGATGGACGGCTGCTCCGGCCTGCGGAGATCGTTAGTGTCTTGCGCAACTGGACCGTGGGCGAACTGGGCACCATCTCTGCCTGCGTCGGGATCATTGTCCATTTCCTTGCGGAACATCCCGAAGTCCAATCACAGCTACGCCGTGACAGGGCTTTCCTTCCGCAAGCCGTGGACGAAATACTTCGTCTCCATGGACCTTTGATTTCCAATCGGCGCGTTGCTTCTCGATCTGTGGCAATCGGTGAGCGGACGATCAAGGCAGGGGAAAGGATTACAGTGATTTGGGCATCAGCAAACCGTGACGGTACAGTGTTCGAGGATGCGGACCAGTTCCGTCCCGATCGGGATCAGTCGCAAAATCTGCTCTATGGTGCGGGGATCCATATCTGCCCCGGCGCAGCATTGGCAAGGATGCAACTGAGGGTCGTCTTGGACGAACTGCTTAGCGGCATCGGGAACTTTGTCCTTCCTTTCGGTACCGAGGCTATCCGTGCGGTCTACCCTGCAGGCGGGTACGCATCATTTAACCTGCAAATCAATTGATGCTTCCGTTGGGCTGCAGTCTGCCCTCCGCACGAGCGAACACCATCGTGGTCGGTGGTGCAGGTTTGGGAACAGACCAAGACCGGAGCAATGGCTCGGCAACACGGCAGCTCCGATCTCGGCAAAATTGGCGGGCGCTGGAATCCTCTCACCGCGACGGCGTCTGCACTGCGTTCGATACCGGACGGTGCAACTCAACTGACGATCGGGTGATGCATATACATTTTGAGAACGCAGGACGGCTTGCGCGCTTTGGGGCTCAATCCAAGAGGGGCATTTGATATCAGGGGTGGTCAATTCGAAGTCTATTTGGCAGGCACCCTACCGACCGCTGTTTTTTCTCGCCGGACTTTGGGCGCTCGTCGTACCCCTTGTCTGGATCCTCCCGGAAGAAATCGCGCTGGAGAGAACTAGTTGGCATAGTAGCGAGCTTTTGTTCGGCATGGCCGGTGCTGCGGTAGGGGGCTATCTCCTTACGGTCTTGCCCGCGTGGACGAAGAGAGGTCCCGTTCCACCTGCGGTCACAATAATTGCTTCTTCCCTTTGGTGCACTGCCCGGCTCACGGCAGCATTCTCTATGCATTTCCCGCATCTCGCATCTGTCATCGGGGCATCTGCATATTTCGTGTTCTTGGCGGCTGTCCTGGCGGTTGCGTTGTTAAAGGCCGCGGCGTGGCACCGCCTGTGGGCACCACTCGGAGCGGCCGCACTTGGAATTAGCGCCGCGCTCTCCAACGTTTACGGCTTGAACTCGATAGGTTCGCCGTGGGGGATTTATAGCCTGTTGATCACCGCGATTGGTGGACGCGCCGTGCCTGCCTTCACGCGGCATTGGCTCGTCCGGACCGGGACACAGACCCCCTTTCGCGATCGGCCGGCATTTTCGTATCTGGCGATCCTGGGTATTCTGGCCGCCATTTGTATTCGAGGCGCGATCCAAAACATATCCGGCTACCTGTTGATGCTTTCAGGCGCTGTGTTGTTGCTGCAAATGGCGAGTTGGCAAAGCCTCAAGGCCGCGCGGTATCCGGCACTGTTTATCCTGCATATCGCCTTCGCCTGGATGCCGGCGGCGCTCATCCTGAACGGCGTTGCTATTATCTTTCCCGCCCAGTTCCCACCGATCGCCGCCCTGCATGCAATGACGATGGGAGCTATGGGAACGATGATCGCCGCCTTCATGATGCGGTCGGCCTCGGTTCGTAACGGTGAGAGGCTGATCCTCAGCTGGCCCACGACTTGCGCGTTCAGGCTTCTATCTGTCTCCGCTTTGCTGCGTGTTTTTGGCGACGGCATGAGTGCCGCGTATTTCGAACCCGTTGTTGCCGCGGCGGTCTGCTGGATGGCCGCGTGGGCTCTCTTCATGATGGTCTTTGTTCAGGCGATGAGCCGTCCTGTGCCCAGACCGGTCTTTAGTGCGGCCAGCCGCAATCAGGCTTACGGCAAGCGGGAAAGTGACGTTCGACCTTATTTGCAGAACACGGCAAACCGGTGCGCGGTGGGTCGGCCAATTAAAGAGGCCTAACACAGCATGCCAGGCGCAAGCGATTGTGGCGAGCCTGCTGTTATTGTCGGTCGCATGGCTTCTGTCGGTCAAAACAAGAAGGTCGCTCGACGGCTCCGCCTGAAGGTGGCCACCCGCCATCGCTGCCGAGCGTTGCGTCTACGGCTTAACCTCTCAAAGGCCGGTCCTTGGAAAGGGGTGAGGCTCTAAAGCGTCCTGGCGGTGATCCAGAGTTGGGCAGCCGCTTCCGCAGTGGCAAGCCCTTGTCGAAGCGGTGCAACAACCAGCACCCCTTACCTTCAGCAAGTTGACGCGAACGGCTTTGATCCAACGCAACGTTCTCTCCATCCAGGGCTGTAAACTGCGAGGCAAGGAGGACGGAGGAGCCGATGCGAAAGAGCGTCCAGGATGGGGTTAGCCGCAACTGCGTAGTTACTCGCAAGCCAAAAGGGATGCGCTTTGCCGATAGGGTGCAGCGCTTCGCTCATCGATCATTGTGCACAGGTTGGACTTCCGTTTCCTCGAAGAGAACTCCCCTTAGATGAGGATAAGGCGGCTTTCGGAGTTTGACGACAACTCCATCATCATGGCGGATATCGTAATTGTGGGGGCTGGCCCTGTGGGCCTGACAATAGCCGAGGAGTGTTCCAGGGCGGGAAGGAAGGTCGTCGTCGTCGAAAGCGGGCTTGAACTCGAAAGTCCCGAGCATTCTGCGCTCAATGAAGTTGAGAACGTCGGTGAACTTCGAACAGAGGCACAGATCCGCAAGAGGATAGAATTTCATGGTTCGCAAGCCAAGTTCTGGTCACCTGACGTACAGCCCTATGGCGTGCGATGCCGTGGCCTTGGCGGATCCACACACGCATGGGCGGGAAAGTCGGCCCCATTTGATGCGCTAGACTTTCAGGCTCGAAGCTGGGTGCCCTATTCCGGCTGGCCAGTCGATCACGAACACATCGTGCCCTATCTCCTTCGTGCAATGAAGGTCCTCAACCTATGCCCAAAGGCACCGCCGGAACGTTTTGACAACGAAGGGCTACGTTCATTCTACTGGCAGTTTGCTCGCTCGCGCGTCGATCGCCTTGACGTAATGCGCTTCGGACGAGAGTTCCTGGCCCGCCGGCCGACCAATACCGATGTTCTTCTCGACGCGACAGTGAGCCGCGTGGGTGTGAACGGCGATGGATCCCAGTTTTCGCGCATCGATGTCGTCAGTGTTGGGGGCAAGCGCGCGCGCATTGAGGCCACGATTTGCGTGCTGGCTGCTGGCGGCATTGAGAATGCCCGGTTGTTGCTAGCGTCCACTGATGTCTTTTCGCAAGGAATCGGCAATCACTACGATGTCGTCGGGCGATTTCTCATGGACCACGTTGCGGCACGCGTGGGGCGGATCCCGACCGATCGAATGGCAGCGCTCACAAAGCTCTTCGGCTTCTATGGAGTTCACCACGAAAATCGCGCGCACATGTTCGCCCATGGTCTTGCTCTAACCGCTACTGCCCAGGAACGCGAACAGATATCGAATGCCGCTGTCTTTTTCTCGACAGAACGTGCACCAGACGATCCATGGGTCGCCTTGAAGAGGCTGTTGCGTTCGCGCAGCCACAATGTCGGACGTGATGTTCTTTCCGTTGCAGCCGGTTCGGGATTCATCGCCAGGGGGATTGGTATGAAGATCCTTTCGGACCACCGCACACCCAAGGTCTTCAAGGATCTTATCGTCAACACGGCGATTATGCTTTCGCCAAATCTCGTCGCCGACGAGTTCCAGTCCCGGGGTCTGCCTCACAAGTTGTCTGGGTTGCGCATAGAAGCGATCTGCGAACAGGCTCCAAATCCGGCGAGCAGGGTCAGCCTCAGCGAGCGGAAGGACAAGTTCGGCGTACCGCTCGCCAAGACCGATTGGCGCATTAGCGATCTCGAATACAAAACGTTGCTCAGGATTGCCGAATTATCGCATGAAGCTCTCGCCCGTGCTGAGCTCCCCACCCCGAAACTGGAACCTTGGGTCACAGAACGGCGCACACAGGATCTCGTCATCATCGATATGGCGCACACGCTTGGAACGACGCGCATGTCGACGAGCCCAAAAACTGGTGTCGTCGACCTTCATTGCAGAGTTCATGGCATCAACAACTTGTACATTGCCGGCGGCTCGGTGTTTCCAACCAGCGGTCACGCCAATCCGACGTTGACGATCCTTGCTCTTGCAATCCGGTTGGCCGATCATCTGAATTCGGAACTGGAGCGAGGCTAAGGGCAAAGAAATGCGCTCCGTCTCCGCCGCGGGCGCATATCGCTTTTGATAGCGTGACACCTATCAAGTTTACGCTTTCCCAGACGTCCCCGTTTGCCCCCGGCACCGCTCGACAGCCGTCCCGTAACCCCACCTGCGCCGCCAACATCACGGTCAGAACAGGTCCGACCAGATGGGACGGGCGGCAGTTCGTTGGGAGGGAGGAAGTCCCGGAGTATCACCGAGGCGAGTGCCATGGCTCGCTGCTGTCGAGCACGGCGGAAACGATCGCAGCCTACAGGCGTGCGCTGGTGTAAATCAGCGCTTGGCCTGCCCGGCGCTGGCCGGGGTTGCAGAGGGTAGGCCAAATAGTCGAGTGACGTCGACTTGAAGCGCCGCGAGCCGGGGTGCCGACAAGAAGTCGGGCCACCGGAGATTGCCAGACCCGCATAGCGGTGCGCCAGTACCGCGATTGATTGATCCGTTCTTGGCCATGTCGCGACAAGCGCGCGTTACTGAAAAATCTCGCGAGCTTCGGCCTTAGCCGCTAACAGCGCCTCCATTACAAGGCTCTCGGCGTGAATATGCCGGCGGAGCGCTTCCTGGAAGCCGTGCAGTAGACGGGCAATGGTGTCTGGCCCGAGATCAGACCGGCCATCGGCCAGCGCGCAAAAGACGAGTGAGAGTTCCTCTGCCGCCAGCCGGTCGCAGCGATGATCAGCCTTAGCCTTTCGATGGCCTTGGCGGCGAAGAGCGAACCCGCGTTGCGATCGAAATCGGGAAAGAGAGTATGCTCTTCGAGGTCATGAACCTCCTTCAAAATTGCTGGGATCGACTGCGCAAGCTCACGAACTGGTTCGCTCGCGCTCATCTCGATGTCCGCGGCAACCTCCTCGAGCCGAAGGCAAATCGTGAGCAGTTCGCGGTGGAGCGTTTCCAGGCGCATGATATCTGCAGCGCCAAGCGGGCGCGACGTTGCGTTCAACTCCACCTCCTATCACCCTAAGAATGCCACACCATCCTGGTGGCGGTCGTCGCCTCGGCCGCAAGCGTTCGAACGCCCTGGGTGCCATCCAGCACGTTGAAGTCTCATGCTCGACTACCTGTTCGGATATGACGATCTCCATTGTACTGTTCCCATCATGCCGCCTGCGCCGCCGCTTCTCATTGCGCAGGCGCAAAGACTGGGCCACTCTCGACTGTTCGACATGGTCCTTGGACACCGGAGTTACTTTTTGTTTGCGGTCGCTGGCCGTCGGAGGCGACGATCGAGAGGCCCATCGCGCATCGTGATGCCGCTACAGTCCGGCATCCCACAATCTGAAATTCCTGCGTGGTCGTGCTAAAGAGCAGCATCGCGGACTGGCTGAGATCCGGCTACACGATCAGCAGCATTCGCCGCTTGGTTTAATATCGTCAAAGAAGCCTATGTAAAAGCGAGATATTCCCGGCAGATATAAAATTGCCGAAGAGGGCTTGGGGTAATGGGCCGGACCGATGCACTCATTGATCTCGTGGAAAGCGTGCGCCGCACCGACCTCGAAACACCTAATGTATAGACAGAAAGCTCATTTGGCATTATGGAATAACTAATAATATCAGCCGATTATCCGTACTTATTGATCTAGAAAATCATCGCCTGAGATACAAGGCACGCGGAACGATCGCTCCATTCTGCCGCCGAGGCGAGGCTCATTGATTTTGGCGAGGATAGGAAGCCGCAAAGCCCGTGTTAGGACACGCGCTTGCCCCTATCATCAAACACATGCAGGTCCTTGGCCTGCGCGCCGACCGTGACATGATCGTCGATCTGCCTCACCGATCGCCCTGGGACTCGGAACACAAGATCCTGGCCATTGGCGAATTTGCCATGCACGTAACTCTCCGCTCCAACGAGTTCGATGCTGTCGATGCGGACCTTGGCGGTGAAATCAAAGTCCGGAGCGGTGGGTTCACTGACAACGAGGTCTTCCGGTCGGACGCCGATCGTAAATGCGCCTGCTGGTTTGGGCACATGGGGCGAGATCGACCAGCCCTCAAGAGTTTCAGCATGTTTGAGCAGGTTCATCGACGGTGAACCGATGAACGTTGCGACAAAAGTCGTTGCCGGTTTTTCGTAGAGTTCGATCGGTGATCCGACTTGCTCGATCTGTCCGCCATTGACCACGACCAGCTTGTCGGCAAGCGTCATCGCCTCCATCTGGTCATGCGTGACGTAAACGCTGGTCGTGCCAAGAGACCGCTGCAAGCGCTTTATTTCGATCCGCATCTGCCCTCTCAACTTGGCGTCGAGATTGGACAGTGGCTCGTCGAACAAGAACGCGGCCGGCTCACGCACGATCGCCCGCCCCATGGCCACGCGTTGGCGCTGGCCACCGGACAACTGGCGTGGTTTGCGGTGGAGATACTGCTCTATTTCCAGGGTCTTGGCGGCAATCGCGATACGACGCTCGATCTCGTCCTTCGGCGTGTTGCGGTTCTTCAGCCCGTAGGCAAGGTTCTGATGCACGGTCATATGCGGGTAGAGCGCGTAGTTCTGAAACACCATCGCAATGTCCCGCTCAGCGGGTTCCAGATCATTGACTGTTCTGTTGCCGATGACGATCTCGCCGGAGCTGATGCTTTCGAGACCCGCAATCATGCGCAGAAGCGTGGACTTTCCACATCCGGATGGGCCGACGAGAACGACGAGTTCGCCATCATCGATCTGCAGCGAGACTCCCTTGATCGCCTCGATATTGCCGCCATAGATCTTGCGGACGTTGTTCAGGGTAATTTGAGCCATTACTTCTCAGTCTCCACAAGACCTTTGACGAACCAGCGCTGCATCAGCACGACGACGAGGATTGGCGGGATGATCGCGAGGATCGCGGTTACCATCACGTAGTTCCAGGGTGTCGAGGCGTCGGTGAAATCGACCATGCGACGCAGGCCGATGATGATGGTGTTCATCTTCGCGTCGTTCGTTACCAGCAACGGCCAGAGATACTGGGTCCAGCCATAGATGAAGAGAATGACGAACAGCGCGGCGATGTTGGTTTTCGAAAGCGGAAGCAGGATGTCACGCATGAAGCGAAAGGGGCCGGCATTGTCGATGCGCGCCGCTTCCACCAGTTCGCCCGGGATCGTCAGAAAGAACTGCCGGAAAAGAAAGGTCGCCGTTGCCGAAGCCATCAAAGGCAGCGTCAGGCCAGCATAGGTATCGATCAACCCGAGGTCGACGATCACCTTGTAAGTGGGCAGGATGCGTACCTCGACCGGCAGCATCAGGGTAATGAAGATCATCCAGAAGAAGACCATCTTCAGCGGAAAGCGAAAGAAAACGATCGCGAAGGCCGAGAGGAACGAGATGACGATTTTGCCGACGGCGATCGCAATCGCAACGACGGTCGAATTGAACAAGAGCCGCTCAAGGCTGACGCCGACCACGCGCTCGACGCCGCCGGACATCGCCTCCGTATAGTTCTCGCTCAGTTGATCGCCGAGGGTCAAGGACATCGGCGGGCGGATGATCTCGACCGACGTCCGGCTGGAGGCGACGAAGGTGTAGTAGATCGGAAAGGCGACGATAATGACGCCGATGATCAGCACGAGATGGCCGATGAAATTGGCGATGGGACGTTTTTCAATCATCAGCGCGCCTCATGAGTAGTGAACCCGCTTCTCGACGAAGCGGAATTGGAACGCCGTCAGTGCGACGACGATGACCATGAGAATGACCGATTGCGCGGCGGAACTGCCGAGGTCGAGATTGACGAAGCCATCATTGTAGACCTTGTAGACGAGCGTTTCCGTCGCCTTCGCCGGTCCGCCGCCGGTGACCGCATGGATGATGCCGAACGTGTCGAAGAAGGCGTAGACGGTGTTGACCACCAGCAGGAAGAAGGTGGTCGGTGCCAAAAGCGGGAAGACGATCGTCCAGAAACGCCGCGCTCCGCGTGCGCCATCAATCGATGCAGCCTCGATCAGCGATTTCGGGATCGCTTGCAGACCAGCGACGAAGAAGAGGAAATTGTAGCTGATCTGCTTCCACGCAGCCGCGACGATCACCAACGCCATGGCCTGGTCGCCATTCAGAAGCGGATCCCATGCAAAGCCGTTGCGCCGTAAGATATAGGCAAATGTCCCCATCGCCGGATTGAACATGAAGAGCCACAGCATGCCGGCCACTGCGGGTGCAACGGCATAGGGCCAGATCAGAAGCGTGCGGTAGATGTTTCGGCCGCGAACGACACGGTCTGCCGCCGTTGCCAACAACAGAGCGACAGCCATCGAGAGCAACGCCGTCGCCAGGCTGAAGACCACTGTCACCTTCAGCGAATGCAGGTAGTCCGGGTTTGCCAGGACGGCGCGAAAGTTGGCAAGGCCGACGAAGCCGGACTTGAGCCCGAACGGATCCTCGCGAAGCACGGATTGATAAAGCGCCTGGCTCGCCGGCCAAAAGAAGAAGATGACCGTGAGCACGATCTGCGGTGCGAGCAGGAGATAAGGCAATATTTTATTGGGAAAGACGACAGGCTGCAAAGCGACCCCCTTCTTTGCGCGAGGAGATGGACTGCCCCGGTTCACGCCCGGGGCAGTCCTGCTATTGCATCGTTAGTTTCCGATGGCTGCCGCGATTGCGGCGTTCGCCTTCTTGGTACCTTCGGTCAGGGCTGCTTGCGCATCCTTCTGCCCGGCGAGCATCGCCTCGAACTCTTCGTTGAGGATGTCTCTCACCTGCGGAAGATTGACGAGCCGCACACCCTTGGAGTTTTCCGTTGGCGCCTTGCCCATCATCTGCAGGATCGGCGTTTCACGGCCGGGGTTCTTTTCATAGAATCCCGACTTCTTGGTTTCCTCATAGGCCGCAAGGGTGACGGGCAGATAGCCCGAGACCTGATGCAGGCGTGCCTGGATTTCGGTCTTCGACAGGAAATTAAAGAACTCGGCGATGCCCTTGTATTCATCGTCGGATTTGCCGCCGAATACCCAGAGGCTTGCGCCGCCCGGGATCGTATTCTGCGGACCGCTGCCCTCGTAATAGGGCAACTGGCCAATACCGTATTTGATACCCGACTTGATGATGTCGCCGAGGCCACCGGATGATTCCGTCAGGATGGCGCATTCACCTGATGTGAAGAGCTGCTTTGCCTCCGAGGTGCGGCCACCATAACGGAACGTACCGTCCTTTGCGAGATCGGCTATCGCCTGGAAATGCTGCACGAACAGCGGTGCGTCGACCTTCAGTTCGACGTCGGGGCCGGCAAGGCCGTTCTCGTTCGTTCCGTAAGGCACGTTGTTCCAGGCTGCGAAGTTTTCGGTCTGGATCCAGGTGAGCCAGGTGGAGGTGAAGCCGCAGGCCGAAGCGCCGCTCGCCTTGATCTTCTTGGCCGCGTCGAACACCTCCGGCCAGGTCTTCGGCGGGTTCTCCGCATCGAGGCCGGCCTTCGTAAACGCGTCCTTGTTGTAATAGAGGATCGGCGACGACGAATTATAAGGGAAGGACAGCATCGTACCGTCCGCCTTCGAATAATAAGCGACGATGCCCGGCAGGTATTGATCCTTGTTGAATTCGTAACCGCCCTTCTGGAGCACCTCTGCCACCGGCAGGATCGCGCCTTCCGCACCCAGCATCACACCGCTGCCTGCATCGAAGACCTGCAGGATGGCGGGCGCCTGCTTGGAGCGGAACGCGGCAATGCCGGCGTTCAACGTTTCCGGGTAGGTTCCTTTGAAGACGGGCACGACTTTGTAGGCGGTCTGGCTGTCGTTGAATTCCTTTGCCAGCTTGTCGACAACTTCGTTGTTGGCGCCGGTCATGGCGTGCCACCAGGAAAGCTCGGTAGCGGCCAATGCGTTTGAAGCAAGGCCGACTGAAAATGCGGACGCGACCACGACGGTCCAGTTCAAATGTCTGAACATGATTCCTCCCATTTCTCAAAAGCCAGGGCATTTGGCACGCCCGGCAAAATCGATCCTCCTCGATCGAAGCTTACGCAACCTTCGCTGCGAAACCAAAAAGTAGTAGAAGCGAAATGAAATGAATATGCAACGAAAATATGACAATAGAACGCGTATTCCACTTAACCATGACGTGCCGTGTTCTCTTCACCGAGGCCGGTGGAAATCCCAGCCAAATCTGCGCGATTGGGCGAGATTGTTGCCCCTCGGTTTTGGCTGCCAGGGCGTGGGCGCATGGTCGCGAAGCGTGAAATGCCTCGGGAGTGCGGAGCGGCTTGCCGGGGGTAGTCGGTCCCGGTTCCCGGCCTGCGGCCGGCGCTTGCGCTGAACCTCCGCGGCGACCCTTTTAACCGGTCAAGCCGCGCGCGAACGGGCTTTGGCCGCGATAGCGGCCGCCGCCTGGTACGCTCATCCTTTTCTGGGCGTGCAGCATGACCAGCGTGGGCACATCGCGCGCACGGAGCCAGTTTCGCAGAGATGCCCAGCCGGCAAGGCATCAGGCTCAGTACTGTTAAGCCTGCATCGGAAGCGACCTTGGACTTGTCTTTTCTATCAGGATGCTTGTGAGGCGATCGGACCGGAAAGCGTCGCCGCAACGATGGCCTGCATTCTCGAGAAGGCAGGCTACATCAACTCGGCCGGCGGTTGTCTGTGCTATTTGACGGCAAAGGCGCGGCGAGGGGAGTTTTCGCTCGGACCAGTGTTGATGGCGTTGTTGCGAGCAAATGGCGCTTCAGTCCGGGAGCCTTAGTAGCGCCCAAAGTGGCGGTCTGCGACTTGGATGGGCTCATGCTAGACTTTTGCGCCGGTCGAATGAGCGCAGATGGCTTCCAGGAGTTTGATCGTCATTGCCTGTCCCAGGCGTGGAATCTCGGAAAAGCCTTCACGGTACAAAAGTCTTGTCATGATGGTCTCCGCGAACTGCGGGTTCATCTGGCGAGCGACTTTTAGAGCCTTCTCGCATTTGTCTCCGAAGGGCGTAAGGGCCTCATTGAGATACTCGACACCGTGAGTCTTCACGACGCAGGCGATGTCGAACATGTCGCGGGGCTGCATCGTGGCCCGCGGTAAAATATTTTCTTTGCGATGATTTCGCCAGGGGTCTCAAGCAGGACGTCGCGACCGCGCACCTCCGCTTTCACCGTGGGGTTATCAGTCAGGCTGGGCGCGCAGATAAAGTCGATTTCGCCAACATTCTCGAAGACGATCTTCAATGTTCTTGATCCATCGGACTGATAGCCGTCAGGGTTGATGTCGAGCGCGTAGCCCTGTGTCTTCGGGTTCAGAAGCTGCGGATCATCGATGAAGATGTCGACATCAAAGCTCTCGCGATGATCGATCTGGAGCATCAGGGCGGTACCGCCTCTAAAAGTCCAATTGTCGATCAATGTGAGTTGGGAGCTTGCCTGATCGATAATGCAGCCGCGTGATCAAACAGGTCCCCCCATCTGCTGGCTGGGTGTTCGACCAATTATGCCGCCCGCGCCAAAGGTAGCGGGTAACCGGCAAGTGCCGAGAACTTCCGTGCTAAGTCGGAAGCGATCGCCGGATCAACGTGCATTTCGCCAAGGAACGAGATCTGAAGGTTCTCGTCTACCTCGGAAAAAAAGGAGAACGCCGACGCATCGAAATTGACTGCGCTGGCAGGATCGGAAATCTTGGATGCCAATTGCTCAGCCGAAAGCTTCGTCCCATAAGGGGCGTTGACAGTCGACAAAACCTTTACTGCAACAATAGACATCTTCCTCGACCACAGCACCTTCAGGTTTCTATATACCTTGACGATGCTTGCGAAACAAGGATCGTCGGTGACTACGCCGTCACACGTTAGCCTCGCGGCACTCTTCTAGGCATCTATATTCGGTCGATTTTCCGTTGTGGCGGCTTTTCTGAGGGTGAGGCTCATCTGGGGACGGTGCTCGGCCGTGGTCGCCGGCTGGGAAACGAAGATCTCGTTCAAGCTGGCGCAATGCGCCATCGTGAGGTTGCAGCGATCCATCGCCTAGTTCTGTCCTCGGGATCCTGGCTACGTGTAATGTCGGTCACGACCGCGGCACAATCCGCGCCATGGGTGAGGACGCCATCAATGCGTTCAAGGTTCAGTCCACCGATCGCAACCAGTGGGGTCGGTCCGATTTTCTTCTTCCATGTGGCGAGGCGAGCAAGTCCCTGCGGCTCCCATTTCATCTTTTTGAGAACGGTCGGATAGACCGGACCCAACGCGACATAGTCGGGCGCGACTGACAGCGCCATATCGAGTTCGGCCTCGTCATGTGTGCTGATGCCGAGCTTAAGGCCAGCCCCACGGATCGCGGCCACGTCAGCTTGCGCCAGATCTTCCTGGCCGAGATGAACGAAATCGCAGCCTTCGTCGATCGCCATGCGCCAATGGTCGTTGACGACAAGTTGGCAACCGTGTCTCTCGCATATGGTTCTGGCGATGCGGATATCGCTACGGACTTCGCTATCGGGTCTTTCCTTGATGCGAAGCTGGACCAGCCTCACTCCAATTGGAACGAGGCGTTCGACCCAATTCGCGCTGTCGACAATGAGGTAGAAGGGATCGAGCTTCATGAGAAGACCGCCTTTCCGATCACCGGGGTGGAGGGGACTGCCATGTCTCTCGGTTCGAGCATGCCGGCTTCAAAAGCCAGCCGACCGGCCTCGATCGCCTTGGCAAAACCCGATGCCATCACGGCCGGATTTCCGGCACCGGCCACCGCCGTATTCAGGAGCACGGCATCGAAACCGAGCTCCATCACCGTGGTTGCATGCGAAGGGCGGCCGATGCCCGCATCGACAATCAGAGGCACGTCCGGGAAGTGTGCGCGCATCGACCTCAAGGCGGACAGGTTTTGTGGCCCCATGGCACTGCCGATCGGAGCACACCAGGGCATCAACACGCGGCAGCCAGCCTCCAGCAGGCGCTCGGCAACGACCAGATCGTCGGTCGTATAGGGAAAGATCTCGAAGCCTTCGTTTGAAAGGATCTGTGCGGCTTCGACCAGCGCGAACACATCCGGCTGCAATGTGTCGTGATTGCCGATCACTTCGAGCTTGATCCAGTTCGTCTTGAAAACCTCGCGCGCCATCTTAGCAGTGAGCACCGCCTCCTTGGTGGTGTGGCAGCCGGCGGTGTTCGGCAGTATTTTCGTCCCGAGCTCGCGGATCAGTTCGAAAAACGCACCTCCGGCTTTGCCGCCGGCCGTCTCTCTCCTCAACGAGACCGTGATGATTTGTGTCCCTGAAGCCCGCACCGCGTCCGAAAGCACGGCTGGAGATGGATAGCCCGCTGTGCCCAGGAGCAGTCGGGAGGTGATTTCCGTGTCGTAGACTTGCAGCATGGTCAGCCACCTTTCATGGGCGAGAGAATTTCGATGCGATCATGATCGCCTAAGCGCCATCGATCGCGGTCGGCCGCGTGAACGAGTTCGCCGTTGACAGCGGTCGCCAGCCAGCTTCCTTCATAGTCGAGTGCAGCCATCAGTTCGGCGAGCGTCGAGCAGGCGACCTCGTGCTCTTCGCCATTGACGTTAAGGTTCATCATAGAACTCCGATCTGTGGTCCGGGTTGAGCAGAAGTTCGGCAACGTCGTGCGCAAGAGCCGGCGAGAGCAGGAAACCATGCCGATACATACCGTTCACGGAATAGATCGAACCGCTTTTCGTGATCCTTGGCAGATTGTCGGGGTAGGCGGGGCGAATGCCAGTTCCGGTTTCGGTGATCTGCGCTTCGCCGAAGGCCGGGTGCAGGGCGTAGGCTGCGTTTAAGAGCTCCATCAGCGACCGTGCAGTGATAGGACCGGACAATTCGCTCTCTATCATTGTTGCCCCGACCATGAAGACGCCCTGGCGGCGTGGAACGACATAGATGGGGTGTCGAGGATGCAGGAAGCGCACTGGACGCGACAGTTGAATGTCGCCGGTGCGCAGATAGAGCATCTCGCCACGCACGCCCCGCAGTGCTGCGTCATCCGGGAGCCTGGCAGGGCCTGTGCAGTCAATATGCGAATCGACACGGCGATCGACGGTGGCATCGGTCGCCTGGCCGAAATGAAAACGCACCCCCATGGCCATTAATGTGTCATGGAGTGAAGACAGCGCCTCTCTCGGATCGAGATGCGCTTCCCTCGGGAAGTGGAGTGCACGAGAAAAACGGCCGGCGAGATCGGGTTCCAGTTCGGCTATCTGGTCGGCATCAAGCCATCTGTGCCCTTTGGTTCGCGCCGCGAAGCGATCGAGCTCGCGTGTATCGCGCGCGGCGGCGACGACAAGTGTCCCCTCTTGCACGACCTTGTCGGGCAGCGCCGTCTTCCACCACTCGATGGCTGTCGCGCCGACGCGTTCGACTTTCTCGTCGGCACTTTCGCGCTCACACCAGGGCGCCAGCATGCCGCCGGCAAACCAGGATGCGCCGGCGCCAATCCGTTTTGAACGTTCGAAGACGTCGACCTCAATGCCGCGTCGCGCCAGTTCGTATGAGGTGACAAGGCCGACGACACCCGCTCCGTTGATCAGCACCTGCCTCATTTGGCAGCCGTTCGAGCTGTTACCTGGCCGGAGCTGTAGGGCCATTCATCCATGCGCCGCACCGCTAACGGGCGTCGATGTTGCCGTCTATGTCCGCGGTTTGGCTCGTGTACGACATCTGAAAAAACCATTGGTCGGCTCCAACCTTGACGTTTGGAGACCCAGATCTTGGCGCTGGAAAGATAGAGACACGTCCACGCGATCGCAAAGGAGCTGTCGCAACTGCCGTCGTTCCCACCGTCCCTACGCCAGCATGAACTGGATCAGGTTCAACGGGTCATTGCGCTGCGGTCGAAAGAGCCGATCCGCCCAGCAATATCTCAGCCCCTTGTCGGGACTCCCCTGGTGAATGAACCGAGTTGAACGGCCAATGCCGTGCTTTGTCAAGCGTTGTTAGTCTATTTCCAACGGGGCTAAAGCGTCATCCACATACCTTAGACTCAACGCGTATCGCGCCGAGAGGAGCAACATGAGCCGGCGCATCAATGCGGCGGGCCTCGCGCTCGTCTAGCGGCGGGAAGGCATCAAGGAGCATGCGTTTAGTAGAAAAGGCGCTGCAGCGTGAGTTTTGCTCTCAGGCAAGTGGAGGCATCGTCTGCCCCACAACAATCAATGGTCTCGAATGTTCTCAAGCGATTCCTTTCTCGCTTCTTCATTGATGTCGCTCAGAGACCTTTCATGGTTGGTGCCGTTCCTGGAAGTGACACACATTTCCCAAGCACACCGTCGTGTCCGCCTGCGCGGGCGCGCCCGAGGCGATGAGAGCCACGGCGATTCATGCAGTTCGACCATTTCTCCTCAGTAGGGCGCCGTCCTGGAGCCATGAGTTTCCCCCGTTTTTGAGTGGTTCACGGTGCAAGCCCGGTCGGAAAATGGCCAGCATCCAATAAAAAGGAATCCGAATGGCGCCATATCTGTGCAGAAAATTCGCTCGGCCGCGAAAGGGCGGTCAATGCAAGCAACTTCACCTCCGTCATGGTCGCGCTCGATCGCTATGGCGACATGTTTGGTCTCGATAAGTCCCGTCGCCTGCTGCTCGCAGCACGGACATGAACGTGCCGACTTCCGATTCTATCGCGAGGTCTGGGGACCGACGCCGGCGCTGAATTAACGAGCACATGCATATCGGATCGGGCCTCGGATCCGGAATATTTTCAGCTGTCTCTGGGGCATCTCGATGACGGCGTGGCCGTTGCGCGGCCACGCTGACCGGAGTATGCCTGGCGTAGTGTGATCCCAGTCGAGGGCCGAGAGTGGGGCAGCGCGTCACTCTGCGGTGTTGAGCAACACATCGCCTAGTGCAGCATACTGGTCGGTTGCTGTTCGCTCTGAATTCGACGTGTTGGGCTCGCCCGCCTACAGAACCAGCGACCGCACTCTGTTAACGCCAACTCATCCGTATTGCCGAACCTAAATTCATCCATCAGGAATTTTGCGAGGCGGCCAGCGCGGATGTCTTGGCGCGGGATCCTCGTTTCGAAGCAAATGCGATCGAATATCCTTTGAAGTGTATCGAGCTGTTCGGGTGCGAGTTCAAAACCTGACTGGTCAAAGTGAATAGCCATTTAGACCTCCCTTCTTGAGCTACCGCCTTCACCGACGAGAGAAAGATAGCGAAATCTTTAATTGGCTCCAAGTGAGCAAAAGTTGAGATTTGCGTGCGTCGAACTGCTGCTGGTAGCGGGGAATCCGGCTCAGAGCCCACAGAGATGCGGCGCTTATAAAAGGCGCCGCGGGAACGACAGCGGAAACGAGACGACCCCTTAGCCGCCCCTTTCCTTAAATGCGAATTGTTCTCGCCAATCATTAGATTTAGTTCGATATTTAGTCGTTGCTGAGATTGCTAGCGGTCTTCCCGCAGAGCCCTAAAAGAAGGCCGCTCTTTTCCAGTTGTCCCGCCGGGTCAGGCAGCCACCCTCCCAATTAACCAGCCATTTGTTTGAGCGCATCGTGGTCGTGGATGCCGCTTTGAAAAAGGCTGATCAGGTGCGCCGCGAGCGTAACGGCTTCATCGCTATCAAAGGCGAGGTGCCTTTCCTGAACCCCTGAACCATTTCCCGGAAGACACATTCGATCTGCTTGAAGTCGTCAGGCGTTACAATCCCTGTGCGAGATCCAACCGCTTTACCCATAGCCCTAATCCTAGCCGGCCCAGGGGAGAACAGGGCCGACGTTTGCCCCGCATAGAGTATGCGCCGTTGCTGGGGGGATTACACTGGACTCGTGGAGGGAGATCCAGACGGTCTTTGGGTTGGAGAGTAGCCAGACCGTCCGGAGCCCACGTTGGGTTGCCTCCACAATACACCAACGCTTATGCATTTAAAAACGCGTGCGGTAGGGCATTGTTCCGATTGCTAATGTATCGTGAATCTGTTCGGCGTGCGTGCCTTATGGCTCTGGCTAAAGTACCCGCCCACGGTTCTCGACCAAGGTGCCTGCGGCGATTGGGTAAAGCTGAAGTGCATCCAGAGCGACGGCTTTGTAGTCGTCGGATGTGAGCCATCGACGAAGGTGGCCGGCGCGATTTCGCGGTTGCTGCTTACGGCGAGGCGAGGCAACGAGCTGGTCTATGTATGCGGGGTCGGAACAGGCTTTACGGACAAAATGGCCCGCGACCTTCGCAAGCAATTGTCGGACATGCCGCCGGTCGCGCTCAAGCGCAAGAACGCGGTTTTCTGTGAGCCGGCATTTGTCGCCGAGATCACCTATACCGAGATCACCAGCGAAGGGGAGTTACGGCATCCATCGTTCAAAGGCCTGCGCGAGCTGGCCGAGAACGTTGATGTCTTCGAGCTCAAAAAATAGACCCGGGGAAGAGGGGCCTTGGAGCTGATACGTTGGGGTGCTCTTATAACTCGGGTGCGACAACAATGTTCCATCGCTGCGGTCGACAATCACCGTCGGTGTTTTCGCACCCGGATCACGTTACCGTTGTTGTTGCTGCACTGCTTACAACGCATGCGTCGACCAGGTGCCACGATCGACAGAGTTGTGCCGAACCATCCCGCCAGGCCGTGCCGATCGAGGTGATCCCAGAGCGCTGCTTTGCTTGGGGCAGGGGCGTGCGCCCTGGGACCTCTAGCGACCTAGAGGCCGCTCTGGACAATCGGCAGCCACAGACCTTCGGCGCAGCGCCAGCCGGTTAGTGGAATGTCGCACTTGCGGTCGAACTTGCCAATTGGCGCCTCGCGAACACAATTCACAGTCGAGCGAAATGGGTGTCCTGGGACCTGGAAGGTCGTCTGAGCATAGGAGGCGGTGCACGAAAAGTATGTGAGGATAGCTAGGGCGCATGCGATATAGTTCGGCATTGCGGGATCCTCTCCAATTTTAGAAGCTGCTAAAGCTACTTCAAAACGGAGCGATTTGCCCTTAGCCTTTTCGAACTAGCTCAGGCGGAGGGGACTCTTGTTCAAACATGGGAAGCTTCATTCCTTCCCATCCAGGATAATCCGCAACGTCCGGATCATATTCGCCGCATCGAGCAGGGCAGCCCTAATTTCTCCTTTACGCGGCTCTCGACAAAACCACGCTGGCACACCTCGTCGGGAACGTGTTGCCACCATGCTGCTAGAAAGGTGTCGTTCTGCAAACGGTTAAAGGGGGACCGGTCATGGAGCAGCGACGGGAAGCTCCGTCATCCGTCGTTCAAAGCGCTGCGCGAGCTGGCCGATCTTCGAGCTAAAAAAATAGGCCCCTGCGGGAGGGGCTCGAGAGTTCGACAGCACGTCGCATGTCCGCAAAAAACGCGTCTCTCAGAGGATTGTTCCTCCCCCCAGACAAGCCTTGCAGGCGCTATCGACGTGGGCCAACATTGGGCGCCTTGTAGATCGACGGCCCCATGCCCCGATACTCGGGTTGAAGGAATGTGAATTCGTAGCTCCGGGTCAATGCTTCGACCAGCGCATTGACGATGGCTGTACGGGCGACCTCTTTCCTGTTGGCGTCAATGGCGACGAGGTCTTTCGCTACTGCGTTAGGCAGCTTCCAAAGCTCGGCCGCGACGAGCGCGACAACTTCGGCATCGTCGACCGTAGTTCCGGCGCGCTCGATACGGTGGTTGATGCGGATATGCCTGACGAGTTCCTCAGCGATTGAGCGGGCGCTGTCTTGTTCGCGGCGGCGCGAAACGCCTGTTCCTGCGAAGCGGCGTTTGGTCGATTGGTCTATCACCGCCAGATGGATGGCGACGAATGAGGATAGTTTGGCGTGGTCCGTCACTTGCTGAACTCCAGATAGCATTCTTCAGTGCCCGATCGTCGATCGGGGCGAGTTGTGCCGCATGTCTGAGACTGGCGCCCGCCTAGCGCCGTGGGTCAGGATCGCTTGGCCGGTGGCCATTCGATCTTGTGTTCGAAGCAATACCAGTTTGGCGCCGCCCGTCCGTGGGCATAGCCGAACGCCTCCCACTTCATGCAGCAGGGAGGTTCGCACAGATGCTCGGCCAGGCTGCTTTCCGCTCTCTTGGTAGCGCCAACCTCGTCGCTCATGCTCAATGCCCTCTGAGTAAACGGTTCTACAAATGTTCTCATTAAGGCAGAGAGTCAACGACCAGATTTGGGGAGGCTTTCCGCATAGCTCAAAAAGGGGAGCGCTGAATCGCGGAGCTCAATCAACCATTCGAAGCCGGTAGGTGGCTGGCAATTACCCAACCACCAAACTCATTCATTTGCTGCCATCGACCCTTCTTGCCGTGTCGAAATCCCTCGCTATTCGATTTGTGGATTTTGAACCGATAGGGACGCACGACGCGGACAAAGATTACGGATCCATCCTCCGGCATGTCGCCTTTTCGCCATGTGGTGCCGGGCATTTTGATAGCCTCCACCCAATCAATGCGNCGCACGACGCGGACAAAGATTACGGATCCATCCTCCGGCATGTCGCCTTTTCGCCATGTGGTGCCGGGCATTTTGATAGCCTCCACCCAATCAATGCGGCTTTGGGGCTATCAGCACGACGCCGGCGCCAAGCTCAAACATTTCTGCCTCAGCATTGATCGAGAGATAGTGGTTTTCGGCCAGTTCGATCAACGCTGATGAGGCCTCTTCGGGCGACCATCCTGCTGCCTCGATTCTTTCGATCAAAAACTGGAATTCATCAGTGATCGCCTCCTGGCATTGCAGGTCACGATCGGGGTGAGATTTCGGATGTCTAGGCCCGGCGATTTTCGGCATGGCGTTTCCTCCTGCAGAAGATGTTAGGGCGGCATTTCTGCCTCAGCATTGATCGAGAGATAGTGGTTTTCGGCCAGTTCGATCAACGCTGATGAGGCCTCTTCGGGCGACCATCCTGCTGCCTCGATCCTTTCGATCAAAAACTGGAATTCATCAGTGATCGCCTCCTGGCATTGCAGGTCACGATCGGGGTGAGATTTCGGATGTCTAGGCCCGGCGATTTTCGGCATGGCGTTTCCTCCTGCAGAAGATGTTAGGGCGGTCATTTCTTTCTGCAAGGCTTGGCTAATTTAACGACTCGCCTTCGATCTTAACGCGCCTGTCAGTCCAGCCGCGCCGATAGGCCTCGTCGAGCACGTCGCGCCACATGTCGTCATCGGTCCTGTTGACCCAATTTGCTTGAGCAAGCAGGAAGACGGCCAGCAGGTAAACCTCACGAAGCTCGTCGACGCCCAGACGGTGACGCCGTACATGCAGGCCCACTACGGCACGGGTGACTGCCAGCCGGAAACGGAACCGACGCGAACCATCACGAAGGACCGTGATGGTCATGTCGAGGCGACCGTCACTGCGCCGCCGTTCACGCTACGGTAGGCTGAGCGGGCTCGCGAGGTCGCCAATTTCATGCGGGCACACGGGCTTTCGGGACGATCGCGAGTTCGTCACGGTCGAGGTCTCGGGCGCTACCTTCGTCATCGTCGATATCGCCATGCGGATGCTGACGCCGCGGGAGGGGCCTTCCCACCGGATTGCGTCCTCGCCGGTGCTCATGACTATCAGGCTTGGGGTCGGTCTGGCGCTTGTTTTCCAAATCCGTGCAGGTGTCCTGCGTCGGCAACTCCGTGTCGCCCCCGGTCGCGTGCGCGCTCGTCCCCGCGCATTGCGCTGTACCTGGCAGTGCAGAAGGGCGCCGCATGAAAATCACCTACGCCGAACTCATTGAATAGGCCGAAGCACAAAAGCGCCAGAAGTTCACTGGTTGGATGACCAGGCTCGCGCTCCAAGTTCCCGCGCCCCGACGCTGAGATAGAAAACAAGATGCGGGGCATCGCCATGCTCGACGCCGTCAGCAGCATCTTCAAGGCGAGGGCGGCTGCATGACGATGCTATTTCAGGTGCTTTGGCGGCTTGTCATTTTCATCCGGATTCGGGTTGGGAATCTAGTCGGGAAGGACGTCAGGCTCGGGTTCCTCAATCGGTGGCTGAGGCAGGTCCGGCGGCAGGCCTGGCGGCAGCTCTGGAGGGGGCTTTGGGATCGGTTCCGTAGGTATCGTGCTCATGGTGGACTCCTTTCGGAGGCCAACTAATCCCGCGCCGTTTTTGTTCCGCGAGGGAGACGAAGCGTGACGGTAGTTGCATCCAACTACGCCCGGGTCGAGAACGATCTCTACCAGACGGAACCATGGGGCACCGAGCTTCTCGAGCGCTTCCCTGTGGATGGTCTCGACGTTTTCCGGCGGCAGGAAACCACCTCATGGCCGATGTTCTGGCAGAGCAAGCCGGGTGGTGAACACGTCTGACATAGCCCTACGGTCGCCAGCATGACGAGATTTTCGACTTCCTGAAGCCTTATGGGTCTTGGGCGATTTCGGACGCCGTCATCACCAACCGCCCTACGGCAAGGGGAGCCGTGACGCCCGTCTTTTCGCCGGGTATGCGCTGCCCCGTTGCAAGGGCGCTGGTCGCTTTACTCGAGGCGACGCCTGGTGTCGCTGGCATCAAAGCCGTCGATGGTCGCCCTCTTGCGATCGATATCATGGATATCCTCAAGGTAAGGGCGGCCGAGGTCGACGCTGAGGTCGAGTTTGACCGCAGGTCTCACGGCTTGCGCGTCAGATTCTGCGCAAGAATTCGAAGACAGATCCTCAGGGCGGCCGACGCCCTTTCCCATTCACTTGCTGTACGTGGTCTTCCGCTTCTATTCTGTCCACTTGAGTTATCCTCGGAGGTAAAGCCGCGGCTTCGTTGGGGGCCAGCTGCCAGTTCGATCTGGTAGGTTGCTTTCTCGCCGCGAGCGATGCCACCCCGGCGATAATGAACTTCATTGGTAGTCTTCTAGGTTCGAACCACCCGCCAAGGATGCGGGAGTCTTGGCACAGGACTATGGACGAACCAGTGACATACGGCAGGTGTCGTATTTCCACGGTTCAACGGTACCTGACACCCCGAAATGGTTACGAACTTGTTTGGAACACATTGGCCCCCTATATACCCGCCATCGGCATTGGTTATGAGCGCTGAAAGTTTCGCCGCTCGCAAATGCCTCATCGCTTTAGACTTTTGACCACGGATGTACTGGCACTGGTTGGTAAGCGATGATGAGGAAGGTCGGTGCGGTTTCGCCCCGGCCTTTTTTTTTGCATAAAGACGAGCTCTTCCGTTTCCTTGATATTCGTGCGGACCCCTTGCGGCCCGTCGTCCGCGTGTCCGGTATTTTAGACACACGAACTGGAACGATTCCGCCGCAGGAAGCTTTCTCCCCTGCATTCATTTGCCAAGGAGAGAATTGATGAAATCGCTGGCTGATATTTTCGAACATACGCTGCAGGATGTTTATTTCGCTGAGAACGCCATCACTAGGGCGCTTCCAAAGGTCGCAAAGGCCGCGAATAGCGCGGAACTCAAGAAGGCGGCCGAGGAGCATCTTTCGGAAACGAAAGAGCAGATCAAGAAGTTGGAGCAGGTCTTCAAGTCAATCGGCAAGACGGCATCCGGCGAAAAATGCGACGCCATCGAGGGTCTCATCAAGGAGGCCGACGGTTTGATGAAAGAGGCGGAAGGGACCGCGCTGGACGCGGGACTTCTAGCCGCTTGCCAAGCTGTCGAGCACTACGAGATCGCCCGCTATGGCTCGCTTCGTGAATGGGCCAAGGACCTCGGCCATGATGAGGCGCACAAGCTTCTTAGCGAGATCCTCGACCAGGAGAAAGCGACGAACAACAAGCTCACCAACTTGGCGGTCACATCGATTAACAAGACCTCGGCGCGTTCCAAGGCTGCATAGCAAAACAAGGGCGGCACTGACCGCCGCCCTTTTTCCATTTCATATTCAGCGCCATTGGTAGTGGCGAGACCTTTTCCTCCCGCCGGAGAGGTGGATGAATCCGGTAACAATTTCCGCAGGCAGGGCAAATGGTAAGCCGCGTGCGAAGAACCGGGATCAATTCCCGGGTCTGCAATCAGATAGCCGCTTAGTCGGCAATAGAGCAAGAGTCGGAGCGACTATAGCTCCGGCCCCCGCCAGACGGTAAACAAGCTGGTGGGGCACCAATGAAATTAGCGGCTTCGGTCGCCTTTTTCCGCGCCGGCGACGTGAGTGAGCACGCAATTTCACGCAGGCAAATGCCCGAGGTGTCATAACGGCCGGCTCTTTCTCTTTCGCGAGAGCGAAACCGGAGATGTCTACGGACACTGCGAGGAGTGCGAGCAGGGTTATCGATCGCCAGAAGAAATCCAGGGCAAGAGCGGGTTTCTAACGCTACTCAACGATTCCGATGCCGAATGGGCGACCGAGGATGAAATATCTCGAAGTGTCTGCGCGAACTATCAGATTTTCGAGGCATAGCCTCAACAGTTACGACAAGCGCTAAGGAGCGGACACCCGATGATTGCCGCCTATGGAATATGGCGGCTCGACTGTTTCCAGTTCAGCGGGTGATTGGTGGTGTCGGGGCTGTCTCTGATCCGAAATCCTCTTTGAACGCCATGAGGCTAAGTACGATCCCAACGAGGATGCACAGCAGCACGATGAAGATGAGGCCGGATTTGTTCATCACTCATTTCAGGCTCAGAATGTGAGAAATTCGTGGCAGAACGCGACCACCCACTGACCGCAGTCTCTTCGGTTGGGTGATCGCCTTCATTTGCGTCACTGAGTTTGGGTATCAGACTGAATTGTCTGCGACGACCCTGTGAACATTGGCGTAGCAGGTCTAAATGCCCAGACCAGCAGGATGCTCATCGAGACGACGAACAGAGAGAAAACAAGACGATTTGACATGGCGCTTTCCTCCATAGTTGGAGCGCTGTGAATGCAGGTTCAGCATTCGTCGCCGTGTCAGGTCGAGTATTTCTGGCAAGGAGACGCGCAAGCGCCTTAATCGAGGCGTCGCGGTCCGTGCGGTACGGGCGGGTTTGAAGTGTCCTGTCGCCGCATGGCAACGTGGGAAGTGTACCACGTTCTTGCTTGCGGGCGCGTCAAATAATCAACTGCACGATGTGCGAAAAGGGCGTCATCGCCCATCTGCCGTTAGCATCCTTCGCAGTTCTGTAAATGATGAAGTCCCGACCGATGGTGAACTTCCCGTGCATAGTGATCTCGTTACCAGTTGAGAGCACGGCGCGAAGTTCGTTTGCATGACGGTTAGCAATTTCGTCACCGATCAAATCGGCCAAGACCTGGTCTAAAATCATCGGTTTTGAATCAGTCATTGGAAACCCCGAACTGTTGTGCAGATTTGCACTCTAACCGTTCAACCAGCGATTTCCATACGTCGGCGTAGAGCAGCCCGGTAGCTCGCCAGCCTCATAAGCTGGAGTGTGTCGCAGGTTCGAACCCTGTCGCCGCAACCAGATCCGTGCCCGGCGGTATCCAGTATAACGAAGGAGAAGGCCGACGACGGCACGAGTACGCGCAAAATTCATGTGTAGCGGCAAGGAAGGCACAACTGTGTTCCTTCACTCCGTCTATTCCGAAGACATCCAGTCCGAGGACGGGCGCTTTACGAAGGCGACCCCTTGGGGTGAGCATCGGATGAACGTCGACAATCCAGACGCTGCAATCCAGTACGAGCCGGGCAAGTCTTATTACCTCAACTTCACGCCCGCCGAGTAATCCCCCAGCGGAAAGGAACCAGCATGCGCCTGCACTTCGCACACTATTAGGGATTCCACCGCTTGTTGGTGATCGCCGACATCTTCGCGGCGGTCGCGGCGATTGTCGCATCCTTCGCACTCGCCGTCGTCCGGTACGGCGCCAGCGTCACCAGGAACTCGCTTCAGGGCCTCGGCATCGCCGCGTGTTGGCATGGTTCGGTGGTGTGCCCGACTTCAGCAGTGGAACTTCCCGGCTGGCGCCTCGGTATCGTTCGCTCACCTTGAGCACGACAAGACGGTTCTGAACTGGCAGGGCTCGCAGATACCACTGACCTGCTTCGACGAGCTAACGCATTTCAGCGCCAAGCAGTTGCCGATGCGATCTGTCGAATACGCCACGTCGTCGTCGACAGACATCGAGGAGGTGCTCGCACTCGCAAGACCTGTTGTGCACGATCGAGGGGCTGCTCTGGCCGTTCCTCGTGCCGGTTTGGCCGGGCGCGTTGGTTGTGTAGCTCGAGTCCTTGCCTGGATGCCGATCAGATGACGCCCAGAGAGTTGAGCAGCGAAACCACGCCGATGATCAGAATGACGATCTGAGCCATCTGCTTCATCGTCGAATCAATCGGAAGCTTCTGGACGAGATAGAGCACTACGGCGACGAAAAGGACTGTGAAGAGGATGCTGATAGCGGCGGTCATGAGCCCAGATCCTTGAGAAAAGAGCCTCTCTGCAATGAAGGCATAAATATGCCCAAGCTCTCAAAAAGGAAGAACTAAATATGGAGAACCCACTAGCCGAGGCGGTCGCTCAATGTCGTCGCTCGGGATGACAGCGTTCGCGACAAGGATGGGAGACCAGACGCGGACGGAACGAGGCCCACGAGACAGAGAACCCCGAAGCCGCCGTGCCGGACTACGGTGCCTTCATTTTGGGAATGGTTCTGGAAACTCCGGCAGTCGCAGCCGCCGGGGCTCTCTGGGCCAGTACCGGTTTCGAACCTTGAGTTCATCGCTTGGTGCCAAACCACGGGAAATATGGTCTCTCGCGAGGAGCTGGCGATCCTCAAGGCGATGGACGCAAAGCAATGCGCTGAGATCGAGAGGGAGACTGAGGCCATCAGAGCAAGAGAGACTGTAAACTAACTGGCGGACGGCCCCGCCTTGTTAGTCCTGGGTTTCTCTTTCAGTTCGGCGACGCGCATGCGGATATTTTCCAACAACTCACGCGCTTCCTTCTGGACAATCAACGCCTTCTCAATTGCCTCGTCGGAGCCATAGATGGCGATAGAACCCACAACACGGTCAACGTGTCGAAGCTGGGTTTCGGCTTTGCGTTCAATCTTCCGGAGTTCGGTGACGTTGGCCGCCGCGTCAGCGGAAGCCGCCAATGCGGCGATGATTTCCGGTTCATTGGAAACAAACTCCTCGCGCTGCTCCTCTTCTTTTTGGCGGCGCTTTTCACGCCGCTGCTCAGGTAACGATTGGTGTAGCGAGGGTAGACGGTTCATGTGCCGTAGAGCTTCAGTCTTCGCTATGTCGACAGTCTCATACGGTTCGGAAAAATACGGTTCGCGTCGATCGTTCGGGTCACCGATGGTGAATTTCCATCCACCATCGGACTCGAACACGGTCACGTCTTTGCCGTGGTAAATCTGCGTCGGGTTTCCCTTCTCGGAGGCGCCCCACTCCTGCAGAATAGGCTGCGGTTTTTTGTGAGCTATAGAAGGTCTCGACTTCTGAAATAGATAAACAGCAGCACCTGCTGCGACCAATAAGACCAACCAGAAAATGCCAGCCTCCATTCGTGTGCGTCACCTTCCATCAAAGTGAAACATGCGCGTTGACTAATGTCGAGTTTCTAATATCCGCCTGGGCGAGAATAGGCGCTTCGCCTACCGCACTTGTTCCCCGCGGCATCGTATTGCCAGCTATACTGGCAGTTGCCCCTATAGTAGGGCGTGTATCCGCCTCCACCACAGTCGTTGTTCGCACAGACCGCCACAGCGGTCCCAACAATCGCCACCGCGACGAGTGCTGCGGCCGCCTGATTTTGTTGCTGAACCATTTGGTTGCACTCGATGGGGCTAATGCCACGTCGCACTAGTTCATAGGTGAGATCTTGTGAAAAATTCAGGTCGGTGTTGGTGATGAAGGTTCGACAGAGAGCCGCTTTGCTCACGCGCGCTGGATCCTTGCGAAAGTCTGCTTGTGTGGTCGTACAACTCGCCAACGCGAGCGCCATCGCAGCGGCCGCAGCGAGCCGCTTCGTAATGTGGATATGCAAGATTTTTCCCCCAGTTCCCTAGGGGATCATGTCACAACTTGTCGAAGAGTCGAGTCGCCTACTTAAACTCTTCTTTGGTGCCGTCTTCGTAGACGACGCCCCGCACACAGGCGTATGCGGTGACTTCATCGTGATTCAACTTTAACAGCCGTTCGAAAGTCGTCGGCCACTTCCTGATCGTTGTCGCGGATCCACCGCCCGCAATTTCTACGTCTCTATCGAAGGTGTCTGCGGCGACGTGTCCGCCGAGGACATCTTTAAACCCGAAATCAGCATCGAGCATTCGGATCGGCTTTTGAGCGCGGGAATTCACGGTCACCGTTACTTCAATGTTTCGATCTGACCACTCGTCAATCGAAAGAAGGTCGGCATTGCACGCTGCGAACGACAGCAGCACCGTATCGCGCAAACCTTCATTCGGCGCGCGCGCTATCCCAATCATAGCCCATCTGCCCGCTCCAACGGTTTCATGCCGCTGCGGTGATGATCGGCCATGCCATTTAACAAAGAGGAAAAGCACCATGGACAAGAACGTGTCCGCCGGCGCGGCTGTGCTGACGTGCGGCCATTCTTGTTGTGACAATGCGAAGTAACCGATCCACATCCTTTTCGATCTCGTCGCAGATTGCCTCATATTCGTTCAGGAGCGTGCTATCGGCGCCGGATGATCGGCGTAGTCGATCACGGAACATCGCCGCTTTCGCATATGCTCGGCACAGTTCTCGCAAAGCAGGGCTTCGGACCTCCGACAATTGCTGCCGGCGCTCTGGTAATTTGATCTTCAATCGAGAGCGGCCGATTTTCTCAAGGTCCATATGCTATTTCCAGATCTGCCTTACGTTAGATGTTCGCAGCAGTCGATCGACATCTCTTTCGATTTCAGCGAGGACGGCGTTCAAACCGTCGAGATCGACGTGGTCATGACGGAGCGCAACGATCAAGTCATCTCGGGCCATGGCGGCGAGTGCGTATTCTTCACATAACCCACGAAAGGCCGGGCTCCGTTGCGCTTCGATCATCGCTCGCAGCACTGGGAGCCGCATTTTCAATCGGGATCTGCCGATCCTTTCAAGGTCCATAACGGTCTCTCCTGACCTGGCCTTGCCGCCTATCAACTATCGCATGTTTCCCTGAAAATAAAAGAGGTTAGCACCATGACACGACGCATCAACGCGGCGGGCCTTGCGCTCGTCAAGCAGTGGGAAGGCCTGAAGACGAAAGCCTTCGAGACGTAGGCGGGATCTGGACCACTGGCTACGGCCATACAAGCGCGCCCGGCGCGCCTGCGATGACGCCGAGCATGGTGATCACCGAGGCAAAGTCCGAAGAGATCCTGCGCGCCGATCTGGCCAAGTTAGAGGAGCGAACCGACGCTAAGCTCGAACATCTTGGTGTTGGCTGCGCGCTTCGCAAAAGCTGGACATTGATTCCGCTAAATCCCGGACAGCGCTTTCACTAAAGTCCGGACAGTTTGACGAGGTTGGTCCTCGGCAGCCT
>NZ_LMFK01000027.1:0-40808 GCF_001426785.1 Ensifer sp. Root142
TGGCCGGCGACGTCGGCAGCCTGCGTCACCTCGAAGCCTCCTAYCTGCAGAGCTGGCTCGTCTCCAAGGCGTGGGGCGACTGGGCGACGGAATCGCAATGGCTCTGGCGGCTGTCGACCAAACACGGCTCGAACGGTGTGCTGGGCGATGTCGGCATCCATATCCTCGATTTTGCCGGTTATGGCGCCGGCACCGAGGCCGAGCGGATCTTCGCGCGGCTGAAGACCTTCGACAAGGCGCCGGGAAACCGCATCGGCGAATATGACCTCGACGCCAATGACAGCTTCGTCATGACGGCCGAGTTCGGCAACGGCGCCATGGGCGTGATCCATGCCAGCCGCTGGGCCACCGGCCATCTCAACGAGCTGCGGCTGCGGCTGCATGGCGACAAGGGGGCGCTCGAAGTGGTTCATACGCCCGATGGCTCGACGCTTCGCGCCTGCCTCGGCACGGATGTTGAAACGGCAACCTGGCGTGATGTCGATGCCGGCACGGTGCCGACCAACTACCAGCGCTTCGTCGCCGCGGTTCGGGATGCCAAGACGGTCGAGCCCGGCTTCCGCCATGCGGCAAACCTGCAGAAGGTGCTCGATCTNCGACCAACTACCAGCGCTTCGTCGCCGCGGTTCGGGATGCCAAGACGGTCGAGCCCGGCTTCCGCCATGCGGCAAACCTGCAGAAGGTGCTCGATCTGGCGATGGAGACCGAGGCGGAAAGGCGCGAACTCTCGGTCTGATAAACGCCTCAGCCGGCCGGCGGGGCGGTGGAGTTGCGCATGACCAGCTCCACCGGCCAGACCTCGTTGAGGTCGGCGGCCGGCGTGCCCTGAAGCAGATCCAGAACCATTTCGGCGATCCGCGTTCCCGCAGCGCGGATTGACGAGCGTGTGGTGGTGAGCGTTGGGATCAGGTTCTCGGGGCTGAGATACGGAAAGACGTCGTCGTGGGCGATCAGCGAGATATGTTCGCCGACCGTCATTCCGGCGCTGCGGATTGCCCGCATGGCGCCGAGTGCCGACATCATCGAGCCGGCCAGCACCGCCGTCGGCCGGTTCTCCTGAGCCAGAAACCCCTGCATCAGGCGAAAGCCCATCTCGTCGGTGAAATCGCCGTTGCCGAGCAGGTTGGGATCGATGCCGATGCCGCGAGCGCCAAGCGCCGCCGCATAGCCATCCTGGCGGTGTTCGGTAAAGGTATAGCCGCGATGGCCGTTGACGAGCGCGATGCGGCGATGACCGAGCGCGGTCAGTAGGTCGGTTGCCTGGCGGATCGCGCCGTAATTGTCGATGTCGAGAAAGGCGAAATTGCCTGCCGTCTCGGTTCGTCCGTGCAGGACGAAGGGCAGCCGCAGGTCTGTCAGCAGAGCGATGCGGGGATCGTCGACCGCGGGCGAATGCAGGATCACCGCATCGACGCGCTTGCTGGCTGCAAGCCGGCGATAGGTCGCAAGCTCCGCTTCCCGACTGTCGACGGTTGAAAGCAGGATATCGACGTCGGCCTGTTGCAGCCGGCTACCGAGCCCACCCATGAACTCGCTGGTGTGCGGGCCGAAATCGCCGCCGCCGCGAAAGACGATGCCGATGGTGCCGACGCGTCCGGTCGCAAGCCCAAGCGCGCTGGTGTTCGGTCGGTAACCAAGTTCGGCCGCCGCCTTCAGCACCCGTTCGCGCGTCGCCTTCTTGACTTCCGGATAGCCGCTGAGCGCGCGGCTGACCGTCGTTTGAGATAGCCCCAGCCGGCCTGCGAACTCCTTGAGATTCATTTCATTTTCCCGTTGCCGTGGAGATCATAGCCTACCGGGCTTTGCCCGTGCAACAAGGCATGGCGTCAGGGGGCAACAGTCGAGCCGACGGTATTTTCCACTGATTGGCCAAGACGACGGACCTGATTGCCGTAGTTGGCGCGGGTACGCGGGTCGAAGATCATGATCGGCGTGGACACCGCGATGCTGGCAGCACTGCCGACGGTCTGGGCGGTGCCCAGCGCCACCGCGCCGACGCGTTCGCCGAGGCCGACATCGGAATCGGTCACCGTCTGCCCGGCGATCAGCCGGTTGCCGAGCAGTTGCACAACCTCAGGGCTTTCGGCGAATTTTCCATGATTCAGCTTGTCGCCGCCCTTGAGTGCCGTCAGGTCGAGAACGGTGATACCGGCCTGTTCCAGCTGGGTGCGATAAGGCTCGACCGTCGGGTCGATCTGCCCGAGCCGATCGATATTGCCGGAGATCCGGCGCGAGAGGTTGAGCGCGCGGTCGTCGCGTGACACGAACAGCGTGAATTTCGGCCGTGCCTTGCCCATCGCCTGGATCTGCTTGCCGAACACGTCGACGTCGAGATCCGGCGAGGCGAGAATGACGTCGGTAATCTTCGGTGCAATGCGGCCGTCGCGGATTGCCATCTGTCTGAGCGCCTCGACCGTGACCCAGGATCCCATCGAGTGGGCCATGACGGTGATTTCGCCGACCTTCGGGTCGCGGGAAGCGCGGCGCAGCAAATCTTCCAGCGCATCGCGGGAATAGTTGGTGCTTTCCTTGTCGTAATTGTAGTCGAAGACGCTGGCGCGCGACGGCCAGGTGAAGATCACCGGCGCGACGTCCGTTCCTGAATCGTGGACGATCTGGGCATAACGATAGACCGCATCCTCATAACGGTTGTTGAAACCGTGAACGAAGATCAGCACGCGCCGGCTTTTCGGCAGGTTGCCCTTCAGCCAGGACTGCGCATCATCCTTGCCCTTGAGCGGCGTTACGCTGACCGTTGAAAACTCGCGTTCGGGATTGGCCGGCAGTTTCTTCGGCCATTGAACCTGACCGACCTCGCGGTTCTTGCCCGGCGGGATCGAGACGACGATTTCCGTCAATGAGAGTTCGTCCGAGCGCTCACCGCTGAAAAGCACGCCCGGCTCAGTAGAGGGCGCGCGGGTGGTGGCGACCAGCAGGTCGACCTCCGAAGCGCCGCCGGCCGTTCCCGAGGGAACGAGCACGCCGACGGGCCGGCTGGCGCAGGCTGCGAGAAAGGATGCCAGGAACAATATGCTGGCGACGCGGCTGATTTGGCCCGGTCGGCCAGCCAGAGAGAACAAACGCAGCAACAAAACCCCCAATGCCGCATCATGCGGCGTGCCGATCCGTCATCGGGACCAGGCAATTCTCTTGCCTGAGAAATGGCAGGATTTCTGCCCTCGGAATAGCTTTTCGGCCTGTTCGGGACCTTTCTGGCGTCGCACGTGCGGCAAACATGCAACATTTCGCGACAGGCGGCCCTGGGTAAAACCCCTCGATATTCATTGAAAAGGGTTTGACCTTTCAATAGCATCCGATCTTCCTTCTTTCGGTGCGGCATCGCATGCCTCATCTGATCTCCCTGAAAACATAAGGAAATCCGGAATGCAGGCGGTTTTCGATGGCCATAATGACGTGCTTCTGCGGCTGTGGCAGAACGCACGCAAGGGAAGCGACCCCGTTGCCGAGTTCGTCGAGGGTACCGATAAGGGGCATATCGATGCGCCACGTTCGAAAGCCGGCGGTCTCATTGGCGGTCTCTGCGCCATCTACGTGCCCTCCGGCGATCTGGTGCTGGCGGGGCCGGACGAGAACGGCCACTATGTCACGCCGCTCTCGGCACCGCTCGAGCATTTGCCGTCGCTCGGCGTTGCCGTCGAGATGGCCGATATTGCGGTTCGTCTCGACCGCGCCGGTGCCTGGAAGCTTTGCCGGTCGACGGCGGAGATCCGCGATGCAGCCGGGCAGGGCACTTTTGCATCCGTTCTGCACATGGAAGGCTGCGAAGCCATTGGTGCCGATCTGTCCGCACTCGAAACCTTCTACGCCGCTGGCCTGCGTTCGCTTGGACCGGTGTGGAGCCGCCACAACGTCTTTGCCCACGGCGTGCCCTTTGCCTTCCCGATGTCGCCCGATACGGCGCCTGGCCTGACCGAGGCCGGCTTCGAACTGGTGAAGGCGTGCAACCGCTTGGGCATCCTGATCGATCTCGCCCACATCACCGAGAAGGGCTTCTGGGATGTCGCCAAGACGAGCGACCAGCCGCTGGTTGTCAGCCATTCGAACGCCCATGCACTGACGGCGGTTGCGCGTAATCTCACAGACAAGCAGCTGGATGCCGTCAGCGAGAGCAAGGGGCTCGTCGGCCTCAACTACGCAACCACGATGCTGCGCGCCGACGCGCAGGAAAATGCGGCGACACCGCTTTCCGATATGGTCCGCCACATCGACTACATGGTCGAGCGCATGGGCATCGACTGCGTCGGGCTCGGTTCGGACTTCGACGGCGCGACGATACCGGAAGACATCGCCGACGCTGCGGGCAGCCAGAAGCTCGTTGCCGCGCTTAGTGGCGCCGGATATGGTGACGCCGAACTGGCAAAGATATGCCGGGAGAACTGGCTGAGAGTTCTGGGGCAGGCTTGGCACGAGGCCGCCTGATCCATGAAGAAGAGCCCCCAAAGGGCACAAACGAGGGAACTGCAAAAAAATGATGCACAAGCTCAATGGACGTCTTCGTCTTCTGACCGCTTCGGCAGCGCTGGCCATGGTGATGGCCGCGACCGCACCGGCCTTTGCCGAAACGCCGAAGGACACGCTGGTCGAAGCCTTTGCGATCGACGACGTTATTTCCATGGATCCGGGCGAAGCCTTCGAGCTGACCGCGGCCGAAATCACCGGCAACACCTACAGCATGCTGGTGCGCCTCGACATCAACGACACCACCAAGATTGTCGGCGATCTCGCCGACAGCTGGACGGTTTCCGATGATGGTCTGACCTATACGTTCAAGCTGAAGTCCGGCCTGAAGTTCGCCTCCGGCAACCCGGTAACCGCTGCTGATGTCGCCTGGTCGTTCGAGCGCGCTGTCAAGCTCGACAAGAGCCCCGCCTTCATCCTCACCCAGTTCGGCCTTACCGGCGACAACGTGACGGAAAAGGCCAAGGCCGTAGACGATACGACCTTCGTCTTCACCGTCGACCAACCCTATGCGCCGAGCTTTGTCTTGAACTGCCTGACGGCGACCGTTGGTGCCGTGCTCGACAAGAAGCTGGTGCTCGAAAACGTCAAGCCGGTCACGCCAACGGATGACTACAAGTACGACAACGACTTCGGCAACGAATGGCTGAAGACCGGCTATGCCGGTTCGGGTCCGTTCAAGCTGCGCGAATGGCGCGCCAACGAAGTCATCGTTCTCGAGCGCAACGACAACTACTATGGCGAACAGGCCAAGCTCGCCCGCGTCATCTATCGTCACATGAAGGAAAGCTCGGGCCAGCGCCTGGCGCTGGAAGCCGGCGACATCGACATCGCGCGCAACCTGGAGCCGGGCGATTTCGACGCCGTTGCGAAGAATGCCGACCTCGGCACGACCAATGCGCCGAAGGGCACGGTCTATTACATCAGCCTCAACCAGAAGAATGCCAACCTTGCCAAGCCCGAGGTGCGCGAGGCCTTCAAGTATCTGGTCGATTACGATGCGATCGGCTCGACGATCATCAAGGGCATCGGCGAGATCCACCAGAGCTTCCTGCCGAAGGGCGTGCTGGGTGCCCTCGACGAGAACCCCTACAAGTTCGACGTCGCCAAGGCGAAGGAACTCTTGGCCAAGGCCGGTCTCGCTGACGGCTTCACCGTCACCATGGACGTGCGCAACGGCCAGCCGGTCACCGGCATTGCCGAATCCTTCCAGCAGACACTCGGCCAGGCCGGCGTGAAGCTGGAGATCATCCCCGGCGACGGCAAGCAGACGCTGACGAAGTACCGTGCCCGCAACCACGACATGTATATCGGTCAGTGGGGCATGGACTATTTCGACCCGAACTCGAATGCCGAAACCTTCACCAGCAACCCGGACAACTCCGACGAAGGCAAGAACAAGACGCTTGCCTGGCGCAATGCCTGGGACGTTCCGGAACTGACGAAGAAGACCAAGGATGCCCTGCTCGAGCGTGACAGCGCCAAGCGTGCGGAAACCTACAAGGAACTGCAGAAGACCGTTCTCGGCGAAAGCCCGTTCGTGATCATCTTCCAGCAGACCGAAGTTGCCGGCTACCGCGGCAACGTCAAGGGCCTGAAGCTCGGCCCGAGCTTCGACACCAACTTCGTTGCTGGCATCTCGAAGGAATAACCCGAAAGGATAGTTCCCTTGAGCATGAGCGGAACAGAACGGATGGGCGGGCGCCGACGCGCCCGTCCGGCGAAGATCATGGGCGCCGTGTTGCGCTTCCTCGTGATCGTCGTCACCACCTATCTCGGCCTTCTGGCCGTGACCTTCTTCATCGGCCGGGTGATCCCGATCGACCCGGTGCTCGCCGTCCTCGGCGACCGGGCGCCGACGCATGTCGTCGAAAGGACGCGCGAGGCGATGGGGCTGAACCTGCCCCTGTACCAACAATTCTTGATCTATGTGCGCCAGGCGCTGACCGGCGACTTCGGTATTTCAGTGCTGACGACCAACCCTGTGATGACCGATATCCGCCGCGTGTTCCCGGCGACCATGGAGCTTGCGACGCTCGGCACCCTGCTCGGCGCCATCTTCGGCGTGCCGCTCGGTGTTCTCGCTGCCGTCAAGCGCGGCAGCATCGCCGACCAGATCGTGCGCATTATCGGCCTTGTCGGCTATTCCGTGCCGATCTTCTGGCTGGCGCTGCTGTCGCTCCTCGTGTTCTACGCCCGGCTGAAGTGGGTCGCCTATCCCGGCCGTATCGATATCGTTTTCGAATACACCTTCACGCCGATCACCGGCTTCTACCTGTTCGACGCGCTCTGGCAACGTCAGTGGGATGTGCTGTGGGACGTCTTCCGCCACATCATCCTGCCGGCATCGCTGCTCGGTTATTTCTCGCTGGCCTATATCAGCCGCATGACGCGCAGCTTCATGCTCAATGAGTTGCAGCAGGAATACATCGTTGCCGCCCGCGCCAAGGGGCTCTCGGAATCCCGCATCATCTGGGGCCATGCGCTGCGAAATGCCGCCGTGCCGCTCGTGACCGTGATTGCGCTTTCCTATGCCGGGCTGCTCGAAGGTTCGGTCTTGACCGAAACCGTCTTCGCCTGGCCGGGCCTTGGCCTCTACATCACCAATTCGCTGCAGAATGCCGACATGAATGCCGTTCTCGGTGGCACCATCGTCATCGGTTCGGTCTTCATCGGCATCAATCTGCTGTCCGATCTTCTCTATCGGACGCTTGACCCAAGGACGCGCCAGCGATGAGCACCGTCACTGAAACACGCCCGATGACACGCCGCGAATGGCTGTTGTCCGACCGGCCGCAATCGCGCACCCAGGCGCGCCTCGGCCGCGCCTACATGACCTGGCAGCGCTTTTCCGCCAACAAGCTGGCCGTTCTCGGCCTGTTGATCCTGCTGGCATTGGTGTTCGTCGCCGCTTTCGCCAACGTGCTGGCACCGCATTCGCCCTATATCGGCGACCTCGCCAATGCCCGCTTGCTGCCGCCCGGCACCCAGGGTTATCTGCTCGGCACCGATGATCTCGGAAGAGACATTCTCTCTCGGCTCATCCACGGCTCGCGGCTGACGCTTGCCGTCGTGCTTTTGGTCGCGATCATCGCCGCACCCGTCGGCCTCATCGTCGGCGCGGTCGCTGGCTATGCCGGCGGATGGGTCGATGCGGTGCTGATGCGCATCACCGATATCTTCCTCGCCTTTCCGAAGCTGGTTCTGGCTCTCGCTTTCGTGGCAGCGCTTGGCCCGGGCATCGAGAATGCCGTCATCGCCATCGCCATTACCTCCTGGCCACCCTATGCCCGCATTGCGCGCGCCGAGACGCTGACGGTGCGCAATTCCGACTACATCGCCGCGGTGCAACTGATGGGCGCGTCGCCGACCCGCATCGTCTTCCGGCATGTGATGCCGATGTGCATGTCGTCGCTGATCGTGCGCGTCACACTCGACATGGCCGGCATCATCCTGACGGCCGCGGGCCTCGGCTTCCTCGGCCTCGGCGCACAGCCGCCGCTGCCGGAATGGGGCGCGATGATCGCATCCGGTCGCCGCTTCATCCTCGACCAGTGGTGGGTTGCCACCATGCCCGGCGTCGCGATCCTGATCGTCAGCCTCGGCTTCAACTTGCTTGGCGACGGCCTGCGCGACGCGCTCGACCCGCGGGAGAGCGGACAATGAACCCGCTTCTGACCGTTGACGACCTGAAGGTCTCGTTTCCAACCCGCACAGGGGTGGTTGAGGCCGTGCGCGGGGTCTCGTTCACGCTCGGCCGCGAGCGCCTCGGCATTGTCGGCGAGAGCGGCTCCGGCAAGTCGCAGACGGGGCGGGCGATCATGGGTCTGACGCCGGCGCATGCGCGGGTCACGGCCAAGACGCTTTCCTTCGAAGGCATCGACCTGCTTTCGGCCGCGCCGAAGGTGCGTCGGGATTTGCGCGGCAAGCGCATCGCCATGATCCTGCAGGACCCGAAATACTCGCTGAACCCGGTGATGAGCATCGGCCGGCAGATTGTCGAGACCCTCAAACGCCATGAGAGCGTCAGCCGCGCGGAAGCGCGTGAGCGGGCGCTTGACATGCTGGAGGCCGTGCAGATCCGTGATCCCGGGCGCGTCTATGATCTCTACCCGCACGAAGTCTCGGGTGGCATGGGGCAGCGCGCGATGATCGCGATGATGCTGGTGGCTGGCCCGGAACTTCTGATCGCCGACGAACCGACTTCGGCGCTCGACGTGACGGTCCAGCTCGAAGTGTTGTCGATCCTCGACAAGCTGGTCGCCGATCGCGGCATGGGCCTGATCTTTGTTTCGCACGACCTGCGGCTGGTGTCGTCGTTCTGCGACCGCGTCATCGTCATGTATGCCGGAAAGATCGTCGAGGAACTGGCCGCTTCCGACCTCGCAAACGCCAAACATCCCTATACCCAGGGCCTGTTGAACTGCATGCCGGCCATCGGTTCCGATCGCCATCCCCTGCCGGTTCTTGATCGCAAACCGGAGTGGGCCCTATGACGACCGCCACCGTATCCGTCGAAAATCTTGTCGTCACCTATGACGAGTTCAAGGCGCTGGACGACGTCAGCATCGACGTCGCGCCCGGTGAATCCTTCGGGCTCGTCGGTGAATCCGGTTCGGGCAAGTCGACCTTGCTTCGCGCGGTCGCCGGCCTTGCGCCGGTGACGTCAGGCAAGGTCCGCGTGCATGACCGGGTTCTGATCGGCAACCGCCGGGACAAGGCGTTTTATCGCGACGTGCAGATGGTGTTCCAGGACCCCTATGGTTCGCTGCATCCGCGCCAGACGATCGACCGCCAATTGCTCGAACCTCTCGCCATTCACGGCGTTGCCGATGGCGAACGCCGCATTCTGAAGGCGCTCGATGAAGTCGGCCTCGGCTCGGGCTTCCGCTTCCGCTACCCGCATCAGCTGTCCGGCGGCCAGCGCCAGCGCATTGCCATTGCCCGGGCGCTGATCCTCGAGCCCTCGATCCTGCTTCTCGATGAGCCGACTTCGGCGCTCGACGCCTCCGTGCAGGCCGAGGTCCTGAACCTGCTCGAACAGGTTCGACGCGACCGAAAGCTCACCTTCATCATGGTCAGCCACGACCTCGGCGTCGTCACGCACATGTGCGACCGCCTGGCGGTGATGCAGAACGGACGGGTGGTCGAACGCCTGTCCTCGGCGGATCTTGTCGCCGGGCGGATCGGCGAAGAGTACACGCGCAACCTGATGGTTGCGAGCAAGGGCTTCCAGCGCAAGGGTGCCGCTGCCTGACTTCAAGGGTTGCACAGTTGGGCCTGACAGGGCCCGACTGTGGTCCAAGGACCCTGGAATAGTTGGGCCTCTCGTTGAGGCGCGCAGCGCGCGACGAGGAGCGCGCGTCACATATGGACGCCATGGCGCCTTTAAGCACGTGGCATTGATTTCTCCCGCAACCGATTCCGATTTTGGAAGAAAAATAAGGCGTTAGCTTGCCTTCTCCCAGATCGATGTGGCGTTGGCAATGACCTTGCGGATGTTGCGCTGCTCGCGCCACTCGCGTCCCATGTCGCGAATGACCGGCTTTCTTTCCGGCGAGAAGATGTAGTTGCGGTAGCCTGCGACGTAGCCTTCCAATGCCGGGTTGACGCCGGAATAGAACTGCTTCTCCGGGTCGCGCGACAAGTCCATCATCTCGGCGCAGCGGCGCGCGAACGTCCCGCGCAGGATAGATGGGGAGGTCGTGAATTTCGGGAAGGTGCGGAAGAGCGGGATCTTGATCCCAAGCAGGCGGCCATACTCGTTTCGCTGATGGAAGTGCCCTTTTCGGCGGATATCCCAGTTCTGATCGGCGGTGTGAAACGACACCTGCATGATCGACGGATCGGCAAAGGGGGCCAGCAGATCCTCGCCCACGTCGCGCAGCGCGACCCAGTCGTCTTCCAGATGGAAGACATAGTCCGACGTGGTCGCGGCCCATACTCTTGCGACTGCGGCGCAAAAACCCGGATGCTGCGGTTCGGAGATCGTCGCGTCGGGGAAATGGCCGCGAACGATGTCGACGCAGGCGGCATGATCCTCCGGCGAGCCGAAGACGGGATCGAGATTGAGATGGGCGATCCCCACATCAAAACGGCATAGGACCTTTTCACGGAAGCTGTTCAGCGTTGCTGAAAGCAACTCCGGTCGCCTGGTTGCGACAATGCAAAGATCGATCCTGGACATTGTGCTCCTGCCCGATGCCGTTTCCTTCGCCGTTATCGCGGATTTTGATGAAGAGTTGGCCTAAATCAAGCGGACGAATGGTATGGCGACGACGAAACGACCGCCCCAGGCGCGGATGGTGGCATTGTCAGCGACGATCTCGTCGGTCAGGTTCCAGGGAAGGATAACGAGATAGTCCGGCTTGGCCACCTCCAGGTGGCTCGGCGCATGCACCGGGATGTGGGTGCCGGGCAAAAGCTTGCCCTGCTTGAGGTCGTTGCGATCGACCGCAAAGGCGATCTCGCCGGGCTTCACGCCGCAGACATTGAGGAAGGTATTGCCCTTCGCGGCTGCACCATAGGCAGCGACCGTCTTGCCCTCGGATTTGGCGAGAGCGAGGAAGTCACGGAATCCCTGGCAGACAGCGGCGATGCGCGTATCGAATTTCGCGTAGGTCTCCATCTGCGTGAGGCCAGCGGCCTCTTCGCTCGCACGTATCGATGCCAGGCGCTCCGTCGCCGGGCGCGTGCCGGTTTCGGTCTGGGCGAAAACCCGTAGCGAGCCGCCGTGGGTCGGCAACTCTTCCACATCGAAGACCTTCAGGCCGGATGCTGCAAAAATGCGTTCAACCGCCGCCAGTGAGAGATAGGAATAGTGTTCGTGATAGATCGTGTCGAACTGGACGCCTTCCATCAGGCGCAGCAGATGCGGAAACTCGAATGTTGCGACGCCATCCGGCTTCAGCAGAATTGCAAAGCCGGCGACGAAATCGGCGATGTCGGGCACGTGCGCCAGCACATTGTTGGCGGCAGTCAGGTCCGCACGGATGCCGCGGGCAACCAGGTCCGTTGCCGTCTTCCGGCCGAAAAAGGCGACCTCGGTCGGAACGTTGCGGGTCTCGGCGATCTTGGCCGCGTTGGCTGCGGGCTCGATGCCCAGAACCGGAATATCCTTGGCGACGAAATATTGCAGCAGGTAGCCGTCATTGGACGCGATCTCCACCACCTGCGAGGCTCCATCGAGCTGGAAGCGCTCGGTCATGGCATCGGCGTAGCGACGGGCGTGATCGAGCCAGCTGCTCGAAAAGGAGGAGAGATAGGCATAGCCATCGGTGAAGATTTCATCGGCCGGCACGGTTTCCGTCGTCTGAACGAGCAGGCACTCGGAACAGACCATTGCCTTTAGCGGGAAGGCGCGTTCACGCGCGATCGCTTCCTCGGTCGGCTCCAGGAAGGAGTTGGACCAGGGGGTCGATCCCAGATCGGCGACGACGGTCTTAAGCGGGGTCGAGCAGAAGCGGCAGTTGTGGGACATTGGGTCGTCAGCCTTTCATGAATGCGTCGATCTGGTCGAGCGTCAGAGCGCGAGCGTCGCCGCCCTTGCGCCAACCGTCGTACCAGTTTGCCGTCCACGCGATCGCTTCGTCTTGCGAAAGTCGGGAGGCCCAAGAGAGAGTCATGGCGGCAAGCGCCGGATCGAGCCCGAGCGTCTGCATTTCCCGCGGCTGGTCGGTCGAGGAAACATCGCGCCATTGCGGCGGCAGGCCCATCGCGGCCTGGACCGCTGAGGCGACGTCACGGACGGGGATCTGACGCTCGGCAGGCGAGGGGCCGAAGTTCAGGGCATCAACGGCAGTCTCGCCGGCATAGAGCGCTTCGGCATAGACGAAATAGCCGTTGAGGCAGTCAAGCACATGCTGCCACGGCCTCGTCGCCATGGGGCTGCGAATATCGAGCGCCTTGCCGGACAGAGCAGCGCGGACAATGTCGGGCACCAGTCGGTCGGTCGAAAAATCGCCGCCACCGAGCACGTTGCCGCCGCGTGCTGTCGCTACCCGGATGCCGCGCTCACGCAGGAAGGCATCACGCCAGGTCGAGACGACCAGTTCACAGGCGGCCTTGGAGCCGGAATAGGGATCGTGCCCGCCGAGCGTCGCATCTTCGGGAAAGTGCCTTCCGCTTTCGTCGTTGCGGTAGACCTTGTCGGTCGTGACCACGACGATTGCCTTCAATGCCGGAGCAATGCGTGCTGCCTCGAGCAGGCGCACGGTGCCCATGACATTGACATCGAATGTTTCGGCAGGGGTTCTGTAGCTTTCTCGCACCAGCGGCTGTGCCGCCATGTGCAGGATGATCTCGGGATTGCTCTTTTGCACCGCGGCCGCGAGCGCATCGGCGTTGCGGATGTCGCCGAGATGCTCCTTGCCGTCAGCCTGTCGCAAAAGGGTGTGCAACGACGGCTCGGCGAGCGGCGCCAGCGCATAGCCGGTGACGTCGGCACCCATTTGCCTGAGCCACAGCTGCGCCCAGCTTCCCTTGAACCCGGTATGCCCGGTTAGAAAGATGCGCTTGCCCGCCCAGAAGTTCCGGTTTGCCAGGCGGCTCATGCCCAGATTTTCCACGGCGCCGAGCCCTGCTGCCAGAGCTCTTCGAGTTGGGTCTTGTCGCGCAGGGTATCCATCGGTCGCCAGAAGCCATCGTGGGGGAAGGCCATCAGTTGCCGGTCTCTGGCAAGGCCCTCCAGTGGCTTGCCCTCGAAGGACGTGCTGTCGCCCTCGATGCGATCGAGAACGCTTCGGTTCAGCACGAAGAAGCCGCCATTGATGCGGCCGTTGTCGCCGGCCGGCTTTTCCGTGAAGCTTCGCACCTCGCCGTCATGGGTCGCCAGCGCACCGTAACGCCCCGGCGGCATGACGCTGGTAACCGTTGCTTCTCTGCCGTGGCGAAGATGAAAGTCGGTCAGCGCCTTGATATCGACATCGGCAACGCCGTCCCCATAGGTCAGGCAGAACGTATCACCCAAGTGGTCCGCCACGCGCTTCAGCCGTCCACCGGTCATCGATTCCGTGCCCGTATCTACCAGTGTCACGCGCCAAGGTTCAGCCTTGTTGGAGTGAAACAGCGTTTCACCCGTCGCCATGTCATAGGTCACGTCGGATGAGTGGAGGATGTAGTTGGAGAAGTACTCCTTGATCATATAGCCACGGTAACCGAGGCAGATGACGAAGTCCGAGAAGCCATAGTGGCTATAGATCTTCATGATGTGCCAGAGGATCGGCCGCCCGCCGATCTCGATCATCGGCTTCGGGCGCAGATGGCTCTCTTCCGAGATGCGGGTCCCGTAGCCACCCGCAAGAATGACAACTTTCATACGACTGCCCCTTGACGCAGTTTACGATATAATACCGTGAAGGATTGCTCCAATAGCGCTATCTGCCGCGGACGGCCCCTCTATATCAGCAGCCGCTTGCCCGATCTACATCTGCAATCGCTTACGCAATTTCGGTTTATTGGCAGCGAGAAATCGCTTTTTTTGACGCACACTTTCGATCGATACGCTGACGAGTGGGTTCTCCAACGGGCTGCTAGGCCCTGAGAAGAAAGCCCTCCGGAGCCACGGTCACCAGAAGCTTGCCGTCAATTTCGCCATTGACGCTGAATTCGGGATGGTCCGCCAGATAGGCGCGCACGGCCGTCTTGGGGTTGTCGCCGACGTTCCACGGACGGTCATTGAAGAAGTCCCGTGGGAGGTCCTCGACGAATGTATCGAACACCACGCAGTAGCATCCCGAGGTGACGAGGGGGGCATAGGCTTCCAGTTCGGCGAGCACGTGATCGTGCGTGTGCATGGAGTCGAGGCACACCATTACCCGTTCGTATCCCTGCGCCGCCTGTTGAACCTGGTCAACGACGTCCTTGGCGATCGAGGAACCTTCGATCAGCTGGATTCTCGACGCCATTGGATGCTCTTCAATGGCCTTGCGATTGTGCTTGCGGATGTCGATATCGATGCCGATCACCTTGCGGTTCGAGACCTTCGGATCGATCGTGACGCCTTTTTCGATCGCATCGCACATATCCAGCATCGCCAGCAGCGAGGCGCTCAGAACGATCGAGCCGCCATGCGCGATACCGGTCTCGATGATCAGGTCCGGCTTTGTCGCCCAGACCAGTTCCTGCATCGCCTGGATGTCCTGCGGATACTGGATGATCGGGCGCCCCATCCAGTCGAAATTGTAGACGTAGCGTTTGTCCATGGACATCTGCCGCCATTGCGACGACAGCGCGGTGAACGCCTCGTCGGTGCCGTAGCCGGCAATGGCAGCCATGCGCTCTGCGGAGAATTGCTTGATCGGGTCCATCCGAAGTCCTTTCGGTCGATGCTGAGGATCGCCAGCGTGTTTTAAGGGGCAAACGAGAGTATGTCCGCAATTCTGTCGATAACGCGCTCTGGTTTAAACGCGAACTCGGCCCGTATGCGGTCGATGTCTATCGGTGGGAATGTGATTGTCGGAGCATGGTCGGCGACGTCAACCCGGCAGCCCGTGTGGCGAGCGAGCCCAGTCACCCAGTCAGCATTGCTGGTCTGTTGACCGCTCGCCACGTTGTAGATCGTTTCCTGTCCATTTTCGGCAATTTGCGTCAAGAGTTTAACCGCGTCGTCGATCCAGATATAGTCCTTGGCCGACGCCATACTGCTCCGCAGCGTGATGTGACCGGCCGCTGCTTCCCGACAGAGATCGCCGATGAAACTCTCCGATGTGGCCGATGCCGGCCCGACGACGTTGGACAGGCGGGCGATGCGCACATTCGGCCTGCCGGACGCATTGCAGATTGCCTCACCTGAAAGCTTGGAGAGATTGTACAGATCCGATGGGTTGCCGGGGCGAACGGTCAAAGCTGCCAATTCGTCCGTGTTCGTGCTGCCGGCATAGACCCGCGTCGACGACAAATAGAGAAACGACGTGAAGTCGCAGTCTCGCAGCAGTTCGGCGGCCAAGCTGACATGCGCCTCGATCGTATCGAAAGGTCTCTGCCGAAAGTCGGCCGTAAGCCCTATGGCGTAGATCACATGCGTGCCATGGCAGGCCTCGGTCAGGCGGGCGTCGCGTGCAGGGGCGATCACTTCGTGGCCGAGTGACGTCAGATAGGTCAACAGGTGGCGCCCGACAAAGCCGCGGGCGCCGAGCAGGGTAAATCTCAAGATCGATATCCCAGGGTTCTCAATGGATTCCCGCCGGTGATCGAATAGGCCTCGACCGTGCCGCGCACGATGCTGCCTGCCGCGATCACGCAGCCCTTGCGCAGGATAGTTCCATCGAGAAGCACACAATTGGCCCCAAGCCAGACATCGTCCTCGATGACGATACCGCCTCTGCTTTCCTGGAAGCCCTGCTCACGTATCGGGCGGCTCTTGTCGCGGAATTCGTGATTGACGGGTGCAAGCGTACAATTCGCGGCGATCAAGACATTGTCGCCGATGGTGATGCCGTGACCGCTGTAGAAAACGCATCCACTGTTGATCGTGCAGTTGCGGCCGATCACGATGTCGCCACTGCCGCCGGCCGGCTTGAACTTCACGAAACTGTCGATGACCGAGTTCTCGCCGATCACGTATTTCGAACCGCGCACGGAGGCTTCCAAATCAGCCAGGTCGCTTATCCGCGCCGTGAGGTGTGCCTCGATCATTGTTCAAGCCGTTCGCTGTGCACGGCCTGCACCAGTCGCACCCTGCAGGGTCACACTACGCTTGTCCGTGCTTGCATTTCCGCGCGTCTTATGTCCTGAGAATTTGTTGGCCGTCAATATCTGCGGGCTGGAACACGACCCTTGTTCTGCCCACCGACCCGTTCCACGAGAAAGCCGATGTCGCGTTTCAATCGTATCGCCACACCTATCCCCGATCTTTTGGTCATCGAGCGTCAGCGCTTTGGCGACGAGCGCGGGTTCCTCTCGCGCTTCTTTTGCCGCGAAGAGCTTGCCGATTTCGGCGCCGATGGCACGATCGCCCAGATCAACCACACGATGACGCACCTCAAGGGCACGATCCGTGGGATGCATTTTCAGCGTGCGCCGCATGACGAGGCCAAGTTCGTGTCCTGTCTCGCCGGCTCCGTCTTCGATGTCGCCGTCGATCTGCGCCCGGGTTCGCCCACCTACCTGCAATGGCACGGCGAGGTTCTGAGCGCAGAGAACGCGCGATCGATGATGATCCCCGGTGGATTTGCGCATGGATTTCAGACGCTCTGCGAAGACTGCGAACTGATCTACCTGCATGACAAACCCTATGCGCCGGAGGCGGAGGGCGGGCTCAATGCGTTCGATCCGAAGCTGGCGATCGGCTGGCCGTTGCCTGTCGCCCAGATGTCGGCGCGCGACCAGGCATTCACCTATATATGAAGCGATTGCTAAAATAGCGTCTGCTGCCTGATCCCTTGCATTGTGCTATCCTCTCGCGCTGGCGGCCGAGTGTCGGCGAGGCGATGGAGATGCAGCGCAAGCTGGTTGCGATCATGGTGGCGGATTTCGTCGGGTCGACCGCGGCGATGGAATCCCATGAGGAAGAAGCCGTCGAATGCGTCTCTGCGTGCCTGAAGGCCGTGGGCGACACGGTCGCGCGCCATGATGGCCGGGTCTTCAACACCGCCGGCGATGCCGTGCTTGCGGAGTTCACGAGCCCGGTCAACGCCCTTCGCGCAGCCATGGAGGCGCGCAGCTCGCTTGCGGCCATCCCCGATGCCACGCCCAACCACATGCGCTTCGGGTTGCATCTTGCCGATGTGCTTGCCGTCGGCGACGACCTCAGGGGCAACGGTGTCAATCTCGCCGCAAGGCTGCAATCGAGTGCTGCCGCCGGCGAAATCGAAGTTTCCCAAGCTCTGTACGAGCAGGTGCGGCGGGTCTCGCCCTGCGCCTTCGAAGAGATCGGCGAGCGTCGCTTCAAGGGTGTCAGCGAGCCGATGCGTGTCTATCGGGTCGGGACGACGATCGACAGGCATCGGTTTCTCTCGGCGCCGACGCGCGAGGCGCCGCCGGCCGCGATGCGGCCCAATTCGGTGATCGTCACGCCCTTCGTCGCCTTCGCTGCCGGTCAAGACGACCAGTCCTTCCTGACGGAGGGGCTGACCGACGACCTCACGCTGGAGCTCGGCCGGCTGAAGAGCCTGTTCGTCAGCTCGCGGTCGGCCTCCGTGGTCCTTGCCATCCGTGATCCCGTCGAGGTGGGGAGGGCACTGGGGGTGCGCTATGTCGTTTCGGGCTCCGTGCGCAAACTGGGTAGCCTCGTGCGGCTCAACGTGTCGCTGTGCGAGACGACCCACGGGCATCTGGTCTGGTCCGACCGGATCGAGCGGCCGTTCGAGGAGCTGCTTGCCATCATCGACGAGGTGACCGCCCGCATCGCCGCAACAGTGGCAGGACGGATAGAGCAGGCGGAGCTGGTCGCCGCGCGGCTGAAGCGGCCGGACAACATGTCGGCCTACGAGTACTACCTGCTTGGCCTCGACCACCATCGCCTGATCGGTGTCGCCGATCGGCATATCGGCGAAGCCATGCACTGGTTCGAGCGCTCGATGGATGCGGATCCAACCTTCGGACGGCCGGTCGCCATGCATGTGTGCGCCTGGAGCAACCTGCCCGATTTCGACCTTTCGGCCGGCGAGCAGCAGGTCGCACACGCGCTCGATCTCGATCCTACCGACCCGGACTCCCATCGCATCATGGGTGCGATCAAGTGCATGGAAGGCGACTTCGCGGCATCGCGGCATCATCACGAGCGGGCGATAGACCTGGCGCCCAACGATGCCTACATCGCGGGCCGTTGTGCGGCTTTCTACACCTATGCGAACGAGGCGGAGCGGGCGCTCGAGCTGCTCGACCGGGCGGAGATGCTGGACCCGTTTCTACCGGTGTGGATTGTAGAGGAGCGCGTCGCCTCGCTCTATGTGCTCGGCCGGCATGACGAGCTTTTTGCCGTGGCGCGGGCGCTTCCCTATCAGACCCGGCGCACGCTGATCTATCGTATCGCCGCGCGGATGGCGCGCGGCGATATTGACCGGGCGCGCCAGTTGGTGGCGCAGATCCAGGCGCTCGATCCAAAACTGACGGCCGGCTATATCCGCACCCAGGAGTTCTTTAGGGATCGGACGATCACCGAAGCGCTTGTCGATCGCGTGCATGCCGCGGGCTTGCCATTGGCCTGATGGCGCTGTCGGCGGATGACGCCGCCCTCGGTTTCAGCTCGCGCGCGCCAAAGCCACGGCGTCGGCCCCCGCCGGGAAATGCAGCTGTTCCGACGTATCATTTGCAGCGCGCCATACCGCGTCCGCCACATCGCTCTCCGTGGTAATCAGGGCCGGGTTTGCAAAAGCGGCAAAGATCGGCTGCGCGAAGGCCGCATAGGTTTCAGGGATCAGATCTTCGATGCGCACGCCGACATTTTGCGAAAACCGCGTGCTCGGAGCGTAGCCGGGCTCGACCAGTTTGGCGCGCACGCCGAAGGCGCGAAGCTCGTGGGTAAGCGACCCGGTAAACCCCTCGATTGCCGTCTTGCTGGCGGTATAGGCGGCGGCAAGAGGCATGGCGGCGAGCGTCACGCTTGATGTCACATTGACCACGACGCCGGACCGCCTGCGGCGCAATTGCGGGATCACCGCCTGTGTCATTGCCATGACGCCGAACGTGTTGGTCTCGAAGATCTTCCGCACATGAGCCATCGGCGTTGCCTCGAAAGCCCCGACCACGCCGATACCGGCATTGTTGACGAGCGCATCAATCGGACCGCTTACCTCCAGTGCCACCGAAATGCTGTCGGGGTCGGTGACGTCAAGCTGCACGATACGCATGCGCTCCGACCGGGGCAGGATATCCTCGCGCGGCGTGCGCATGGTCGCGACCACGTTCCAGCCGTTGGCGTGAAAGAGGCGGGCGGTTTCGAGGCCGTAGCCGGACGAGCAGCCAGTGATCAATACGGTTTTCATGACAATTTCCTTGTTCGGTTCAGATGGTGTCATGATACCGAGCGAAAACCGGACGATATATAATTGAAAGTCCGTATTTGATTTGCGATAGTCCGGAAATGATCGATCCACTCTCGGAAATCATCACGCTGCTGCGACCCCGCGCAGTGTTTACGAAAAGCATCAGCGGTGCCGGCCGCTGGGGCGTGCGTTATTCCGATTTCGGTCATCCCGGCTTCTGCACCGTTCTCGAAGGTGCCTGCCGTCTGGCGGTCGACGGTCAGGACGTGCTGGCGCTTGAGGCGGGCGATTTCGTCCTGCTGCCGACAACGCCGGGCTTCACCATGTCGGGCTTCGAGCCGGTTACCCCTGAATTCATCGACCCGAAGGCAACACCTGATCCGGGCGACGAGGTTCGCCACGGCGACCTCGATGGACCGCCAAGCGTGCGGCTGCTCGGCGGCTACTTCGTCTTTGCAACGGAGGATGCGGGATTGCTGGTGTCGCTGCTGCCGGCGCAGGTGCATGTGCGCGGCGCCGAGCGACTTTCGATCCTGGTTCGGCTGTTGACAGAAGAAGCCGCCGAACAGCGCGCCGGTCGCGATCTGGTACTGGCGCGCCTGGTCGAAGTGCTGCTCATCGAGGCGCTGCGGCTGACCCAGCGGCCGGACGCTCCGCCGGGATTGTTGCGCGGGCTCGCCGATCAACGGCTGGCGGAAGCGATCAGGGTGATGCACGGCAACCCGGCGCGCTCCTGGACAGTGGCCGAGCTTGCGAAGGCGGCCGGGCTCTCTCGTTCGGCGTTCTTCGAAAGGTTCACGCGCAATGTTGGCCTGGCGCCGATGGAATACCTGCTCGCCTGGCGCATGGCGATGGCAAAGGACCTGCTGCGCAGCCACGACGCCGAAATCGCCGATGTCGCCGAACGGGTCGGCTACGGCTCGGCCAGCACCTTCAGCACCGCCTTCAGCCGGCACGTTGGACAGGCGCCGGGACGGTATGCGCGGGCGGGTGCAGAGGGGTAGTCGCTCGGCGCCAGCCGATATGCTGTGCCAATCTCCCGATGCGTATCGATAGATTTGTTCTGCCCTTGAGTGTTTTGGCTCGCTATAGCCTTGGGTGTCGTGCAGCGCGGCTCAGTGTCGGAGTAATCGGGACGGCAGAAGGGATTTGGTTTCCAACGTTACTTGGAAATCAACTCGTTGCGCGCTTCCTGGTGTCCTGCTGACCATGGCCACGATGATCTCAAAGAGTTCGTCTTGCGCCTGCTGAGCGGTGATTTCTGCTGTCGCTGCGGCATGGGACAAGGCGTCGGCGGCGCCCAGCATCGCCCAGAAGCTGGACTGCATGATACCTCTAGGCTGAAAGCGTCGGATGCCCGGTGCTTTCTCCCGCGCAGAAAGAAGATCTCGTAGAACTTTCCCACGGCGAACGCTCTGTTTTAACACCGCCATGACGCGACAGGGCAAGCCCTTTAAGGCGCAGGCGACACACATCGCGCTAACACGATGAGGGGGCTCTTTCGCCCATTCCTGAAAACGTACACGCTAACCAGTGGTCGCTGAGCCAAAGTACGCTCCACCCTCAGTCGTCCAGAGCATTCATGATACTCCGGCCCCGCAGGACGATGGGCCGCCAAGGAGGGGGCGAACGCCGTAAGTTACCGTAACGTACTTGCTACTACGGAGCTTTGCGAAAAGGCTGCCTCGGGCGGGCATCACCCACGTGAGCCGTTAAATAAAGCAACGGGAGAACACCATGAACAGGCACGTGATCGGTCTGTCCCTAGGACTAGTTTTAGGGCAGTCAGCGATGGCTCAGGCCGCGCAGCCCGCTCTTACCGAGGCAGAGGCGCACTCTATTGCCGTGGACGCCTATGTGTATTTCTACCCGCTGTTGTCCATGGACATCAGCCGAAAGACATTCACCAACGTCGAACCCGGCAAGGAATTCGGGAAGGGTCCGATGAACGTCTTCACCAACGTTCCCGAGTATCCTCCGGCGGATTTCAAGGGTGTGGTCCGCCCAAACTTCGACACGCTGTATTCCTCCGCGTGGCTCGACATGACGAAGGAGCCCGTAGTCATCAGTGCTCCGGATACCGACGGACGCTATTACCTGCTTCCGATGCTGGACATGTGGACGGATGTTTTTGCGTCGCCGGGTTGGCGGACCACGGGCACAACCGCAGGGACATTCCTTGTCACGCCGCCGGGCTGGAGACCCGACTTGCGCGACAAGTTCATTGAGGAGTTCAAGCTCCCCGAGAACACCCAGCGAATTGAAGCGCCGACGACGCATGTCTGGGTTATCGGTCGGACAAAGACCGACGGCCCGGCTGACTACGATGCCGTACACAAGATCCAAGCGGGGTACAAGGTTACGCTCCTATCGGACTGGGGCAAGTCAGCGAAGCCGGTTGAGGTTAAAATCGATCCCAGCGTCGACATGAAGACACCGCCAAAGATCCAGGTCGATACGATGGACGCTGGCAAGTATTTCGCATATGCCGCCGAACTGCTCAAGGTCGAGCCGCCCCACCTGACCGATCAACCGATCCTCGCGGAGATGAAGAAGATCGGCATCGAACCCGGCAAGAGCTTTGACATGAGCAAGCTCGATCCGACCGTACAGAAAGCCTTGGAGAGCGCGCCGCAAGTCGCCCAGAGACTGATGGAATGGAAGCTGGCGACGTTGGCGAGGGTAGAGAACGGCTGGTCGATGAATACCGATACGATGGGAGTATACGGCAACTACTATTTGAAGCGGGCCATTGTTGCGCAGCAAGGCCTTGGCGCGAATCTGCCGGAAGATGCCATCTACCCTCTCAATCTCGCCGACGAGTCAGGGCAGCCGCTCGATGGCGCGAATAAATACACGATAGCGTTCGAAAAGAATGCCATGCCGCCCGTCAACGCTTTCTGGTCGATCACGCTGTACGACGCAGCCGGATTTCAGGTTGGCAACAGCCTCGAACGTTTCGCACTCAGTAGCTGGATGCCGTTCAAAGACAACGCAGATGGCTCGCTTGATCTCTACATTCAAAACGAGTCCCCCGGTCCGGATAAGGAGGCCAACTGGCTGCCTACACCGAAGGGAGCGTTCACTCTGACGATGCGCATGTACGCTCCGAAATCCGAAGCGCTGATCGGAAAATGGAATCCGCCGCCCGTCAGGAAGGTGCAGCTTCCGGCCCTGGCTACTCAGTGAGTTTTCGAACAGCAAACCTCGGCTGGGAGACAACTCGGGCTTGAGATGTGTTTTGCCAGTGGCCGTGTGAACGGCTACTGGCAAAAACCTAGTTTGTGGCAATCCGCAACTCTTCAACCAACAGCTCGAATTTTCGGCGGTCTTCGTCTGACAACCGAAAAGCGCTGGCAGATAGTCAGCAAGACCTTTTTCGACTACAGTTGATTATAGCGTGAGCACAATCCACGAAGTTCGATGGAGCCACTGGGCAGGAAAATTTCCAAATGCCAGCGGGCGATTGCTTGAGCCCGACTCGATCCCGGCCTCCTTTTCGGCGTCCATGGAACTCGGGAAGGAGCGCCCGCTTTGCCGATGCAAAATTTGTGAGTGGGGCACAGAGGTGGAACCGAACTCGGAGATCGGCCCAGCCGGGCCTGACGACTTCCCTGCCATTCGAGCCTTGTGCAACAGCTTCATCGACTGGTGCCGGTCACGCTACGGCGAAAACGCTTGGTTCGTCGACCGCTATTACACACCAGAAGAATGGGCCGCGCTCCTGGACAGCCTGCCGAGGATCCACTCGGCTCCACATGGCGAGATCCTTGTTGCCCGCCTGAACGGAAAGGTGGTCGGTTGTGTTATGATGCAGCGGATCGATGAACACACATGCGAGATGAAGCGCATGTTCATCAGCCCCGAGGGCCGAGGCTTAGGGCTGGGCCGCCGTCTCGCCGAAAACATCGTGCGCGTGGCTGCTGAGCGGGGCTACGCGACCATGCGGCTGGATACCGGCCGCAACCACGATGAGGCGCTGAGCCTCTACCGCTCTCTCGGATTCCAGGAGATCGCGCCTTATTACGACGCACCTCCTGAACTGTGCAACCATCTCATCTTCATGGAAGCCCCTCTGGCGGGATAGCTTCTTGGCACGCCATGGCCGCAGATACCGCGTTTGTATCAACTCGGCGACAACACGAGGACAAATGGCAGCGGCTGGCGGTAACGAGCGGGCTCGCAGAGGATCGTCTTCTTGAGGGGGTGAGGATGCTCAAGGCGCGCGAGCCACGTCAGCCTGTCACGGACATACTGGCTGGGCAGTTCATGACGTCTTCGGCGGAAATACGGCCCTGGGCAACTGATAGAAGGAAAACGTCCGGTCGGCGGCGGGCGCGGACCTAGCACCATCATTGTTCTGGAATGGTGGAAAGATGGCGCACCCGACAGGATTCGAACCTGTGACCTTTGGAATCGGAATCCAACACTCTATCCAGCTGAGCTACGGGTGCATCCGTTTGCAGCAAGGCCGCCGAAGCGGACTGTGAGCGGTTCATAGCTTAGCTTGCGCGTCGCTTCAATGGTGAAATGACGGAGTTCGCAGGGGAATTTGCGAGCGGCTCACAAATTGATGCGGAAGCCAGCCGATGGTCGAGCTTTGGAATGGGCCTGATGTGGCTGCCGGGCGGGGCGGGACAAGCTGTGCCCTTTGTGTCAGGCATGGCGGTGCGGGTGAGGGGAAAGGTCGGGCATGCAGAATGGATCAGTGGGGATGTCGAGGTGGTCTGCACCGGAGTCGAACATGACTCGTAAAGCGAGCTGAAGCCCTTGAAGCTTGCTACTCGGTTCCGCTTAAACCGATGAAACACATGGCCCGGCGATTGCCGGGCCATGTGGCGTCGTTGGTTAGGCGGTCTGCATGGCGCCGGGGCCGGGGATCGCCTTGGGCGGGACCTTGCCCATGATGATCATGCCGAGCACCTCGTCCTTGGTCACATCCTCTGTGCGGGCCTGGCCGACGACCTGGCCGTTCTTCATCACCGAGACGCGGTCGGCGAGGTCGAAGACGTCGTGGATGTCGTGGCTGATCAGGAAGATGCCGATGCCTTCGCGCTTCAGCTGCTTGATCAGCTCGCCGACCTGGGCGGTTTCCTGGGGCCCGAGGGCTGCCGTCGGTTCGTCCATGATCAGGATGCGGGCGTCGAACAGGATCGCGCGGGCGATCGCCACCGACTGCCGCTGGCCGCCCGAAAGCGCCTTCACCGGTTCCTTGAAGCGCTGGAAGTTGGGGTTGAGACGCCCCATGACTTCGCGGGCCTTGGCCTCCATCGCCACGTCGTCGAGCGTGCCCCAGGGGGTGCGCAGCTCGCGGCCGAGATAGAGGTTGGCGGCCGCATCGACGTTATCGGCGACGGCAAGCGTCTGATAGATCGTCTCAATGCCGTATTTCTTGGCGTCGCGCGGGTTGCTGATGTCGGCGGCTTCGCCATTGATCAGGATCTCGCCGCCGTCGCGCTTGTAGGCGCCCGACAGGATCTTGATCAGCGTCGACTTGCCGGCGCCGTTGTGGCCGAGAAGCGCCACGACCTCGCCGGGGTAGAGGTCGACGGAAGCGTTGTCGACCGCATGGATGCCGCCGAAGGAGATGGAAATGTTCTTCATTTCCACGAGCGGAGTGCGTTGGTCTTTCATTGGTCGGACTCCTTCTTACTTGGCACGGGCGCGGTAGATCGTGTCGAGCCAGACGGCGACGACAAGAACCACGCCGACGACGATGCGCTGGAACGGCGAGTCGATCCCCAAGAGCACCATGCCCGACTGCAGCGATTGCATGACGAGTGCGCCGATCATCGCGCCGGCGATCGTGCCGACGCCGCCGGCAAGCGACGTGCCGCCGATGACCGCGGCTGCGATCGTGTAGAGCTCGTCGAGCTCGCCTTGCGCGTTAGTTGCGGCGTTGAGGCGGGCCGTCGAGATCGCCGCGGCGATGGCGCAGAGCACGCCCATCAGCATGAAGATCTTGACGGTGACCCAGCGGGTCTTGATCCCCGCCAGTTCGGCTGCCTCAGGATTGCCCCCGAGCGCAAAGACATAGCGGCCGAAGCGCAGGCGAGTGGCGATGAATGTCATGACGATGCCGACGGCGATGGCGACCAGCACGGGGATGGCGATACCGTGCGAGATGAGCAAGCCGCCGTCCGGCCAGGCGATGCCGTTGGCGTCGGCATATTTGCGAGCAATGTTGACCGGCCAGTAATAGTGGTTGGCGATCGCCACCGCGCCCATCACCAGGATGCAGCCGAGGATGCCGAGGAAATATTCGGCCCAGACCGGGCGCAGCGGAAAGCCGAAGCGCTTGCGCTGCTTGCGCGAGTTGAGGATGGCCCCGACGATGGCGATACAGGCGATGATGCCGACAATCCAGCTGGCTGTCGCCCCGATGGACCCCTCGGTGCCACCGCCCATCAGGCGGAAGGTGGAATTCATCGGTGCAACAGTCTGGCCGCTGGTGACGAACCAGGTGGCACCGCGCCAGACGAGCAGGCCGCCGAGCGTGACGATGAAGGCCGGCACGTTGAGGAAGGCGATGATCGAGCCCTGGAGCGCGCCGATCGCGGCGCCGACGGCGATGCCGCAGGCAAGCGTGATGATCCAGATGGCGGGATGCTCGAGCCCGAGATATTGCGGCAGGACCTTGACCTGCATGACCGCCATGATCATGCCGCAGAAGCCAAGCACGGAGCCGACCGACAGATCGATGTTGCGGGTGACGATGATCAGTACCATGCCGGTCGCCATCACGGCGACGGACGAGGTTTGAACCGTCAGGTTCCAAAGGTTTCTCGGCGTCAGAAACAGGCCGCCGGTCATGATCTCGAAGCCGAGCCAGATGATGGCCAGCGCGCCGACCATGCCGAGCAAGCGGGTATCGATCTCGGTGGCGCGGAAGAAGCGCTTCACCGGGTTCTCGTCCGCGTTGCGGGCACGGTTGGCCTGGCTCTGTGTCTGATTGCCTTGTGTGATGTCGGCCATGGACGTGCCTTCCCCCCACTTTCTGTTGATGTCACCGCATCCGCCGGCGCCAAAGACCGGAATGGGACGCGACAAGTCTGATGATGAAGACAGTTGTCGAGCGCTTCTCTCGTTCGTGCCAACGCGTGCCTGAAGGTCTTACAGCGCCGCGTGTGAAATATGACGCGCTAAGGACGCTGTAAAACTTCAAGCATGCTTCATGATCCTCTCCTCAGATCGCTTCCGATTTAAGGGATCATGCAGCGGGCATTGTCCGCCCCGGTCACACCTTGCGCAAGCGCCGCAACGGGTTGCGTTGCGGCGCTTGTCGAAGGTTAGAGCTCAACTCTGTCCGGGCGGCTTATTTGCACGCAGCGACGTCGCCCTTGACGCCCTGGCAAGCTTCGTCCTTGGAGATCCAGCCGGCGTCGATGACGACGTTGAGGTTCTCCTTGGTGATCGGAAGCGGTGCGAGGAAGACCGACTGCATGGCGACGCCCTTGGGGCCGCCATTGAAGGCCGTCACGCCGGCGATTTCTTCCATCTTCTTGCCGCTCGCCAGTTCGGCGGCGATTTCGGCTGCGCGCTTGCCGAGTTCACGCGAGTCCTTCCAGACCGAAACGGTCTGGGTGCCGAGGGCGACGCGGTTGAGGGCTGCCTTGTCGGCGTCCTGGCCGGAGACCGGAACGGAGCCGGCGAGGCCCTGGGCATCGAGGGCTGCAATCGCACCGCCAGCGGTGCCGTCGTTGGAAGCGACGACCGCGTCGACCTTGTTGTCGTTTGCGGTCAGGAACTGCTCCATGTTCTTTTGGGCATTTTCCGGCTTCCATCCGTCGGTGTAGGCTTCACCGACGCTCTTGATCTTGCCGGCGTCGACAGCTTCCTTCAGCACTTCCATCTGTCCGGAGAACAGGAAGTCGGCGTTCGGGTCGGCAGACGAGCCCTTGATGAAGACATAGTTGCCTTCCGGCTTGACCTTGAACACTTCGCGAGCCTGCATGCGGCCCACTTCCTTGTTGTCGAAGGTGATGTAGAAGGCGGCCGGATTTTCGATCAGGCGGTCGTAGCCGACAACCGGAATGCCTTCGGCGGCAGCCTTTTCGATGGCCGGGCCGATGGCGTCGCTATCCTGTGCAAGCACGATCAGAGCGTTGGCACCCTGGGCGATCAGCGACTCGACGTCGGTCAGCTGCTTGGCAGCGGAAGACTGGGCGTCAGCGGAAATGTACTTGTCGCCGGATGCCTCAAGTGCTGCCTTGATGGCGGCTTCGTCGGTTTTCCAACGCTCTTCCTGGAAGTTCGACCAGGAAACGCCGACCACCAGATCCTTGGCGATGGCTGCGGAATGCATCGACGCGATGATGGCAGCCCCTGCCATCAGCTTCAAAACGGATTTCATTTCATCCTCCCGAGTGGCGGCCGGCTGAGCGTGCGAACCTCCCGCACCATCCTCGACCAGCCTTGCAACGCTGTCGAAATGCCACCGTAAACATCGTCCGGTTTTATTTTCTCGACAGTCGAGAAAATGAATGTCAGAGAATCCACGGCCTGTCAACACGGCCGACCCGGTTGCGTATGGACTGCCGATGCGCCGGTTTCCTGGGCTCGTCACCGGGGGTGCGGTGAGGGTCCGGGTGAAACGGACGCAGGCGGGAAGGGGATTGTTGTGTCATTTCAACAGTTCCGGCCGCCAAGCTCGGGTCGGGTGCCGCGTGATTTGCCGGCGACCCCGCTCGGTCTTGATCAATGGCCGTGCGTTTCAGCTCTGATGACAGCCTTCTCGCTCAGCGCCGAGCAAGTTCATTGCCACTCATCGCTGCCGGAAAGGGTCTGTGGATTATTTCTCGACAGTCGAGAAAATCAATGGCAGAGATTGACGAGGTGTCGACAAGGCGATCAGTGCCTTGCCTCGCCGTGCAACAGATGCTTTGGGAGGGCATGTGTTCGAAGGACCCGCCACCGGCAAGGACGTATGATGCTGACCAAGTCCAGCACTGAGCTCGTGCGTCAGCAGAACAGTGCGCTGGTCCTTGCCGCGCTCCGGCGCGCCCGCAATCTCTCGCATACCGAAATTTCCGCCGCAACCGGGCTCGCCTCGGCGACGGTGTCGGCGATCACGGCCGAGCTCGAGCGCGCCGGAGTGATCGCCAAGGCGGAACAGCATGTGCAGGGCGGACGAGGGCGCCCGCGCGTCCTGTTCACGCCACGTCGCGACTGCGGTTACATCGTCGTCGTGCGTATCTCTTCGGATGTGGTGCAGTATTCGCTGACCGACTATGGCGGCACGCTGCTCGACCGCTTCGAGGAGGGCCGCAATCACGACCAGCGCGGCACGGACGCGTTTGCGCGCACCTTCGTCGAGGCGCTGGAGCGCCTGCTGCAGCGCTCGCGCCTGACGCGCGACCGCGTGCTGGCCATCTCCATCAGCAGCAAGGGGCTGGTCGACGCCGATACGGACGCGGCACGGCTGCTCTGGTCTCCGGTGTTCGGCAGCGAGCAGCTCGACTTTGCCGCGTTGCTTGCGCCGGAATGGCGAGCGAGGGTGATGCTCAACAATGAGACCCTGCTGGTGGCACAGGCGCTGGCGGCCGAAGCGGAGCGCGCGCCGGACGGCGGATTTCGATCGCTTGCCGCCATCTCGCTCGGCCACAGCATCGGCCTCGGCGTTGCCCGCAAGGGCAGGTTCGGCGAGATCGACGTGACGGCGCCGAATTTCGGCCACATGCTGCATGCGCCATCGGCCGGACTGTGCCGTTGCGGCGCCTATGGCTGCATCGAAGCGGCTGCCGGTTTCTACGGCATTCTGCGGGCCGCCTTCGAAGTGCCGGCCGACACGATCCCGGCGAAATTCGTGCCAATTGCCGAAATGGACAAGATCGCAGCGAGTGCGCGCCAGGGGCATCGCATGGCCGGCTATGCCTTTCGCCAAGCTGGCATCGCGCTCGGCAACGGCGTCTCGCGCATGCTCAGTCTTTACGAGCGTATGCCGATCTACGTTACCGGCCCCGGCACGCGCTACTTCGATCTCTTGCGCGGCGGGTTGGAGGAGGGCGTATCCCAGTCACTCCAGCTCAGGCTTCAGGGCGCGCCCGAGATATCGGTCGTGCTCGACGAACAGCGGCTCGTGTTCGACGGCCATCTCGAGCGTGCTCTGGGCAAGATCGACAGCGAGATTGCTACGGCCGGATCGCACTAAGGAACAGCCGCTTTGGCGAGACGGGCGAGGCAACCATTTTTGGGGTTGTATCAAGGGCGAACAAACCAGCTAATACAATTTACAGTTATTTAGCAACTCCTTGTCAATGTGACATTGACGCGGGAGACGATGATGTTTTCAGTGATTGCATGCATACGCGATGATCACGATTGGCGTCTGGTGCTGGTGGCGGCCGTGGTTTGCCTGGCCGGTTGCGTCGCAACCATGCTGTTGCTGCTGCGTGCCCAGCGAAGCGAAGGCAGTCAGCGCGGTCTTTGGACCGCCGTCAGTGGTTTTGCCTGCGGCATCGGCGTCTGGTCTACTCATTTCATTGCCATGCTCGCCTATGATGGCGGGATGACGGTTTCCTATGGCGCCTGGGGGACGACGCTTTCGATCGTTCTCGCGATCGCGGCCGCCTGGGTTGCTTTCACGGTCGGGCTTGGCGCTCGCTCGCACTACGCCCTTGCATCTAGCGGTGTCATCCTGGGCGGCGGCATTGCCGCCATGCACTTTACCGGCATGCAGGCGCTCGAGATGCCGGGACACATTGTCTACGATGCAAGGTTCACGGTTTTCGGCATCGTCGCCGGCACCCTGCTGGCGATGGCAGCGCTGCATGCGTTTCATGTGCTGCGCAACGCCCGCAGGCTTGTCGTCTCGACGCTGCTGCTCGTCGTTGCCATCTGCGTCCTGCACTTCACCTCGATGAGTGGCATCACGCTGGTACCGGCGCCGGATATTCCGGCAGCCGATACCATCCATCCGGCCTGGCTTGCCGGCGGGGTCATTGCTGCCTCGACCATGCTGATCATCCTGGCCTTCGGCGCGCTGTTCGTCGATCGGCATCTGACCGACCTGCGCGGGCTTGCCAATGCATCGCTGGAAGGCATGGCCATCGTGCATGAAGGCCGCATCATCGACACCAACGAGCGTTTTGCGCGCCTGACGGGATGGAAGGTTTCGGAGCTCACCGGCCGAGATCCGGCGGAGGTTTTCGCCTTCGGTGAGGAAGGGCTGCAGAGCCATCATCGCGGCGACGGCCCCGGCGAAATCGATCTGATCAATGTGGCCGGCCAGTCCGTGCCGGTCGAGTTCATGTGCCGGACGGTCGAGTATCGCGGCCGCGAATGCGAGGTGATCTTCGTGCGCGACCTCAGCGCGCGCAAGGAAGCCGAGCGCACTATCGAGCATCTGGCCCACCACGATGTGCTGACCGATCTTCCCAATCGTGGTTTCTTCGACCGGCGCCTGGCCCAGGTCATGACGGTGGCGGCGGCGAAGAACGAGCAGCTTGCCATCCTTTGCCTCGACCTCGACCGCTTCAAGGCCGTCAACGACATTTTCGGCCATGGCGAGGGGGACCGCATCCTCATGAAGGTCGCCGACATCCTGCGCAAGGCGGTCGGCGAGGGGGATACCGTCGCCCGGCTGGGCGGCGACGAGTTTGCCATTCTTCAGGTGGGTGGCGAACAGCCCGACGCGGCGCGTCACCTGTCGGACCGCATCCTGACTTATTTTGCCGCCGAGATGGATACGAACCGCGATCCGACCGCCGTCGGCGTCAGCATCGGTGCTGCGATCTACCCTGCTGATGGCGACACGGCTGACCGGCTGCGCAACAATGCCGACACCGCTCTCTACCGCGCCAAACAATCGGGCAAGGGGATCGCCTGCTTCTTCGACACGGAAATGGACGAGACCGTGCGCACGCGACGGCAGATCGAAAACGACCTGCGCCATGCCGTGCTTCGCCGGCAGCTCTTCCTTGAATATCAACCGCTTGTCGATCTGCGCGGCGATCGGATCCTGGGTTACGAGGCGCTCTTGCGCTGGATGCATCCGGAGCGTGGCCTCATCAGCCCCGATGTCTTCATCCCGATCGCCGAGCAAAGCGGTTCGATCATCCAGATCGGCGAATGGGTGCTGGAGCAGGCCTGCAGGGAGGCGGCGAAATGGAACGAGCCTCTACCGGTTTCGGTCAATATCTCGCCGGTGCAGTTCCTGCTTCCCAATCTTTTCGATCAGATCTTTGGTATCCTGCGGCGAACGGGGCTGGAGCCGCGCCGGTTGGAGCTGGAGATCACCGAGGCGGCCCTTCTGCACAATCGCGAAGACGTTCTCGCCACCCTCGGACGACTGAGGATACATGGGGTGCGCATCGTCATGGATGATTTCGGCACCGGGCATTCCTCGCTCAGCAACCTGCAGACGTTCCCGTTCGACAAGCTGAAGATCGATTGCAGCTTCACTGCCGTGATCGACAAGGACCCTTCGGCGCACGCGATCGTCAGGGCGATCATTGCGCTTGGCAACAGCCTCAACCTGCCTGTCGTAACCGAAGGCGTGGAAACGGAGCGGCAAAGGCAGATCCTGGTCGACGAGGGCTGCCTCCAGGTTCAGGGCTTTCTCACTGGCAGGCCCGGCGTTGCCCCGAGCACCGGGCAGGAGGAGCAGTCAGGCGGATGGGAGAATGCGCCATTGCGCGCGGACGGCTGAGGCAATGAACTGAAACACGAAACGGCCGGGCGTGTCGCGCCCGGCCGTTTGTCTTTGCCAAACGGAAACCCGCTTCGCACTTTTCCTCGAAATGCTTTACGCGACGCTGATCTGGCGCTTTTCGATGACCGACTTCACGGCTGCGTCGGCAAGCGCGAGCGCTGCCAGGCCATCCTTGCCCGACGGGGTGATTTCCGTGCCCTTTTCGATCGCGGAGATGAAGCTCTCGATCTCGTTGGCATAGGCTTCGGTGTAGCGGGTCATGAAGAAATCGTGCAGCGGCGGGCGGGTGTAGCCTTCGCCATTGGCGATCTCGATCGACACCGGGCGCTGGTTTTCCGCCGAGACGACACCCTGGGAGCCGTGAACCTCGATGCGCTGGTCGTAGCCGTAGGTGGCGCGGCGCGAGTTGGAGATGATCGCCTGTTTGCCGGAGGCGGTCTGCAGGATGACGGACACACTGTCGTAGTCGCCGGCTTCGCCGATTGCCTTGTCGACGAGGACGGCGGCGGTCGCCGTTACCGATACGGGCTCTTCGCCGAGCAGGAAGCGCGCCATGTCGAAGTCATGGATCGTCATGTCGCGGAAGATTCCGCCCGAGCGCTTGATGTAGTCGACCGGCGGCGCGCCGGGATCGCGCGAGGTGATCGTCACCATCTCGACGTCGCCGATCTTGCCGGCGTCGATTGCCTGCTTGACGGCCATGAAATGCGGGTCGAAGCGGCGGTTGAAGCCGACCATCAGCTTGCCCTTGGTCTCGGCCACCACCTTCATGCAGGCCCGCACGCGATCGACATCGAGATCGATGGGCTTTTCGCAGAAGATCGCCTTGCCGGCGCGGGCGAAACGCTCGATCAGGTCGGCATGGGTATCGGTCGGCGTGCAGATGACAACGGCGTCGATATCGGCCGATTTTTCGATTGCCTCGATGGTGCGGACCTCGCAGCCATAGGCCTTGGCGATGGCATCGGCGGCGGCCGGAAAGGCGTCGGCCACGGCGACGAGCACGGCATCGGGATTGCCGCTGACGGCCTTTGCGTGAACCTTGCCGATGCGTCCGGCGCCCAGAAGACCAAATCTCACTGTCATCTCTGTCTCTCTCGAAATCCGGTCCTCGACCGGGAAGGTGCGTGATGATCGGCGCTCATCGCGCAAAGGCGCCGCGGAGGGGCAATTCCGCGATTGGGTTGCAAGGTGGTTGTCAGCGATGGTGCCCGAGCGGATGCCGCGCGCTTTCCTCTCCCTTGCCCGACCGTTTCTTCCGTGCGGGCGTCCGGCGCCATCTGTTCGGAATGAAATGGTCGAAGAAAACAATTTCGGAATTTTTATTCTATTTTCATGGTGCCCGTCAAGGGCGTGATGCGGTCGCGGGCTTGCGGCGGCCGGTGGATTTCCCCTACAAGACATCCGTTGCCGATCACGAGCGCAAGCACCCAGAGGACAGGATGATCAAACTCATCGACCCGGACCACGCCTTTTACCGTCCCTTGTGGCGGCGGGTTTTGATCTTTTTAGTCTGCGCCGGCTGGGCGGCGCTCGAATTCTATCACGACCAGCCGTTCTTCAGCATCATCGCTCTGGCGATCGCCGCCTATGTCGGGTCCTCTCTGCTGCTGTTTTACAAGCCGACAGACAAGACTGCCGGTGCTGAGGGCTCGGCGTCAAAAGACGAGACGCCCAAGGCTGACAACGACGCGTGAGCGGCGGTCAGGCCGCCTGCAATTGGCGCGACGCCTCGTCGATGAGCATGTTGGCGAGTTTCATCCGGACCGTCGCATTGGCGCGGTAGTCCTGCGGCAGGCGATCGGGATGATTGGCGGCGGCGAAGCTTCGCCGCTTGGCAGCGAGCGTCGTCAATGTCTCCCCTTCACCAAGGTCAAGTTCCTCGGCGACTTCGGCAAGGCTGATGCGGTTGAGAAATTCCGGCATCGGCTCTATCGGCGGCGGCTCGACGAAGGACGCATCGAAATAGGCTCGCTCGACGGCGCTGCGCGCAGCAGACGCGCTGTCGGCGCCGCCGGCGACGAACGTGGTTGCGAACAGAGGCGTGCGCGACGTCGCGAAAACCTCCGCATTGGCGGTCTCTTCCTCGTCTTCTTCCGTCTTCAGCCGCTCGAGCACGGACTGAAACACCGACATTCCGAACATGCAGCCTCCGCTATCCCGGCGCAAAATGCCGGATGGAGATTATCCCAGGCTGATCAACTTGATCATGCCCAGGCTGATCAACCAATGCTGGCTGATCATGCTCGTCCCTGTTTGAGAATGAGGTCGTAGAGCAGCTTGGCGCTCGGCGGCAGCGCGCGTCCCTCGGCGGTGATCAACCCATAGGGCTTGATGCGGATCGGGATCTCGGTTTTGAGGATGCGGATCTCGCCGGCCGGCGTGCCGTTGTCGGCGATCAGGTTGGCGACATCGAGCGCCACCGGCGCAATCGCATTGGTGTTGCGCACGATCGACAGCGTCAGGATGATCGACGAGGTGTTGATGACGGTCGCCGGTAGGCGCACACCCGCGGACATGAAGCTGTCTTCGACGGCGCGGCGCAGCAGCGTTCCCGGCGGCTGGAACACCCAGTCGTAGGCGGGCAGATCTTCGGCGCCGGCAATGGGCTTGTCGAGCAGCGGATGGCCGTCGCGCACGATCAGGCAGACCTCCTCGTAGCCGATCTCGACCATGTTGAAGAGCCGCGGGCTGAGATCGTCTGGGATGCGTCCGACGACGAAGTCGTGGCGGGCGGCGAGCAGCTCGCGCGTCAGCACATTGCTGTTTTCGATCTGGATGTTGATCTCGATGCCGGGATAGGCGGTGATGACCTGGCGGATTGCCGGAACGGCGAGGTTGAGCGCCGGCCCGGTCACCGAGCCGATCGACACCGAGCCGCCGCTGCCGGTCTTCAGTTCGCTGATCTCGCGCGAGGCCTCCCGCAGTTCCAGAAAGATCGTGCGCGCCCGCCGCGCCAACGCCTGGCCGTAGCGGGTCAGTTCTACGCCGCGTGCCACTCGCTCGCAGATCGGCGCCTTCAGGATCGTCTCGATCTCCGCCAGCATGCGCGAGGCGGCGGGCTGGGAGATGCCGAGCGTCTCGGCGGCCGCACTGATGCGACGATGATCGTCGATCGCCAGGATCAGCCGGAGGTGATTGATCTTCAGCCCTGAGCGAAAGAGCCCGCTGTCGAACTGTTCGGCGGCAATCCCTGTCGTGCCGGGCTTTCCTTCTTTCATCATCGTGGGCAATCCAGTTTTCAGGATGTTTCAAAAATCACACTGTTTTCGAGTAGTATATCAATATTGGTATGGTAGCAAAGCGATATTGTATTTGACAGTTATGGCTTTTGATTCCAGTTTTTCCCCATGTGCCAGTGCATGTGGGAGCATGCGGGCGGGGAGGACTTCCTTCACCTGGATCCACCGCCGGAGACGCGATCTCCGGGCCGGTGGATCGCTGCGCATAGGACGGGGAGGCTGCGGGCCTGCCGGCTTCAACACTTTTGGGAGAGACCAGATGAAATTGATTACTTCGCTTCTCGCAGCGGCCGCGATCTCCGTCGCGTCGTTTGCTGCGCCCGCCTTCGCACAGGACAAAGGCACGGTTGGCATTTCCATGCCGACGAAGACCTCGACCCGCTGGATCTCCGATGGCGAGACCATGGAGAAGCTGTTCAAGGAAGCCGGTTACACGCCGGACCTGCAGTTTGCCGACGATGATATTCCGAACCAGCTCGCCCAGATCGAAAACATGGTGACCAAGGGTGCCAAGGTTCTCGTCATCGGCGCCATCGACGGCACGACGCTTTCCGACATCCTGCAGAAGGCCCATGACGCCGGCGTCAAGGTCATCGCTTACGACCGTCTGATCCGCGATTCGGGCAATGTCGACTACTACGCCACCTTCGACAACTTCCAGGTCGGCGTGCAGCAGGCAACGTCGCTGGTGCAGGGCCTGAAGCTCGACGGCGCGACCGAGCCGAAGAACGTCGAACTCTTCGGCGGTTCGCCTGACGATAACAACGCCTTCTTCTTCTACGACGGTGCGATGTCGGTCCTGCAGCCGCTGATCGACAGCAACAAGATCGTCGTCAAGTCCGGCCAGAAGGGCATGGACCAGGTCGGCACGCTGCGCTGGGATGGTGCCGTTGCCCAGGCCCGCATGGAAAACCTGCTGTCCTCCAACTACACCGATGCCAAGGTCGATGGCGTTCTGTCGCCCTACGACGGCCTGTCCATCGGCATCATCTCGGCGCTGAAGGGCGTCGGCTATGGTTCCGGCGACATGGCGATGCCTGCCGTTACCGGTCAGGACGCCGAACTGCCTTCGGTCAAGTCGATCCTTGCCGGCGAACAGTATTCGTCGATCTTCAAGGACACGCGCGAACTCGCCAAGGTCACGGTCGGCATGGTCAATGCGATCATGGAAGGCAAGGAGCCGGAAGTGAACGACACCAAGACCTATGACAACGGCGTCAAGGTCGTTCCGTCCTACCTGCTGAAGCCGGTCGCGGTCGACAAGTCCAACATCAAGGATGTGCTGGTCTCCTCCGGTTACTACACCGAAGATCAGATCAACAACTGATAGGATGACGCACCTGAGGGTCCGCGATCCATCGCGGACCCTTTTATCCCGGTGAGGGAGCCTGTACTCTCTTGCCGACTGCCGCTGGAATGACTGAACATGGACAATATCATTCTCGAAATGCGTGGCATCACCAAGACGTTTCCGGGCGTCAAGGCGCTGGACAATGTCAGCTTCAAGGTTCGCGAAGGTGAGATCCACGCTCTGGTCGGTGAAAACGGTGCCGGCAAATCGACGCTGATGAAGGTACTGAGCGGCGTCTATCCCGCCGGCACCTATGACGGCGAGATCTACTACGACGGCGAGCCTCGCCGCTTCTCGACCATCTCTGACAGCGAACATCTCGGCATCATCATCATCCACCAGGAACTGGCGCTGGTTCCGCTGCTGTCGATCGCCGAAAACATCTTTCTCGGCAACGAGATCGCCACCAATGGGGTGATCCATTGGCCGCAGACCTTTGCCCGCACGCAGGAACTTCTGAAAAAGGTGGGCCTGAGCGAGCCGCCCGCCACGCTGATCACTGACATCGGCGTCGGCAAGCAGCAGCTGGTCGAGATCGCCAAGGCGCTGTCGAAGAAGGTGCGGCTGCTGATCCTCGACGAACCGACCGCCTCGCTCAACGAAAACGATTCTGACGCGCTCTTGAAGCTCTTGATGGAGTTTCGCGCGCAGGGCATGACTTCGATCATCATTTCGCACAAGCTGAACGAGATCCGCAAGGTCGCCGACCAGATCACCATCCTGCGCGACGGCGGAACCGTTGAAACGCTCGACTGTCAGACCGAGGATATCGGCGAAGACCGGATCATCAAGGGCATGGTCGGTCGTGCGATGGAAGATCGTTACCCGCCGCGCGAGCCCAAGATCGGCGAGACGCTCTTGGAAGTGAAGAACTGGAACGTCTTCCACCAGCATCACCGCGACCGGCAGTTCCTGCACGACGTCAATTTTACCGTGCGCGCCGGCGAAGTCGTCGGCATCGCCGGCCTGATGGGGGCGGGGCGAACCGAAACGGCGATGAGCATCTTCGGCAAGTCCTGGGGGCACAAGATCACCGGCGACGTCCTGATGCGCGGCAAGCCGGTCGACGTCAGCACCATCCCCCGCGCCATCGACGCTGGTCTCGCCTATGTCACCGAAGACCGCAAGCAACTGGGTCTCGTGCTGATCAACAACATCAAGGAGAACACCACGCTCTCCAACCTGAAGGCGGTGGCGTCCAACGGCGTCATCGACGATCGCAAGGAGGTCAAGGTCGCCTCCGACTATCGTTCGAAGCTGCGCATCCGCTCGCACTCGATCTATCAGGAAACGGTCAATCTTTCCGGCGGCAATCAGCAGAAGGTGGTGCTGTCGAAGTGGCTGTTCACCAATCCGGAAGTCCTCATCCTCGACGAGCCGACACGCGGTATCGATATCGGCGCGAAGTATGAGATCTACACCATCATCAACCAGCTTGCAGCCGAGGGCAAAGGCATCGTGATGATTTCATCGGAGATGCCGGAACTGCTTGGAACCTGCGACCGCATCTACGTCATGAACGAGGGCCGCATCGTCGCCGAGCTTTCAAAGGCCGAAGCGAGCCAGGAATCCATCATGCGTGCCATCATGCGTTCAGGGGAGAAACACTAATGGTCGCCGATACGAGCACCCAACCGAACAAACCCTCGATCGGGGACTATCTCAAGAACAACATCCGCGAATACGGCCTCCTGGTCGCGCTCGTGGTCATCATGCTGTTCTTCCAGTTCGTCACCAACGGCGTGCTGTTCCGCCCGGTCAACATCACCAACCTGGTGCTGCAGAACTCGTTCATCGTCATCATGGCGCTGGGCATGCTGCTGATCATCGTCGCCGGACACATCGACCTTTCGGTCGGCTCGATCGTCGCCTTCATCGGGGCGATATCGGCGATCATGCTGGTCAAGTGGGGCCTGCCGGCCTTCGTCGTCATTCCTGCCTGTCTTGTTGTCGGCGGCATCATGGGGGCGGCGCAGGGTTACTGGGTCGCCTATCAGAAGATCCCGTCCTTCATCGTCACGCTTGCCGGCATGCTGGTCTTCCGCGGGCTCACCTACGTGGTGCTCGGCGGCCGGCCGATCGGTCCGTTCCCGAAGGAGTTTCAGCTGCTTTCGACAGGCTTCGTTCCGGATTTCCTCTACTTCCTCAATCCGAGGCCCGACCTCATCCAGAACATGGTGGCGCTGGTGGCGGTGCTGGCACTCGTCGGCTACGCCATCTATGCGGGCGTGCGCAATCGCCGGGTCAACGAGCAGCACGGTAGCGAAAACGAGCCCTTCGTCTTCTTCGCCATCCAGATGGCGGTCATCGCCGTCGTTGCGCTGTTCATCGGCTATCAGCTTTCGACCTATCGCGGCCTGCCCAACGTGCTGATTGCCATGGGCGTGCTGATCGCGCTCTATACCTTCGTCACCACGCGCTCGACGATCGGCCGTCGCATCTATGCCATGGGCGGCAACGTCAAGGCGGCGAAGCTCTCCGGCATCAACACCGAGCGGCTGACGTTCTACACCTTCATCAACATGGGTGTTCTGGCCGCACTTGCCGGCATGATCATCACCGCCCGCCTCAACTCGGCAACGCCGAAGGCCGGCCAAGGCTTTGAACTCGACGTGATTGCGGCCTGCTTCATCGGCGGCGCCTCAGCGTCCGGCGGCGTCGGCAAGATCATCGGCGCGGTGATCGGGGCCTTCATCATGGGCGTGATGAACAATGGCATGTCGATCATGGGCATCGGCATCGACTACCAGCAGCTGATCAAGGGTCTGGTGCTGCTCGCTGCCGTCTTCTTCGACGTCTACAACAAGAACAAGGGCTGACCAGCGACCGAACGGCCCGGATCGAACCAGTACCATTGAACGGGCAGCTCCGGCTGCCGGGAGTGACAGCCCGGACTGTCAGGATTGGGTGGCGAGAGCCACCCGAGGGGCCGCGGTTTGCCTGAGATCAGGCGCGAGCAAGGCCCGAACGATGCAAGGAAGGACAGGATCGTGCTGATTTCTCAGATCAGGAACGAAGACGGATCGACAACGGTCGCGGTACGCGCGCCGGGCGAGGTTGCCCGCGCAGTCAACGGCGCGGCGAGCGTCTATGCACTGGCGATGGACGCGGCCAATGCCGGGCGTAGCCTCAAGGACACGATCGAGGCAAAGGGTCTTGGTGCTGCCGTCGATCTCGAAAAGGCCTATGCCGAAGGCCGTCTTCTGCCGCCGATCACCCACCCCGACCCCGCGCACCTGCATCTGACCGGAACGGGGCTGACGCATCTTGGTTCAGCCGCGACCCGCGACGCCATGCACAAAAAGACGACCGAGGCGGCGGAGGAGACGCTGACCGACTCGATGAAGATGTTCCGCATGGGCCTTGAAGGCGGCAAGCCGCAACCGGGCGAAACCGGCGTGCAGCCGGAATGGTTCTACAAGGGTAACGGCACCTCCGCCGTCGCGCCCGGTTCGGCGCTCGTCTCTCCGGCCTTTGCCGAAGACGGTGGGGAGGAGCCGGAGATGGCCGGCATCTACGTGATCTCTGACAAGGGCATGCCGTTCCGTATCGGCTTTGCCGTCGCCAACGAGTTTTCCGATCACAAGACCGAGCGGGTCAACTATCTCTGGCTCGCGCATTCGAAGCTGCGCCAGGCGAGCTTCGGGCCGGAAATCCGCGTCGGCGCAGCACCCGACGATATCAGAGGCACCTCGCGTATCCTGCGGAGCGGCAAGGTTCTGTGGGAAAAGCCGTTCCTATCGGGCGAAGCCAACATGTCGCACAGCTTTGCCAACCTCGAGCATCACCATTTCAAATATGGCCTGTTCCGCCAGCCGGGGGACATCCACGTCCACATGTTCGGCACGGCGACGCTCTCCTTCGGCGATGGTATCCGCACGGAAGAGGGGGATGTCTTCGAGATCGAGGCTGCCGAATTCGGCCTTCCCTTGCGCAATCCGCTCGCAATCGCCGCCGCCGAACCGGTCGCCATACATCAGCTCTGACATATGCGGTATGCCAGTGGCAGGCCGCGACAGGCGCGGTTGCCCGCGAAAAGTAGATGAAGGAGGCTGAGGCCCATGACATTGCACCAAAACCTGATTGCCGGCGAATGGGTTGGCGGTGATGGCGTTGCCAATATCAATCCGTCCGACACCAACGACGTGATCGGGGAATAT
>NZ_LMFK01000027.1:40841-41384 GCF_001426785.1 Ensifer sp. Root142
GGCATCATCACGCCATGGAATTTCCCGATCGCCATTCCCGCCTGGAAGATCGCGCCGGCGCTCTGCTATGGCAACACCATCGTCTTCAAGCCGGCCGAACTGGTGCCMGGTTGCTCCTGGGCGATCGTCGATATTCTCCATCGCGCCGGCCTGCCGAAGGGCGTGCTGAACCTGGTGATGGGCAAGGGCTCGGTCGTCGGCCAGACGATGCTCGACAGCCCCGACATCCAGGCGATCACCTTTACCGGCTCGACCGGCACCGGCAAACGCGTGGCACTGGCCTCGGTCGAGCACAATCGCAARTACCAGCTGGAGATGGGCGGCAAGAACCCGTTCGTGGTGCTCGACGACGCCGATCTTAGCGTTGCCGTCGAAGCCGCCGTCAACTCCGCCTTCTTCTCCACCGGCCAGCGTTGCACCGCSTCGTCGCGGGTGATCGTGACCGAAGGCATTCACGACCGGTTCGTGGCGGCGATGGGCGAGCGCATGAAGGGGCTCACCATCGACGACGCGCTGAAGGCCGGCACCCATATCGGCCCGGTG
>NZ_LMFK01000028.1:0-29786 GCF_001426785.1 Ensifer sp. Root142
AGGCGGATCGAGCCGGCGGGACCGAGCAAGAGGAAATGATCGTCGGTAACCTCGGTCTTGAACGGATGGTCGGCCTCGTCGCGCCAGCCCGGCAGCAACCGGTCGATGCCGATGGGGTCGACGACGGCACCCGACAGGATATGCGCGCCGACTTCGGCGCCCTTTTCCAGCACCACCACCGAAAGCTCGGGATTGACCTGCTTAAACCGGATCGCAGCCGAAAGCCCCGCAGGCCCCGCGCCGACGATCACCACGTCGAACTCCATACTCTCGCGCTCGGGTAGGTCTTGCCGCTCACTCATGTCCTCGCTCACAGCGCCTTTTCGAGCTCCGGCAGGGCTTCGAACAGGTCGGCGACGAGGCCGTATTCGGCAACCTGGAAGATCGGCGCCTCCTCGTCCTTGTTGATGGCGACGATCACCTTTGAGTCCTTCATGCCGGCCAGATGCTGGATCGCACCGGAGATNTCGGCAACCTGGAAGATCGGCGCCTCCTCGTCCTTGTTGATGGCGACGATCACCTTTGAGTCCTTCATGCCGGCCAGATGCTGGATCGCACCGGAGATGCCGCAGGCAATGTAGAGATCTGGGGCAACCACCTTGCCGGTCTGGCCGACCTGCCAGTCGTTCGGGGCATAACCGGCGTCGACTGCCGCGCGCGATGCACCGACGGCAGCGCCGAGCTTGTCGGCAACCGGCAGGATCACTTCCTTGAATTTTTCCGACGAGCCGAGTGCACGGCCGCCCGAGATGATGATCTTGGCCGAGGTCAGCTCCGGACGATCCGACGACGACAGCGCGTCGGCAACGAAGCTCGACAGACCGGGATTGGCCGCAGCCGCGATCGTCTCGACCGAAGCTGAACCGCCTTCGGCAGCGGAGGCGAACGAGGCGGTGCGCACGGTGATGACCTTTTTCGCTTCCGTCGTCTGCACCGTCTGGATGGCGTTGCCGGCATAGATCGGACCTTCGGCAGCGGAGGCGAACGAGGCGGTGCGCACGGTGATGACCTTTTTCGCTTCCGTCGTCTGCACCGTCTGGATGGCGTTGCCGGCATAGATCGGACGCTTGAAGGTATCGGACGAGACCACCTCGGTGATTTCGGAAACCTGGGCAACATCGAGAAGCGCTGCAACCCGCGGCAGGACGTTCTTGCCGACCGAAGTGGCAGCNGGTATCGGACGAGACCACCTCGGTGATTTCGGAAACCTGGGCAACATCGAGAAGCGCTGCAACCCGCGGCAGGACGTTCTTGCCGACCGAAGTGGCAGCGGCCAGGATGGTGTCGTAATTGCCCGACAGCGAAACGATCAGCGCCGCCAAGGGTTCGGCCAGATTGTTGGCAAGGCTAACATCCTCGGCCACCAGCACTTTGGAAACGCCGGAAAGCTTGGCGGCCTGGTCGGCCGCCGCCTTGGCACCGGCACCGGCCACCAGCACATGCACGTCGCCGCCAATTTTGGCGGCCGCCGTCAGCGCCTTTGCSGTCTGGTCGGAAAGSTGGCTGCCGTCGTGGTCAGCCAGAAGCAGAATAGCCATGGTTTTGTTCTCCCTTTCGGTTCGAGCTCAACGATCCCTTGGCGATCGGAGCTCAACGGTTCTGACGTGGTTCATGCGTTTGTCCGCAAACCGGGTCCCACTTTGCGGACGCATGAACTAGAGCACGCCGGCTTCGGTCTTGAGCTTTTCGACCAGTTCGGCCACCGACTTGACCTTGATGCCGGCCTTGCGGCCTTCCGGCTCCTCGGTCTNGATGTTGGGAAGCGAGGCATAACGCGGCTCGTTCAGGCGCAGGTCGGTGGTCACCACCGCCGGCAGCTTGATGTCGATCGTCTGCAGGCCGCCGTCGACCTCGCGCGTCACCGTCGCCTTGCCGTCACCGATCTCGACCTTGGAGGCAAAGGTGCCCTGGGCCCAGCCCAAGAGCGCCGACAGCATCTGGCCGGTCTGGTTCGAGTCATCATCGATCGCCTGCTTGCCGACGATGATCAGCCCCGGCTGCTCAGCTTCGGCCACACCCTTGACGATCTTGGCAACAGTGAGCGGCTCGACCTGGTCGTCGGTCTCGACCAGGATCGCCCGATCGGCACCCATGGCCAGCGCCGTGCGCAGCGTTTCCTCGGCCTTGGCCGGACCGACCGAGACGACCACGACCTCGTCGGCCTTGCCGGCTTCCTTCAGCCGCAGCGCTTCTTCCACCGAGATCTCGTCGAACGGGTTCATCGACATCTTCACGTTGGCAAGCTCGACACCCGAGCCGTCAGCCTTCACCCGGATCTTGACGTTGTAGNCTTCACGTTGGCAAGCTCGACACCCGAGCCGTCAGCCTTCACCCGGATCTTGACGTTGTAGTCAACCACCCGCTTGACCGTCACAAGTATTTTCATGGCAATCTCTCCAGGCATCAGCAGACAGTGCAGAACCGTTCGACCATGACGTCGAGCACCTCGCCGGGATCGCGCTTCCACCAATTGTTCGCCGAGAAAATCTCCACCTCACAAGGACCCGAATAGCCAGCCCCTTCCACCGCCTTGCGCAAAGCCTTGAGGTCCGCGACGCCGTCGCCCATCATCCCGCGGTCGAGAAGCACGTCGGTGGTGTCGGCAAGCCAATCACAGAGATGAAAGCCGAAGATGCGGTCGGCGCCGGCCCGCTGCAATTGTGCGGCAACGTCCGTGTCCCACCAAACATGATAGACGTCGACCGCGACGCCGACGTTCGGCGCGGCAATCGCGTCGCAGAGATCGATGGCGTCACGAAGCGTCGTCAGGCAGGAGCGGTTCCCGGCATAGACCGGATTGAGTGGCTCAAGCGCCAGCCTGATGCCGTGTGCTGCAGCGTAGGGGGCGGCCTCCGCGACACGGTCAGCGACGATCTTGAGACTTTCCTCGACACCCTTGGTGCCTGGCTCAACGCCGCCCACGACAATGGTCAAGACTTTGGCGCGCAGAGCTGCCGCCATGTCAATCGAGGCCTCGAAGTCATCCATGACCGCGCGCGCATCACTCGCCAGCGAGCCGACGAGAAAGGGCGTTCTGCAGAGACCTGCGACCGTCATGCCGGCAGCACGGACCCGCTCTCCGATCTGGAACGCTTGCGATCCTATTTCGCGGCGCCAGAAAACGACCGCGCCGAGACCGCGCTCGGCGCAGGCGTCAATGATCCGTTCCGCAGACCATCCCGCGCCGTAGCCTTCGAGATTGTGGCCGAGGCTTGCAGTGTTGAGAGCCAGCGCCCTGTGATCATTGGCAAAGTTCCTCATCTCAGGCTCCGTAAAATGCGAGCAGCCGCTTCATCCGGTTGACGGCCATTTCGGGCTCGCGCAGCAGGCCGCATGCATCTGCCAGCCGGAAAGCTTCGGTAAAGTAAGGCAAGGGCCGCATCGCCTGCGCACCGTTCAGCATGACGAAGTGGTCCTGGAATCCGTTGAGCCAAGCGAGAAACACGACGCCTGTCTTGTAGTACTGCGTCGGCGCACGGAAGATCAGCCTCGCCAGTGGCACTGTCGGATCCAGGGTGGCTCGAAACGCGGACGTGTCGCCGTCGCCCAGGCTCTTCACCGCAAATGCCGCAGCGGGTGCGAGCGGATCGAATATGCCCAGCAGTGCATGCGAAAAGCCCTCGGCGTCACCTTCGATCAATTCGGGGTAATTGAAGTCATCGCCCGTATACATCTTCACACCGGCCGGCAGGAGCCGGCGCATGTCGATCTCCTTCTGCTTGTCGAGAAGCGAGATCTTTATGCCATCGACCTTTGAGGCGTTCTCGTTGATGACGGCAAGCGCAACCGGCATGGCCTTTGCGAAATCCTTCGATCCCCAGTAGCCAGCAAGCTGCGGGTCGAACATTTCGCCCAGCCAATGAAGGATGACGGGCTGGTCGCAGGCGCCTAGCACATCGGAATAGACTTTGACGTAGTCTTCGGGCGTCTTGGCCGCCTTCACCAATGCTCTCGATGCCATCAGGATGACGCGTCCACCGACCTTCTGGATGGCCTCGAGTTGGTCGAGATAGGCCCGCCTGACATCATCAAGCGTATAGGACGCTGCCTGATCCAGATGGTCTGTGCCGCAACCGTTTGCGACCAGGGCATCCGGTATTTCGACCTTCGTGCGGCGGATCAGTTCCAGTGCGCCGGGCCAGTCCAACCCCATCCCTCGCTGGGCGGTATCCATGGCTTCGGCGATCCCAAGGCCGAGCCCGGCGAGATATCGGCGAAACGCCATGGTCTTTTCCCAATCGATCGTCGCGCGTCCCGACGGGTCATTGGCGGTGAAGGGATCAGCGACCACGTGGGCGGCGGAATAGACCACCCGGGCAGGGTTATTGCCGAGCACGGCCTGAGCGATGGGACGACCTGTCAGCGAGTAATCGGTCAGCCTGCCATTCGTATCGGGAAGCGCTATCTTCATGATGAACCTCAGAAGCGGGGAACCAGCATCCCGGCGTCCGCCGAGATCACCTGTCCGGTTGTGTAGGGAAATTTGCCGGTCGCCAGTGACGCAATGATCGCCCCCATCTCTTCGGGTTTACCGAGGCGCGGAAACAGGGTCAGGCCCTGCTCGGCCCGCTCGCGATAGGTATCGATGACTGGTGCCGTCATGTCGGTGGCAATCAGTCCCGGCTGGACGTCGTAAACTGCGATGTTTTCGGGTCCTAGCCGCACGGCGAGCGTCTTGGAGATCATCGCTGCTGCTGATTTCGAGGCGCAGTACTCCGAGCGTTGAACGGCGACCGCGACCGCGTTCGACGATGTCACGTTGACGATCGAATGAAACATCCGAGACCGTTGACGAGACAACAGCCGGCGAGCAAAGGCCTGACTGAGGAAGAACATGGCCTTGGCATTGACGTCGATGCAGCGATCCCAGCTCTCCTGTGAAACATCAAGCAGGTCGCCGCGCTGCAATACCCCGACGCCCGCATTGTTGACGAGGGTCGTCAAAGGGCCGAGTTGCGCCTCGATATTTGCCAGGACATTCTCGTGGGCCGCAAAGTTTGTAACGTCGAGGGGAGTGGCCATCACTGGATTGCCATGCGCGGCAACGCGAGCAACCGCCGCGGCAAGTTCGCGATCATCGCCGCGACCGTTGACCGCCACTGCGAAACCTTCCTTCGCCAATGCCTCCGCAGCAGCCAGACCGATACCGCGCGACGAGCCGGTAACCAGCGCCACCGGGCGCATATCAGTCCCAGTCATGCGCGTGCTCCCTTTTTCAGAAGTTCGCGCGCAATGATCATGCGCTGGATCTGATTGGTACCCTCGTAGATCTGGGTGATCTTCGCATCGCGATAGAGGCGTTCGACTTCGAAGCCGCGAATATAGCCCGAACCGCCAAAGACCTGCACGGCGTCTGCCGTGCGCTGAACGGCCATGTCGCCGGCAAAGCATTTGGCAATCGAGCAAGCCTTGGTCGCGTCCGCGCCGGCATCAATCTTGGATGCGGCCGAATGAACCAAGAGCCGCGCCGCTTCGATGTCCTTTGCCATGTCTGCCAAAAGCCACTGTACGCCCTGGAAGTCGGCGATGGATTTGCCGAACTGTTTGCGGGTACCGGCGTAGTCGACGGCAGCCTCAAGGCCGGCTTGCGCAATGCCGACGGCTAAGGCTGCGATACCGACGCGCCCCTTGTCGAGAACGGACATCATCATGTGGAAACCACGACCTGCCTCGCCCAGAAGCGCATCCGCCGAAAGGCTCACATCCGTAAACGTCAGCGCGCCGACCTGGCTTGCCCGCTGACCCATCTTGTGCTCCTTCGGCCCTCTCTCGACACCCGCGGCGTGCAGATCGACGACAAATATCGACATGCCGCGATTGCCCGCTTCCTTGTCGGTTCTCGCGAGCACGAAGCCGACGTCTGCGACCGGAGCATTGTGTATCCAGATCTTGCCGCCGTTCAGACGCCAGCCGTTGCCGTCGCGCGTCGCCGTCGTGCGAATACCCGAAACATCAGTGCCGGCCTCCGGCTCGGTGATGCAGTAGGCAACCTTGGTCTGCATGCTCAAAACGGCTGGCAGCATCTTTTGCTGGGTCACTGTTCCGTGGCGCACCAATAGCGTGGAAATGAGCTCAATCAGGCCGCATTGATCGGCGACCGAGGCGTAGCCGCGGCTGAGTTCCTCCATCACTACGGCATAGGTCAAGGTGTCGAATCCCGGCCCGCCGAGCGCTTCGGGAACACCAATTCCGAACAGGCCGAGCTTGCCCATTTCATCATAGAGGTCGGCCGGGAATCGCTCCTCGCGATCGAGTTGCTCCGCCATCGGCCGGATCACTTCGTCGGCGAAGGCGCGGGCCATCTCGCGCACTTGGTCCTGCGTTTCGCTCAGATACATGTTCTCCATCCCGCTAGTAGTAACTATCTAGTTACATACTGCCGCGAACTCCTTTCCGTCAAGTCAGAAAATTTTTCGACGTTGCTTCAACCGGCTTGCGCGGGTCCTCCGGGCGTGGTTACAATTCACCATTCAGTTACTTAAGGAGGATCAGCATGCACCCCGGAAAAAAGCGCAAACTCGGTCGGATCGACATCAACGTGACCACCTTCGGTTTCGGAACGGCGCCACTTGGCAACATCTTTCGCCCCATCAACGAGCCGACCGCCGAGGCGATGTTCGACACGGCCTGGAACGCCGGCGTCCGGTTTTACGATACCGCGCCGATGTACGGTCATGGGCTTGCCGAACTGCGAACGGGTTACAGTTTGCGCTGGAAGAACAGGGACGACTTCGTCCTTTCCTCCAAGGTCGGCCGCCGGCTGAAGCCAGCTAAGCGGGAGACGATCGATTTCACGCCCTGGGTCGACGCCGCTCCCTTTGAGATGGATTTCGACTACAGTTACGACGGGACGATGCGGGCGTTCGAGGACAGCCTCCAGCGCATGGGCCTCGAAAGGATGGACGTCTGCTTCATCCATGACATCGACGTCTTCACACGAGGAAACGATCAGCCGGAGGTTTTCAAACAAGCCATGGACGGCGCATGGCGTGCCCTCGAGAAGTTGAGGGATGAGGGGACGATCAAGGCGATCGGCGTCGGCGTCAACGAATGGGAAGTCTGCCTTGAAGCCTTGAAACAGAGGGATTTCGACTGCTTCCTTCTGGCCGGCCGCTACACCCTTCTCGAGCAGGATTCGCTCGATGCCTTCCTGCCCCTGTGCGAGGAGCGAGGCGCCGCAGTGATTGTCGGCGGAGGGTTCAATTCAGGCATTCTGGCGACTGGGGCAAAAGAGGGAGCAAAGTATAACTATGCGCCCGCATCGACAGCGATCCTCGACAAGGTCAGCAGGATCGAAGCGGTCTGTAGGGACCACAACGTACCGCTGGCCGCAGCTGCGCTGCAGTTCGTGGTCGCGCATCCGGCCATTCCGTCGTTTATGGCTGGTACGCGGACGGTTGAGCAGTTGAACCAGAACCTGGCCTGGTTTGCGCACCCCATCCCCGCAGACTTCTGGGTCGATCTAAAGGTCAAGGGGCTTTTGCGCGAGGATGCACCGACGCCTGTAGCCGGCTAGTGCGATACGCCTGCCGAAGAGGCCGGCTCCGCCCAGCCTCTTCGGCAATTTGCGTCGGCCCCGTAGAGCCGCCAGGCTCACCTGATCAGGATGGCACGGAAATCGTTGACGTTCGTCCCGGTCGGGCCGGGTACGAACAGGTCCCCCAGACGGTCAAATGCCGTCCAGGCGTCATTGGCGGAAAGCGTGGCGACAGGATCGAGGCCGAGCGCGCGCAGCCGAGCCGCACTCTGTCCATCGGCGAATGCACCAGCATTGTCTTCGGAACCGTCAATACCATCGGTGTCGCCGGCGATGGCAGTGAAGGGGACGCCGTCAGCTGCGATCGCCAAGGCTAGAAGGAACTCGGTGTTGCGTCCGCCCTTCCCATTGCCGCGAAGGGTAACCGTGGTTTCGCCGCCGGACAGGATCAGCACCGGTCGGGTAAACGGCCTGTCGCGCAGGGCAACCTCGCGCGCGATTGCCGCGTGGACCCGGGCGACGTCCCGGGCCTCACCTTCGATCGCGTCCGACAGGATGACTGCTGGGATGCTTTCGGCCTGCGCATGGATTGCAGCGGCTTCGAGAGAGAGCCGTGCCGAGGCGATCACATGCACTTCATGTCCTGCGAAGACATGGTCGCGCCAAAACGGCGCGAGCCCCTGATCGTCTGCGAGCCAATCAGCCACCTTCGGTGGGATGCGGATGCGCCAGGCATCCACCATTGCCCGCGCATGGGCGCGATCGGTGGCATCCGGTATCGTCGGCCCCGATGCAACCTGCGCCGGATCGTCCCCCGGTACGTCGGAGACCACGAGGCTGACGACTTTCGCAGGATGGCAGGCGGCTGCAAGACGGCCTCCCTTTATGCCCGACACCTGCTTGCGGATGGCATTCATCACCGAAATCGGTGCGCCGCTCGAAAGCAGGGCCCGGTTCAGCGCCACTTCGTCCTCAAGCGTCAAGCGACCTGGTGGGCACGGAAGAAGCGCCGACCCGCCACCGCACACAAGAGCTACGACAAGATCGTCTTGCGTCAATCCCTCGACCGCCTGAAAAAGCAGCCGCGACGCCTCGAGCCCGGCAAGATCGGGTACCGGATGCGCAGCCTCGACGACGCGGATCCGTTCGCACGGCACGCCATAGCCGTAGCGCGTGACCACCACCCCTTCGACGGGCGCATCCCACAAGCGCTCGAATGCGCGGGCGAGTTGAGCTACTCCCTTGCCGGCCCCGATAACGATCGTGCGTCCGCGCGGTCGTGAAGGAAGATGCGCGCGAAGGGCTGTTTCCGGATCGGCGGCACTAACGGCGACGCTGAATAGGTCGCGAAGCAGTATCCTGTCTTCGGGCGTCATAAAATCTCGTCCATCTCGTTTAAGTTTCCACGTCCGTTGTTTCGACACAACGCCCCGACATGCATCAAGGCGACACTGTGTCGGAGCGTTTTGGCGCTGCCGTCACGGGCGCACCTTTTGCGCAATGGACGCCGAACGCTTTTCTCGAAACGCCGCCAGGCCCTCCTGCAATTCCTCAGAGCCTGCGGCGATCTCACCGGCGAAGCTTTCAACGATCCGTTCGTTTTCCTCGCCTTCCGCGGCATTGATCAGCATCTTGGTCAGTTCAACCGCCCGACCCGAGCGACCGATCACCCGTGCCGCGGCCTTCTCGCCCGCAGCCAGCCCCTCGCCGGTCGCAACCACCTGATCGACCAAGCCCAGGTCAAGCGCCTGATCAGCTGTATAGACTTCGCCGAAGAGCGACATCCGTCGCACGATTTGGGCGCCGAAGCGGCGCGCCACACGCTGCGTGCCTGACCAGCCCGGGATGATGCCCAGACCCGGCTCCGGTTGACCGATGCGCACATGGGCTTCGGCAATCCTCAGATCAGCACAGGCCGCCAGCTCCAATCCGCCGCCCAGCGTGTGTCCATTCAGGACCGCGATCAAGGGCACGGAAAGGCGTGCGAGCGCGTCGAAGGCAGCATGGCCGTCGCGCACCCAATGACGGGCAAAAGCCTTCGGCGAGGCGCTGCTCCACGCATCGATATCGCCGCCTGCGCAGAATGATCGGGATCCCTCCCCCGTCAGGATCGCAACCCGCGCGGTGGAACGCTCTATCGCGCGACATATCGGCATCAGCGCATCGACCATATCGGCGTCGAGCGCGTTCAGCTTGTCAGGCCGCCGGATCGTCAGCCAGGCGATATCCCCGGAAATTGCGAGGTCGAGACGCGGGTCGGTCACAGCGCCATCCCCATCGTTGACGCGCGAAACAGTACGTCGTCCATGATCTTCAGCGTGTCGGAAACACGCAGTGGCGTTGTCGCCTGGGCGAGGACATCGCGCTGCAGGTCGATACCGGGCGCGATCTCGGTGATAACCAGCCCATCCGCCTCCAGCCGCATGACACAGCGTTCGGTGACATAAGTGATGTCCTGGCCCTGGGCACGGGCACGCCTGCCCGAAAAGCTGACCTGATCGACCTTGGGAACAATCTTGGCGACCCGTCCTTCCTTGTCGATGACCAGGCGCCCGTCTTCAAGCCGCATCTTGGCGCCGGCGTTGAAATTGCCGGAGAAGACGATCTTTTTCGCTCGTGCCGTGATGTCGACAAAGCCGCCTGCGCCGGCAGTCCGGTGCGGTGTCGCAGCCAGGCGGCTGACATTCACGGAACCCTCGGCGTCGATTTCGAGGAAGGAAAGCAGCGAGCAGTCAAAACCTCCGGCCTGGAAATAGCAGAACTGATGCGGTGATGCGACGAACGCCTCGGCATTGGCGGCACAGCCAAACTTGAAATCGAGCAGAGGAATGCCGCCGACGGCGCCTTGTTCGATGACCCATGTGATCTTGCCGTGATGTCCTTCCTCGATGAGAACACGCGGCACGTTGGCCGAGATACCGAACCCGATATTGACGGCCCAACCCGCTTGTAGTTCCTGCGCGACGCGCCGTGCGATCACCTTGCCCACGTCCAGAGCCGGGATACGGAATGTGTGCAGGGGCCGAAACAGTTCACCTGAAATGGCCGGGTCGTAAGGGGTCGCAGTCGTTTGCAATTGGTCGGGCGCTTCGACGATGACGTCGACGAGGATGCCGGGAACGCGAACGTCGTGTGGACGCAATGTCCCTGTCGCGGCAACCCTGCGGACCTGAGCAATCACAAGTCCGCCGGAATTTCGAGCCGCCAGCGCCATCTCCATCGCACCGAGCGTCGCGCCCTCCTGCTCGAATGTCAGATTTCCATTCTCATCGGCCGTCGTCGCGCGGACGATGGCGACATCGGGATGGATAGCCGGAAAATGCAGCCAGTCCTCGCCAGCAAATTCCACCCGGCTAACCATCGGAGCGCGACGGGCCGTCGCGTTCATCGCGCAGCCTTCCTGGTCCGGATCGACAAACGTATCCATTCCGACCTTGGTCAACACGCCCGGCCGCTTGGCAGCGCCCTCGCGCAGCATGTCAAACACAATGCCCGACGGCACGTTCCAGGCTGCAACTTCCTCCTTCAGGATCATCTGCCAGATCAGGGGTGGCTCGGCGTTGCTCGGTCCGGACGGATAGGATCCTCCGATGATCCTGGAGAGCATGCCCGGTTTTGCGATGTGATCGACACCTTTTGTGCCAAAGAAGTCGCCGGCTGCGATCGGATGCACAGAGGTCAATCCGCGAGGATGGCCTTCCTGCTCAAAGCGCTCTCCCAGCGCCTTGAGGACCGCATCGGGGCAGCAAAGCCCCGAAGAGGAGTTAACCGCAAGCACGGCACCGTCCCTAACCAACCCGGCGGCTTCCGCTGCAGTTTTCACCTTCGACATTGCTGCGCACTCCTTTTGTCGTTGCACTAAGTAACTAACCAGTTATACATTAAACACGACAATGAAGGGCAGGCAAGGGCAATTTGCGCCGTGGCCACAACGGCACAAAGCCGCAAAACGCGAAGGAGGAGCAATGAACATCTATTTCGAAAAATGCCATCAACGGGGCTTTGGCACCTATCCGCTGAAGGCAGGCGAATTGAAAGCCGCAATCGAGACCGCGCTTGATGTCGGCTACAGGGCATTCGACACCGCCCAGATGTACGAAAACGAGGCCGAAACGGGGCAGGCGCTCCTCGAGGGAGGCGTTGCGCGCGACGAACTGTGCATCACATCCAAGGTCCATCCCGACAACTACGCCGAGGCGCAGTTCCTCCCCTCGGTCGAAGCGAGCCTGAAGGCGCTCAAGATAGACCAGTTGGATGTTCTCCTCTTGCACTGGCCACCAATCGGCGGCGACGTCGCTCCGTCGTTGCGCCTCCTGCAAAAGGCTCATGTCGCCGGGATGGCGCGCAATATTGGCGTCTCCAACTATACCGCCCGGATGATGCGTGAAGCCAAAGCGATTTCGGAGGTCCCGCTCGTGACCAACCAGGTGGAGTTTCACCCGCTGCTTGATCAGAGGGCGCTACTGGCTGCAGCGACCGAGACAGGGATCCCGCTTTCGTCCTACGCTTCGGTTGCCCGTGGCGAGGTGTTCAAGCACGCGATCTTTGGGGAGATTGGCGCGACCTATGGAAAATCCGCCGCGCAGATCGCGCTACGCTGGATCCTGCAGAAGGGCGTACCGCTCAACACGATGTCCACCAAGCCGGAGAATATCCGGGCGAACTTCGAGATCATGGACTTTACCTTGTCCTCGATCGATATGGATCGGATCGATTCCATGACGCATACCGGGTATCGCATCATCACCCCGGGCATGTTGCCCTGGGTTCCTGAATGGGACTAACGGAAAGGGCGGCCGCAAGGCCGCCCTTTCAGCTCGCATGAAGTTGCCTCAAGCGTTACCACGGATCAGGTCGGAGGCCTTTTCGCCGATCATGATCGATGCCGCGTTGGTGTTGGAACCGACCAAGCTCGGCATGACCGAACTGTCGCAAATGCGCAGACCATCGAGGCCGTGAACACGCAGCTTGGCATCCACCACTGACATCTCGTCTCGTCCCATCTTGCAGGTACAGGTCGGATGGTAGGATGTGCGCCCGTACTGACGTGCATAGGCCTCGAAATCAGCGGTGGTGCGCACGTTCTGGTCTGGAAAACGCACGGTCCTGATATATTTCTGCAGCGAGGGCTGTGCGAAGATTTCCCGACTGATCCGGATGCCTTCGACGGAGATCCGCAGGTCATCGGCATCACCCAGGAAATTGGGGTCTACGATCGGAAGCGCGCGCGGGTCGGCCGAACGCAAGGCGACTGAACCACGCGATTTCGGACGCACCGTGTAAGAGTTCAACGTGATGCCGGAGGCGCCCTTTCGAACACTCGGCACGCCGGCCTCCGCCCCCGCCCCAGCCAGAAAATGGAACTGAAGATCGGGACAGGGACTGGCCTTGTCGGCATACCAGAACGCGCCGCCCTCAACGACATTCGACGCAACCGGGCCGGACTTGAACAATGCATATTCCAGGCCGGCCCAAAGCATCCAATGCGGCCTGTTGTACTTGTCCAGACTGTCATGTCCCTTGAGTTCGGCAACGATATCGACGCCAAAGTGATCGTGCAGGTTCTCGCCGACACCAGGCATATCCTGGACCACGTCGATACCATGGCCGCGCAAGGCCGCTGCCGGGCCGACGCCGGAAAGCATCATCAATTTGGGTGTGCCGATGGCGCCGGAGGTCACGATGACCTCACTGTCGGCGCGAACGATCCTGGAGGCGCCACCCGTCGCGTATTCGACACCCACGGCGCGTCGCCCTTCAAAAACCACCCGAAGCACCAACGCGCCTGTGACCAGCGTCAGGTTCCGGCGCTTGAGTGCCGGGCGCAGATATCCCACAGCCGCCGAGCAGCGCCGACTGTTGCGGGTCGTAGTCTGGTAAACGCCCGTGCCCTCCTGAACGGGGCCGTTGAAATCCGGATTGTACGGAATTCCGAACTCCTGGCAGCTTTGAACGAAGGCACGCGTCAGAACTTGCGGATTGGCTATGTTCGAGACGCCGAGCGGCCCGTCGGTTCCATGCCATTGTCCCGAGAGGATCGTGTTGCCCTCGGACCGCAGGAAATACTTCTGGATGTCCTTGAAGCCCCAGCCCTCCGCCCCCTCTTCCACCCAGCGGTCGTAATCGCTCGGGTGACCGCGGGTGAATACCTCGGCGTTGATGGAGGATCCGCCGCCGAGTACCTTCGCCTGGGCGTAGGGGATCTCACGGTTGTTAGCATGTATCTGCGGCGCCGTGGTCAGACCCCAGGTCATCGGGCCTGCAGTCATCTTTGCAAAACCGACCGGCATGTGGATCAGCGGATGGCTGTCGCGCCCACCGGCCTCAATGAGGCAGACCCTTGTCGCTGGGTTTTCCGAAAGGCGCGCTGCGAGCACGCAGCCCGACGAGCCGCCTCCGACGATCACATAGTCAAATCCTTGCACCATCATGCGATCCAGTGTGAGCGTTTGCCGATCTCGACGTGAACGGATTTGACCTGGGTGTACTCCTCCACGCCATAGGTGCCCGCCTCGCGTCCCCATCCGGACTGCTTGAAGCCGCCCAGCGGCATCTCCGGCCCACCTGCCATGATCGTGTTGACCCAGAAACGACCGGCGCGAACGCGGCGGGTGACCGTCAATGCCTTGTCTATGTTCTTGGTCCACACGCTGGCAGCGAGGCCGTAGACAGTGTCGTTGGCCAACTCGATCGCCTGTTCGATCGTGTCGAACGACATCGAGCAGAGGACGGGCCCGAAGATCTCGTCCCGGGCGATCGCCATGTCAGGGGAAACCCCGGTGAACAGCGTCGGTGCGATATATTGGCCCTTGCCGAATTCAATGGCCTGGCCGCCTGTAACGAGCTGTGCGCCTTCCGCCTTGCCCTTGGCGATATAATCCAGGATGGTCGTGTTCTGCTGGTCGGTGGTAATCGCTCCGACCTGGGTAGCCTCATCAAGAGGATCGCCGACGCGTATCCGCTCCATCTTTTCGACGAGAAGCTTTTCAAATTCCGCGGCCACTGAGCGTTCGACGATGAGCCGCGAAGACGAGACGCAGCACTGCCCAGTGTTGAAGCTGATGCCGAATGCCGCCCCGTCCGCCGCATCTTCGAGATCCGAATCCGCAAAAACGATGATCGGGTTCTTGCCTCCCAGTTCCAGTCCGAGCTTCTTGAAGTTGCTGTCGGCGGCCGCGTGAACGCACGAGCGCCCGACTGCGGTGGAGCCGGTGAAGGACAGCATGTCCACATCAGGGTGTTCCGTCAGAGCCTGGCCGATGGTGCGGCCCGAACCGGTGATGACGTTGTAGACGCCATCAGGCAGTCCCGCCTCGGCGAGCACCTCGGCAAGGATGAGCGTGGTCGCGGACGTCACCTCCGAAGGCTTGACCACCATCGTGCAGCCTGAGGCAAGGATGAAGGGCACGCGTTCGCAAAGAATGAGGAATGGAAAGTTCCACGGGGTAATGAGACCCACGACACCGATCGGTTCGCGAAGAACCATGCCGAATAGTCCGTCGCCCAGCGAATTGTAGCTGTCGCCGTGCAACAGCCGAGCGGCACCAGCGCCGACTTCAAAGCAGGCGATGCAATGATCAATCTCTCCGCGCGCCTGGGCGATCGGTTTGCCATTCTCCAATGTTTCAAAGTAGGCGATCTCATCCCGGCGTTGCCGCAGGATCTCGGCAACACGCAAAAGGACTGCCCCACGGGCGGCCCCCGAAAGGCCGGACCAACGGCGATCCTCGAAAGCCCGGCGAGCGGAGGCAACAGCTGCGTTCAAATCTTCCGGAGTGCATTTCGCGGTGCGCGTGACTGGAACGCCATGGCCAGGCGACAGGCGCTCGAACTGGTCACGGCTCTCATGCCACCGTCCATCCACGAAGAAGCCAAATTCACGAGGGGCCTTTGGCGGGAGAAGGTAGTTTTTGACTTGGTCCATGGGATGCCTCCACTCTGAGATTTCCGTATCCATCAGGCGATGGATTAGTAACTGAACAGTTATGCGCGATCTAGCAACGCCTGCGCGATCACGCCATCACAATTTGGGTCTTGAGGTGATGGGACCGATTGGCGAGCGTATCGAACGCCTCCTGGATTCGATCCAACGGATAGTCGGCGCCGGTGAAGTCATTCGTCTCGAACCGACCGTGTGCAAGGAGCGTCAACGCGTCATGCATGTCCTCGCCCATGCCAGCGACCGATCCCTTCAAACCGCCCTCTTCAAGCACGGTCTTCAGGATATCGACCGGCACCGTCTCGCCAGGCGCTGTGATCCCGAAAAAGGCGACATGGCCACCACGACGAGACAGATCAAACGCCTGGCCATAGAGCGCCTTGCTGCCAACGCTTTCAATGACGATATCGGCGCCTCGTCCGTCGGTCATGGCCATCACCGTCGCCTTGAGAGTGGTGGGGTCCGACACGGCCGCGTCCGCTCCCGCCTCCAGTGCCATTCGGCAGCGGTCAGTCGACAGATCTGTAACAATGATTGGAGCGGCACCCACCAGGCGCATCATCTGAACGTGCAGATTGCCGATCGGGCCTGCTCCGAAAACGACGACCGATTGCCCAAATGTCACATTCGCCTTGCGCGCCGCACGCACAACGCATGCGACCGGCTCGGTCAAGGCGAGTACGGCATCAGGCACGGTGTCGGGAACCGGGATGACGAGACGCGCCGGGACGGCAACGTACTGGGCAAAGGCGCCATCACGGCTAATGCCGACCTGGACAACCTCGGCGCAGTTGAGGACCTCGTTGCGGCGGCACCAGTAACAGGTGCCGCAGCCGATATTGATGTCCACGACCACGCGCATGTCATGCCGCAGATGGCGAACGCTCCTGCCGAAGTCGGCGACCGCGCCGCAGAACTCGTGGCCTGGAACAATCGGTAGCCGGTCGGCGGCATAATGGCCGTTGAAGATATGGACGTCGGTCCCACATATGCCTGTCCGCGTCACACGGATAAGGGCATCATCGGGGCCGATCGACGGAACATCGACCGCCATGATCTCGAAACGGCGCGGTTCGACCAGAACGGCAGCTTGCATCTTGCTCATCACCGCCTCCTATTTCACCGTGCGTAACTTGGCGCGATCGATCGTGAGTGCGATCGCGACAATGAGAACAATGCCGAAAACCATCTGCTGCTGTGTTGCGTCTATCTCGAAATAGAGCATGGAGGCGCGGATGACGGCGACAATGAGCGTTCCGATGACCGTGTTGAGAACGCCTCCGACACCCCCGGTCAGGGGCGTACCACCGACCAAAACCGCAACGATTGCCGGCAGCAGGAACCCGTTCGCAATCGTCGGCGCGCCGCCTGAAAGCTTGACGGCAAAGAGCAGTCCGGCAATCGCCGCCAGCGCCCCTGATATTGCAAAGGCAAGGATCTTGTAGCGTGCCACGTTGAGCCCGGAGGCTGCAGCCGCCAGTTCGCCGGCGCCGACTGCTTTCAGCGCCCGGCCGAGCGTCGTGCGGCGTTCGATAAATAGGCAGATGCAAAGCAGCACGGCCGAGATCAACAGTTCGTTCGGCACGCCCCATGTACGACCGATCATCCAGCCGAAGGTCTCGTTTCGCTGGGTCGCGTCCATGTTGAGCGCGCGCTGCCCGGAAAGCCATTGCGCGACCGAGAACGCCACGCCGCCGACTGCAAGAGTGGAGATGAACGACGGAACATAGAGCCGCGTCGTCACATACCCCGACAATGTGCCCAGCAGGAAGCCGGCGGCAACGCAGGCGACAGCGACCCAGGCGCCCATGGAGGCAAGGTAGACCGATGCAATGACGGTCACCATGTTCGCCATCGACTGGGCGGACAGATCTATCCCGCCGATATAAATGGCAAAGGTCAGTCCGAGTGCCATGATGAACAACGGCACGATATCACCCGCCAGGCTCATGAGATTGGCTGGCTTCAGGAAGCCCGGGTGGGTAACGCCGACGAGGGCGACGAGCACCAGCAGCGTTATCCAGGGAAGATGCGGTTTGAGACGCTGAATGTCCATGTTTCCCTCAGATCATGTAATGCAGGAGATCGTATAGCGAGGGCTTTGCCCCCGGCACGCAATCGAAGTTCTTCTGAATGCGGCCATCCTTCACGACGACGATGGTGTGAGACAGCCCGATGGCCTCCTCCAGGGTATCGGCGACCAGGACGATGCCGACACCGGCACCGCTCATTTCGCGGATCATGTCGTAGACATCTTCCTTGGCTCCGATATCCAAGCCGCGGGTCGGATGATCGAGCAACATGATGTCCGATCCCGCCGATCGCCACTTGGCTAGAACGACCTTCTGCTGATTGCCGCCGGACAGGTTTCCGCAATCCGCGAATTCGGAATGTGCCTTGATCGAAAGCTTCTTGATCCAGTCGCGCGCAAGTGCGCGCTCTTCGGATATCCGCAGCACGCCGGCGCGAGAATGCTTGTTCATTTGCGAGAGTGTCATGTTCTCGTAGACGTTCATGCCGGCGACGATGCCCTCGATCTTGCGCTCGCGAGGGACGTAGCCGACGCCTTGGTTCACTGCGTGGCGAGGCGAGAAAATCTTCACCTTGCCGCCCTTGATCTGGAGATTTCCCTGGGTTGGGGTGAGCATTCCGTAGATCATCCGCAAGATCGCCTCGCGCCCCGACCCTTCCGTTCCCACCAGGCACAAGACTTCCCCGGCATGCAGTTTTAGGGAGATGTCCTTCGTGCGTCCGGGCAGTCCGACCCCATCCATCTCGACCAGAACCTTGGATCGATCGAAGGGTTTCTGCAGCTGTTCGCGATAGTATTCCTTGTCGACGTTGCGGCCGACCATCTTGTGCTGGATCGCTTCGGTCTGGGCGGTACCGCGCTCCACGACATCGACGACATGACCGTCCTTCATCACGTAGATACGGTCTGAAAGCTCCATCACCTCGTCCATGCGATGGGAGACAAATATGAAGGACGCGCGCGTGACCAGTTCGCGTACCAGCTTGAAGAGCAGTTGCACTTCTTCCTTGGACAGAACCGAAGTCGGTTCATCGAGAAGAATGACCAGATCACCGTCAACGCGTTCTTCGAGGGTGAGAACCTTGGCAAGTTCCACAAGCTGTCGCTGCGCGAAGGATAGCTTCGAGGTAATGGTCGCGGGATCGATATCGAGCTTGACCTTGGCGAGTTGCGCCTTGGCTGCCGTTGCCATTGCCTTCCAGTTGATGACGCCGAACCTTACAAACTGCTGTTCGTAACCAAGGAAAATGTTCTCCATCACCGTCAGGTTGGCAATCAGCGACTGCTCCTGAAAGACCATGCCAATACCCTTCTCCATGGCCTGGCGAGGATTGGCAAAGCGCACGGTCTGGCCATTGATCAGAATGTGCCCGCCATCGGGTTGGTAGGCCCCGTAGATCACCTTCATCAATGTGGATTTGCCCGCGCCGTTCTCGCCGACCAGCCCGACGATCTCGCCGCGCTTGATGTGAAAATCGATGGCCTTGAGTGCGTGAACACCGGGGAATTTCTTATCGACGGCTTTCAGTTCGTACATGGCCCTGCCTCACTTCACGAAGGAAACCATCTTGCGGTCGGTCGACAGCACGACAGCAAGAATGACGAGCAATCCGAGAACCCCGTCCTGGAGAAAATCGGGCAGACCGACGACGACCATTCCATTGTTGATGACACCGACGATCAGCACGCCGATGAGCGCGTTCCACACACCCCCGATCCCGCCCCAGAGCGCCACGCCACCCACTACGACCGAGGTGATCGAGATGAACATGAAGTTCGAGCCGGTCACGGATTCGGCCTGACCGATGCGCGCCACCACGAGGATCGCTGCCAGTGCGTAAAAGACACCGGCAAGCGCGAACCCGGTGACACGCACGCGGTTGACGTTGAGACCGGATGCGTGCGCCAGTTCCTCACCGCCACCGACGGCATAAAAATTGCGACCGAGCGTGGTGTGGGCTTGTATGAACCAGGCAACGAACAGGAAGAAGCCGGCGATGTAGACCATGATCGGGAAACCGAACCAACGCACGGTCAAAAGTCCCCGAAACGTTGCGTCGCTCACCTTGACGATATCGCCGCCCGTCAGGAGGATTGCAGCCCCAGTCCCAACGAAACCCATCGCAAGGCTAGCCATGAAGGAGGGTATTCGCAGCTTGACGTGAACGAGCCCGTTGACGAACCCGATCAGCCCGCCGACCATAAGGATAAGCGGAATGGCCAGCCAACCGGCGCTCATCAGCGTGCCGCCGAACTTCGCAAAGGCGAACGCGAACACGACCGCCGTGAGCGAGATCGCTCCTTCCATGGAAAGGTCGATCGATCCCATGATGATGATGAATGTCACGCCGACGGCGACCATCAGCGCCGGCGCCGCCGCGATGGCGATGCGGGCAAAATTGCGGACCGAGAAGAAGGTCGGATTGAGGGCGGTGAAAAAGATCACCAGCGCGATCAGCACCAGCAACGGCGCCCATTTGATCAAGGTTTCGCGCGATATGCGACGTGTCACGTTAGGCACCCCTTCGCCCGGACTGTAATGAATGAAATGGAGGCGAATGCGACGACGCCTCCATCAGACGGATAGCTCAGTACTGGATCTGGCCGTTGGACGGGCCCCAGAAATCCTTCCAGTCGTAAGCCGGCACGGAATCGAGATACTTTGCCTTGAATTCCTCTGCATCCTTGGCGGTAACGAGGATCGTCGGACCGTAGAATTCACGATGCTCTTTCGGCTCTTCGGACGGTTTGAAGCTGCCGATTGCTGCGTGATAAGCGAGCGCCGCGGTGACGCCGCCGCCCCAATGCGGATTGGTAAAGACGGTCGCCAGGAGTTGACCCTCCAGCACCATCTGCACGGCCTCGAGATTGCCGTCGTAAGCGACGATCGGCATGCCTTCGATGCCTTCGGCCCGGAGGGCCTCGATCACTCCATAGGCGATGTTGTCATTGGCGCAATGTACGCCCTTGATCTTGTCACCGTGACGGGTCAGGAACGACGCCATGAGTTCCGCGCCCTTCTGCGTGTCCCAGTCGGCCGGCTGCGCGTCGAGCAGTTCGATCTTCGGATAATCCTTGAGTGCGTTCTTGAGGCCATTGAGGCGCTCAACCGCAGGGTTGTTGGCAGCAATGCCACCGAGATGAACAACTCCGCCCTCGCCACCCATGGCCTCAAACAGGATCCGCGCGGTTTCTTCCGCCGGTTTCTCGTCCGACCAGGTCATGTGGGAGACGTAGTTATCACCGAAGTCCCAGGGATGCAGATCGTCTGTCTTGTTCCAGATTGTCGAGATGTAACCTCCGGCGGCAGACACCGCCTCCACCACTGGCCTTGCATTCGGGCTGTCATTGGCATCGCAGGCAATCGCGCAGTTGCCGTTGTTCTTGGCGAGGAAGGCCTTGATGTCGGCGAGTGACTTTTCCGACGAGCCTTCATTGATCAGGCTGACAAGCGCACCTTTCGGCTTGCCGATCGTTTCGACAAAAGCCTCAGCGCCCGAGATCACCGAATTCCAGTAGGCGGAGGCGCGATCGCGATAGCTCCATGCGATGGCCGGATCGACCAGCGCCGCATGTGCGCCACTGCGCCCGAGAATGGCCGGAACCGTCATGGCCCCAACGCCGGCGGCGGCGGCCAGGATGAAGTTGCGACGGCTGAGCGTCTCGCGCTCGATAAAGTCCTTGATAAAGGTCGACATGGCGTTCCTCCCAAATCCACGTTTGAACGTTCCCCGCATTCGGCGGGTTTTTCAGAGGGCAACAAAGGCGATCCACACCTTCGGGGCCGAGCCTCCTCAGCTCCCCACGCCCACTTAACGCACTAACTAGTTACTTCTTTGATGGAGCCGGAGTCAAGAGCCTTTCGCGATTGCGGCCTTGATGATTTTCGACTGACCGCTTTGACGGATACGCACGCTGGCGTGTATGACTGGCCAACATGAGCCGCGAGCGCGCTGGAGGAATGGCCTTGAGCATGATCAACGAACCGACCGAAAAGCCGGGCCGCAAACCGCGCATCCGCGATGCGGAGGCGACCAAGGCACGCATTCTGGATGCCGCCAAAAAAGAATTCGCAAAGAATGGCTTAGGCGGCGCGAGAGTCGATGTAATCGCCGAGAAGGCCAAGGCCAACAAGCGGATGATCTACCACTATTTCGAAAGCAAGGAGGGCCTGTTTCAGACTGTCCTGGAAGATGCCTATATCGACATACGCACGGCGGAACAGAAGCTTAACCTGGATGACTTGCAGCCAAAGGCAGCTCTCGAAAAGCTCGTTCGTTTCACCTGGGAATACTATCTGAAAAACCCCGAATTCATCACTCTGGTCAACAGCGAGAACCTGCATCGCGCCAAGCACCTGAAAAAATCCGTGGTGATCAAGACGGCCAGCCGCAAGTTCGTCAACATGGTGGAAGTGTTGCTGGAACGAGGCGCCTCTGAAGGTGTCTTTCGCCACGGCATCGATCCAGTGCAACTGAACATTACCATTGCGGCAATCGGCTACTATTACCTGACCAACCGCTTCACCGGCTCGATCGTGTTCGAGCGTGACTTGATGGCGAAAGAGGCGGTCGACGAACGCCTCCGCTTCAATATCGAGACGATCATGCGGCTGGTTTGCGCCTAATCTCGCTAGAGTTCGAAAGACAGCCCCTCGAGGTCGAGTGCATGGCGGGCGCATTCGATATCTTCGACGTCTCGCGCACCGGACACACCGATCCCGCCGACAACCCGGTCGCCGTGGATGATTGGCAGGCCTCCGCCCCAGACCAAAAGCCGAGACCGATTGGCTAGGCCCAGCCGCAGCGAAGGACTGTTGTCCATTCTCTCAAAGAACGCTTCCGTCGTACGCCTCATCGTCGCCGCGGTGAAGGCTTTGTCCATCGCGAAGTCTAAGATTGGCGGCGCCACCTCATCCATTCGCGCCGCCGCAAGTGTCGCGCCTTGCGGATCGACCACGCAAACGGCCACCCGCCAGGCGTTCCTGGACGCATGCGCAAGCACATGACCGACAAGGCGCAGCCCAGCATTTGCAGCAAGCGCCGTGGCGGTGACGATCAGCCCACTTTCCTGGTGAGAGCGCTCCATTATTCTTCCCCCTCAAGACGGGTCCAATCGAGAACGATGAAGGGCTCTTCAATGCGCTTGGCCGCGATATCCGAATAGAGCGATGAAGGATTGTTTGGCACGACCAGCCGTATCAGGCCGTCGAGTGGAATTCGGCCCTCAGCGTGCCAGTCGAGCGCAAGCGAGAAACCGCCGAAAACTGAATGGGGCGCATTGTTGTACCCTGCGAGAAGCTCCTCCCATTGAAATCCTTGCGCGTGCAATGGGATCTCCCACTCCCAGCCAGAGCGCAAGGTGGCAAGATTGAAGAAGACGGCGTTCATGAGATCATGGGCAGATGCATCCGTCCATTTGCGCCAGGGAACGCCAACCATGACCACCTCCCCAAGCCTGCGCACAAGGCGGCATCCATCAAGGATCGCATTCTCATGCCCCGAGCAATCCACGACAAGCGCGACCCGACCGGCGAAGGCATCTTGCCCAAGAGGCATCCGCTCTCTGCAATCGGAAAGACCGCTTCGTGCCAACTGCGCTCGCCTCCGCTCGTCAGGGTCGACGACGGTCACACGGTAGCCGCTGATATTGAAAAGGTGTGCGGCGAGAAAGCCGACCGGGCCGGCTCCTGTTATGACAACGCGGTCGCCTGGGCGAGCCATGGTTGTCATCAACGTGGTCATCGACACGCCCATCAGACGTGCAAGCGTTGCAGTTCCAGGGTCTAGATCAGCCGGCAGCGGCAAGGTGTGTCTGGCGAGATGCGTTTGCGTGGCGCGATGAGCACCCATCGCAAACCTCAGTTCGCCGGGCCGAAGGCCGACGACATCCCCGGCGACCTCATCAACCCTGAAGACTGCGGCATAACCGGGACGAATGGGAAAAGCATCGCCATTGGCCCAGCCCAGTTCAGTGCCCTGGCTGACGAGGGTGTAGAGCGTGCGCCCGCGAACTTCGCCCGCCTTCAACGGCAAGTCCTCGTAGGACGCCAGCTCAAAGGCCTGCTTTGCGACAATCACGATTTCATCGGGCATGAAGGTCCTTTCCGGCCGAGGAAGATGACCGCATCCAAGACAACGGAAAATTGCCTGTGTGAATTAGTGCTTAGAAGGTGATCCGCTCGCCAAACCGAACGGAGCGGAGGGACTACGCATCAGTGACCGGTTACCGGCGACCATTGCACCGGACCTCTCGCCTGTTCATAGCCAAGCGGACCCGGCATGCTGACAACCTCGAGGAACTGACCCCACGGGGCCTTCAGATAGAGCCAGGTCAGCCCTTCCATGGCGCCGCTGTCGACATATGTCGGCCCTTCGAGCACCTCGACACCTGCCTCACGCAAGCGCATTGCCGCAGCCTCGCAATCATCAACCTCGAACGCCATGTGAAAACCGCCCGGCTGACTGTTGCGTTTAAGGGGGGCATCGCCGTCAACCTCTCCGGAATACTGAAACAGTTCAAGGTTGGTCCCGTTGCCGACCCGTAGCACCATGATGTTTTCGATCCGCCTGCCCGCCGGAACACCGAGGCGCCTTTGCATGAAGGTGTCGTCCACATCGATAGGCCCTGTTTGTAGGCATCTAGCGGCACCGAATACGGCTTCAAAAAAGCCCACAGCCTCCTCAAGATCAGGCACAGTAAAGCCGATATGCTGCATCCCAAAAACCTTCATCGATTCCCCCTCCGAGCGGTCCATTCACACGCCGGCTAAAAGCCGACCGAATTTAGTATGTAACTATTTAGTTATTTAATTGCAACCAGTTTCCCTCCCGTCGGGACCCGCGCTTTACGCAAAATGGAAAACAGCTAAACCTGAACCCGGACCGCCGGAGCGACAATGAGGTTTGGTGGACGATATCACTCCGGGAATGGTGCTCAATCTCAAAACGTGAGAGCATATCTGTAGTAGCGACAAAGTGCGCGGCGCAGCCAAAGTCTAGCTTTGCGAGCCGCGAAGGGGCGGTGGCGTGGAGCATTCTGGCTGGGGCATAGTATGAAATCATTGATCCTGGCCGCAGGGCTTTCCTTGTTTCTTCTCGCCGCCTGTTCTCACACCGTGCAAACATTCAAGCAAACACCGTCATATTCGCCCGCGCAGCCGACAAGCACGCGGCTGACACAAGCTGTCCAAAGGCTTGGTGATCCTAGGGACGGTCGCTCCGGGGTTAGGCTGATCGGCAACGGAGAAGAAGCGCTGGCGGCGCGCTTGGCGCTTGCAGCGGCCGCCGAACAGACGATCGATGCGCAGTATTACCTTCTGCACAATGATCCTACCGGAAAAATCTTTGCGTGGAGCTTGCTGAAAGCCGCGGATCGGGGTGTGCGGGTGCGGCTATTGCTCGATGACATGGACACTAAGGGCTATGACGCCGTGACTGCGGCTCTGGACTCGCATAAAAACATCGAAATCCGGCTCTTTAACCCGTTCTGGCGGGATCAGAGCCTTGTCGCGGCCGTCCTCACCGACTTCAAGCGGATCAACCGCCGGATGCACAACAAGTCGATGACCGCCGATAATGCCATGTCGATCGTCGGTGGCCGCAATATCGGCGATGAGTATTTCCTGGCCAAGAGGGAATTGAACTATTCGGATCTCGATGTGCTGGTTGCTGGACCCGTTGTCGATGAAGTCTCGACAAACTTTGATGAGTACTGGAACAGCAAGTTTGCAGTGCCGGCGCGCGCCGTCGTTAGCGAACCAGAGGGGTTCAGTCTCGACGAAGCGCGCGATCGCCTTGACGAGATCGTCGGGGATGCTCGAGAGACGGAATATGCCAGCGTGGTGCGTGCGGCTGCGAAGCAGCATCTAACGCCATCGACGCTGAAGCTCGCGTGGGTTCCCGCCAAAATGTACTCGGACCCCCCTTCAAAAGCGGCCGCTGAAGACAACGAAGAAGAGATTCTTGCCTCTCAACTGTCAAAGTATTTCGCCCATGCGACATCAAAGATTGAGATCATCTCTGCGTATTTCGTGCCAGGCAAACGCGGCACAGAGTGGTTGCGGGAACTTGAGGCGCGGGGCGTCGAGGTGTTGGTTGTTACCAATTCGCTGGCATCGAACGACGTGAAACCAGTCTATGCGCATTATGCAAAGGACCGGCGGGCTCTTCTGGAAGGTGGAGTCCACCTCTACGAACTTCGGCCTGACGCAAATCAAGAAGCGCGGCGCGGCGTCAATTGGGGTGAATCGCGATCGGGTCTGCATGCCAAGGCGTTTACCATCGACGATCGTTACCTGTTCGTCGGCTCGTTCAACTGGGACCCGCGGTCGGTGAATATCAATACCGAGATGGGCATTCTGATCGACTCGCCTGAATTTACCAGGAAGACCTCGAATGCCCTAAGAGGCGTTTTAAGAGAAGAAACCTTTGCCGTAAGGCTGAACAAGGACAAGCGGATCTCGTGGACGCAGACCGAGCCGGACGGGACGCAGCGGATCTATTATCATGAGCCGACGGGTTCGCCCTGGGATCAATTCGTGGCGGGATTTTATGCGATTCTCCCTATCGGCTCGCAGCTCTGAGGTTTTCGCGACGCGGGCGCGCCGGTATTAGGCCTAGCGTTGGCAGTGGCAAAACCGTCCTAAGAAAATCTGGGGCTCCTATTCCGCTTTGGCTGGAGAGCCGCCGACCATCGAGTCTCTGCTCGTGAGAGGAATCGAACCGAGGATCGGCACCTTCGGATGGCTTAAACAGGATCGCGATTGCGAATCTGTATCGTACGATGATACATGTTGATTGACTTTCACCAGTATCACCATATGATACAAGCATGAAGAGCGTGATGTGATCAGGTCATTTAACGATGACAAAACCGAGACTGTTGCGCGCGGCAAAGCCCCAAAAGGCTTTCCTTCCGACATCGTGAGGTCAGCCGTTCGTAAATTGACGATCCTGAACAGCGCTGCTGCTCTGGACGACCTGCGTTCCCCTCCGGGAAATCGACTTGAAGCCCTTAAGGGCGATAGGGAAGGCCAACATTCGATCCGGATCAATGATCAGTGGCGCATATGTTTTGTATGGACAGATGCCGGTATCGAAGACGTCGAAATAGTTGACTACCATTAATGGCCAATCGTGGCACACAGGAGCTTGAGATGACCCATATCCTTCCTCCGGTCCATCCGGGCGAAATCCTCCGCGAGGAGTACCTACTTCCGCTGAACATGAGCGCCGGTTCACTGGCAAAAAAGCTCAATGTCCCTCGCACTCGCATCGAGCGTATAGCGGCGGAGCAAACACCGATAACGACAGATACCGCTCTGCGCCTCGCCAAGTATTTCCGCACAACGCCGGAATTTTGGATGAACATGCAGACCAGCTTCAACCTCAAGACGGTGGAAATAGCGCTTCACGGCGAACTGGAGTTGATCCCGGAAATCGATAGAGCAGCATAGCCGGACCCTGCCCCTGGCACGGCACATTCCAGTCGATACATGGCCTTTATCAACCAAAGACAGCGACTGCTGATTTGACGATGATCCCACCATCCGGACTTCTGCGCATTTGGCGGCCGGTAGCGGCGCGAAAGACTTGCAGCAATTGCAGCGCCGGCGGCACCCGCGACCACAGGGTTTTCATGCGTTCCCTGCCATTTCGGCTTTTCCGCACTGCCTGGCCCGTAACAATGCGCTGTGACCAGCGGAAGCCGATCTCGTGGAAATACAGGTCGGCATGCTGCGAGCTGATATGATGAAAGGCGCCGGCAATTGTGCGACGGACACGCTTAGGTCTGCAAACGGCAGCATTGCGCCCCATGTCGGTTGTCCAGGTTGCTGAAACGAAATCCTAGAGGCCGACGGTCTGCTTTTCCCCTCGTTCCTTCCGGAATCGCAGATCACCAGTCGCCTACTGGCCGCACACCGGTCATTCACGCATTGCAAATCTGTGTCCGCTTGGAGCGTTGTAGAGACAAACAAGCTTCTCCACTGGCGGTTCAATTAGCTCACTGTCGCGAGCTCACGCGCAAGTTCCAAGAACGCCCTGACCCCGGCTGACAGATTTCGGCGCCCAGGGTAGTAAAGGCAAAGCCCCGGATATGGTGGCGTCCAGTCTTCCAATACACGGACGACGCGCCCCGCCTCAATGTCCGGGAAAATGTCTTGCTCGAAGATGTAACCTATACCGGCGCTTTCCAGGACAGCGGTTCTTGTGAGGCTAGCCTCGTCCAGCGATATCGGGCCGCGTGCATCGATTTGCACCTGCTCCCCGTCCTTCTCGAAACGCCACCGAAACAGGGAGCCATCGGGCAGGCGAACGCGAATGCATCGATGGCTGAGAAGGTCGGGAGGGACCACCGGCTTCCCATGCCTCTCGAAGTATTCAGGAGACCCAACCACAGCATGTCGCTGCGGCCGGCCGAGCGAAACGGCAATCATGTCGCTGGGAACGAGGCCCGCAACCCTGACTCCCAGATCAAACCCGTCCTTGACGATATCGACCATCTTTCCTTCAGTTACAATATCGACATTCATGTCGGGATAGCGGCGCAGGAACTCAAGCACGAGCGGTGAGATGATTGCGCGCGCCGCGAACGGCGCCGCGTTGATCCGTATTGTTCCGGAAGGTGTCTCACGTTGCGCACGCACCGAATCCAAAGCGGCATAGAGATCCTGGAGCGACGGCGCCACCTGCTGCACAAAGAGCCTGCCGGCATCCGTCAGCGACACGCTGCGTGTGGTGCGGTTGAACAATCGCACCCCAAGCTCCGCCTCAAGCCTGCCTATTGTGTGGCTCAACGCTGTCGTAGACATGCCGAGTTCGATGGCCGCTGCGCGGAATGTGCCGCGCCGGGCAATAGCAATGACCGCTTCAAGTTCCTTCAGGTTGGCTTGTTCCATTGTCCCGATCTGTTCATTGCTGCATGCCGGCTTATCCCACTTATCTACGCAATGGTCGAGCGCTACTATCGGGTGAGCCAATGAGGAGAAACACAATGGATATGCCCGATATCGTGAACATGTACTTTGACGCTGACAGCGGCAGCAACGCGGATGCGCTGTCGGACACGTTTGCGATCGAAGCCGTTGTCGAAGATGAGGGATCGCGCCATCAAGGCGTCGTCGCAATCCGTGAATGGTGGGTGGCTGCGAAGAAGGCGACGCAGTACGTTTCTGAACCTTTGGAAACCACCGTTGACGGCAACAAAGTGCTCGTCCGAGCCAAAGTTAGCGGCCAGTTTCCCGGCAGTCCGGTGACGCTCTCATATGCCTTCACCATCAAGGACGGCAACATCGCTTGGCTGGAGATCCGGTGATGACAGACTTTCTCAACCTGAGAGGCAAACGAGCCCTCATTACTGGTGGTACCAAGGGCGCCGGGGCTGCGACCGTCAGCCTGTTTCGGGAACTCGGCGCGCAGGTGTTGACGACCGCGCGAGCGCGTCCTGAGAACCTGCCGGAAGAATTGTTTGTCGAGGCCGATCTCACGACTGAAGTGGGTTGCGCGGCCGTCGCGGACGTTGCGCGTCAACGTCTCGGCAACATCGATATCATCGTTCATATGCTGGGTGGCTCGTCAGCAGCCGGCGGTGGCTTTGGGGCGCTAACTGATGCCGAGTGGCACAAAGAAATGTCTCTCAATCTTTTTCCCGCTGTTCGACTCGATCGCGAACTGGTTCCAGACATGGTCGCACGGGGAATGGGTGTGGTTGTGCATGTCACGTCCATCCAAAGAGTGCTGCCTCTCCCGGAAGCGACCACGGCTTATGCCGCAGCCAAGGCGGCACTCTCGACTTATAGCAAGGCCATGTCCAAGGAGGTATCGCCCAAGGGCGTCCGCGTCGTGCGAGTGTCTCCGGGTTGGATCGAAACGGAAGCGTCCGTTCACTTGGCCCAGCGCTTGGCGGACAAGGCGGGTACGGATCTTGAGGGTGGCAAGAAGATCATCATGGATAGTTTGGGCGGCATACCTCTCGGGCGCCCTGTCAAGCCGACGGAAGTGGCAAACCTGATTGCTTTCCTGGCATCGGATCGCGCTGAATCGATCACAGGTACCGAATACACCATCGATGGAGGAACTGTGCCAACAGCTTAGGATCGAGACGCCTTCACGGATCAAGCGGGCGCGTCCCATCCGCCGATCTGTGAATAATGGCGTCGCGGAGATGCCGGACATCGCGATTCAAGGATGCCAACTCCTGGGGCGTCTGTGTAGAGGTTGCGAGCAATGTGTCGCTGAGGCTTGACCGGTTAAGAGCCTCGTTTCGGAGGATCAGCATCGCGGCGGCCAACGGCCGGGATCCGGCAAGCCTAGGCCCGGCAAGTCATTCCGCTTGAT
>NZ_LMFK01000029.1:0-25976 GCF_001426785.1 Ensifer sp. Root142
ATCGGCGAAAATGCCGATCAATAACCAACCGAACCCAAGGAAAAGCCGCCAATCGAAGGCGTTTCGCCCCTTGTGTTCTTTCATTGGAGATAACAATGCTTGACCTGAAACGGATCGCCCGCAGCACTTTGCTGCCGCTTCTGTTGCTGCCGGCGCCATCCATCGCCGAAGATGGCGGCCCGCACGTTACCAGCTGCGAAGCGATCTTCCATATGGTTGCGGGCTGGCAGAAGCAACCGCCGGAGTGGCCCGATGTCGAGCTGACGGCCGAGGTCGTGTCGTTGGAGGTTCAGGATCCGATCGCCGTCACCACCCTTTGCCCACAAACCAGGACCCGCGTCGTTTGCCTGGAATACAACAACAGCGCCTTGAAGCCGGGAGACCGGGTCGATGTCAGCGGGCTGGTCTCCGGCACTTTCGAAGACGGCGTCGTGCTCGATCCCTGCGGCACCATCAAGGTCGAAGCTGACGAAAAAACCTGACGACAGAAACCCGAGATCAGCGGGCAGCCGTCGCCACACGCACGAGGGTCGCTGCCGCCTTGCCGGCACTCTCCATATAGCTCGCATCCCGGTGCAGGAGCACGACTGCAAAACTGCCGTCGAGCAGCAACAGCATCTGGCGCGCCAGCTCGCCTGCATCATCGATGCCCGCCACGGCAAACATCTGCGTCAGCCAGGCCTCGAACTTCTTCTTGTGGGCGGCACCGATGCGGATAGCGGGATGGCCGGGCATGTTCGCAAGCTCGGCCGACGTGCGCAGGAAGCCGCACCCCTTCCATTTCGAATGCCGCGCTGCCCGGGCGAGATTGACGAAGATCGCCTCGACCTTCGCGGCAAGATCGCCGTCTGCTGCATCGAACCATCTGCGGAAGAGCGCCAGGTTCGGCTGGTCGCGCCCTTCGAGATAGGCGGCGATCAGCTCGTCCTTGCTCCCGAAATGGTAATAGAGCGTGCGTTTCGTCACCCCGGCAGCTTCAGCCACCGCGTCGACGCTGACGGCGCGAATGCCCTCGGCATAGAAGAGTTTCGAGGCGGCATCGATGATGCCTTCCCGGGTGGTGCGCTCTGGTTTTGCCATATCGATGTATACCGACTAGTGAATATACTTTTGATCTTCCCTCACCTAGCCTTCTTTCGTCAATGCCTCGCTCGACGCGAGGAAGGGAGAACACCATGTCCGACACCGTATTGCTGCAGATTTCCGATGGCATCGCGCTTCTGACGCTGAACCGACCGGCCAAGCTCAATGCGCTGAACTACGAACTGATCGATTGGCTTTTGGGTCTGCTCGACATGATCGAGGTGAACGACACCGTCGGCGCGGTGATCATCACCGGTGCTGGCGAACGGGCCTTTTCCGCCGGCGGCGACATTCCCGAGTTTTCCGGGAGCGTTGCCAAGGGGGCGAACACCGCCGTGCGTGATTTCGTCCGCCGCGGCCAGCGCCTGACCGCAAGGCTGGAGGCATTTCCCAAGCCCATCATCGCCGCCGTCAACGGTCTCGCCTATGGCGGCGGCTGCGAAATCACCGAGGCCGTGCATCTTGCCGTTGCCAGCGATCGCGCCCGTTTCGCCAAGCCCGAGATCAGGCTGGGCATGCCGCCGACCTTTGGCGGCACCCAGCGCCTGCCCCGGCTTGCCGGCCGCAAACGCGCGCTGGAACTGCTTTTGACCGGCGACGACTTTTCGGCCGAACACGCGCTCGAACTGGGGCTGGTCAACAGCGTCGTTGCCCACGACGAGCTCATGCCTGCCGCCCGCGCGCTTGCCAGACGCATCCTGCGACATTCACCGCTTGTCGTCCAGACGATCATCACCGCCGTCACCCGCGGCCTCAACATGTCGATATCAGAGGGGCTTCTGGTGGAAAGCGAACAATTTGCCCGCATGGTGCCGACCGCGGACCTCACAGAGGCGTTGGTCGCCTGGAAGGATCGGCACAGAGATATTCAACCAATCGGTTGACAATAACCGCGAGATCGGCGATATTCAACGACATGGTTGAATATATGAACGATCGGCTTGACGCCGTATTCCATGCGCTGTCCGACCCGACGCGGCGGGCGATGCTGCAGGATCTGTCAGCGGGTGAGCGGCTGGTGGGCGAGTTGGCCGCACCCTTCTCGATCTCGCTTGCCGCCGCATCGAAACACATCAAGGTGCTCGAAGGCGCCGGTCTCGTGCGGCGCGAAGTGCGCGGCCGGGCGCATGTCTGCCGGCTCGACGCCGAGCCGATGCATGCCGGCATGGAATGGATGCGCCATTACGAAGCCTTCTGGCGTCAACGCATCGATGTGTTGGAGGCACTGCTTCTGGCCGAGGACGCCGCGAAGGCCGCAGACAGGCAGACCACGACGCCGCAGCAAACGGAGAAGAAGCGATGACACCGCAAGCCGGCATGGACGACGGCGGATATGCCCGGATCGTCGCGCCGGATGCGGCACGCATCGAGCGGTTGTTGCCCGGCCCGATCGAGCGCATCTGGGCCTACCTGACGGAGGAGGACAAGCGCCGCCAGTGGATGGCGTCGGGCACCATAGGTGCTATAGCCGAATCGACGGTCGAACATATCTTCCGCCATGAGGACCTCGGCACGGATTGCGGTGAGCCGCCAACCAAATATGCCGCCCTTGCCGGCGAAAGCCGTATCCATGGCCGCATCATCGCCTGCAAGCCGCCGTACCTGTTGGCCTATACCTGGGGCGAAGGCACGCCGACGCCGTCGCAGGTGCGCTTCGATCTGGAGGCCAAGGGCTCAGAAGTGCTGCTGGTGGTCACCCATTCGCGCATCGCGACACAGGAGATGATGGCAAGCGTGGCTGCCGGCTGGCACACCCATCTCGACATTCTCGCCGATGTGGTTTCCGACCGCACCTCGCATGGCTTCTGGAACAAGCATACTAGGCTCGAACAGGAATATGCGCGGCAGATCGCTGCGCGCTAGTACCCGTTAACACATCATACTTGCTGCACGGTTTTCTCCCTTGGATCGATATCGATCCAGGGGCCCATGCCGCACGCCCATTCACCCCAACAGGATCAAGGGAGGCTACAATGTTGCTTCAGGATAAGAGTGCGATTGTTTATGGCGGCAGCGGCGCCATCGGCGGTGCTGCGGCGCGTGCCTTTGCCCGCGAAGGCGCGAGTGTCTTTCTCGTTGGACGAACGGCCGAAACCCTGGATCGTACGGCCAAGGCAATACGGGCGGCGGGTGGAAAGGCGGAGTTCGACGTCCTCGACGTGATGGATCAAGCCGCCGTCGAGCGGCATGCGCAATCGGTTGTCGACCGAACCGGCAGGATCGACGTGGTCCTGACCGCTGTCGGCTTTGCCCACATTCAGGGCCCGCCGCTTTCTGAGCTGACGCTGGAACAGTTCGAGCACCCGATTGCAGCCTATACCCGCGCCAACTTCATCACCGCCAAGGCGGCAGCAGCGCAGATGGAAAGAAACGGCAGCGGTGTCATCCTGACGCTTTCGACGCCCGGCTCGCGCATGTCCGGCTCGGGTTTCCTCGGCTACGGCACCACCTGCGGCGCCATCGAGACCTTCTCGCGCATTCTCGCCGGCGAACTCGGCAGCCATGGCATCCGCGTCATCTGCCTGCGGCCGGATGCCATTCCCGAGGCACTGCCAGCTTCGCATGCGCGCGCCGTCTTTCAAGGGTTTGCCGACCGGTTCGATACCACTGTGGAGGAGATGCTCGACGGTCGGGCAAAGTCCGGCACATTGCTCGGCCGTTTCCCGAGGCTCGACGAGGTCGCCGACTATGCCGCCTTCGTCGCCTCGGACCGGGCGGGCGCCATGACCGGCGCGATCGCCAACCTCACCTGCGGCTCGCTGGTTGATTGAAATGAACGACCGGCGGACCTTCACAGGGTCGCGTCGGTCGTTCTCTTCAGCTGCGCGCAAAACCCAGAATGAACAGCGCCAGAGCGCCGATCGAGGAAATCGTGCGCACATGGTTCCACCAGACCCAGTCGGTCAGGTAGTGCTGCTGCCAGATTTCGGTGGCAGCCTGCCCAGACGTGGCAGCCGCCAGCGCATCGTTCATCGGCACGTTGAAGATAATGGTGACGATCAGCACGCCGGCGACGTAGGCGATGCCGCCGGCCGCCAGCAGCAGGCTGCCGTTACCGCCCCAGATGAAGGCCGCGACGACCAGCGCGAGCCCCAGAAGCGCCGTGCCCATGAAGGTACTGAGGAACAGCGGATTCTGGATCACCACGTTGATGGCGTTCATCGCCGCGATCCCCTGCTCCGCCGGCAGCCGCGACAAAGCCTGCATGATGCAGACCGAGAAGATGAAGAACAGCCCGGCCATCAGGCCGGAGCCGATTGCGGCGGCAAACGCCAGAGCGGGGATCAGCGGGATCATGCGGCGATACTCCAGACACCAGTTGCAGCGGTCTCCCGGGCATAGTCGGCGAAGTCGCGCGGTTTGCGCCCAAGCACGCGCTCGACATCGGACGTCACTTGCGAATTGCGCCCGTCGAGCACCGACGTGAAGAGATAGCGGATGAGTTCGACATAGTCATCAGGCAATCCGTCGGCCCGCAACTGCACCGTGAAGTCGGCAACCGGCACGGACTGATAGCCGATCCGGCGGTTGGCAGCCGTCGCGATCTCGGCCACGGCCTGGGCAAAGGTCATCAGCCGCGGGCCTGTCAGCTCATAGACCTTGCCGACATGCCCCTCGTCCAGAAGGGCTGCAACTGCCACGTCGGCGATGTCGTCGGTGCTGATGAAGGGTTCGGTGATCTCATCCGGCGGCAGGAACACCGATCCGCTGCGAACGGAATCGGTCAAAAAATCCTCGCTGAAATTCTCGAAGAACCAGCTTGCCCGGATGATCGTCCAGTCGGCGCCGGAGGCCTGCAGTTCGCGCTCGGCCGCTTCCGCCTCGTCCTCGCCGCGCCCCGACAGAAGCACCAGCCGCTTGATGCCCGAGCGAACGGCAAGCCTCGAGAATTTGCGGATGGTTTCGACGGCGCCCGGCACCGCCAGATCCGGCTGGTAGCTGATATAGATGCGCTCGACATTTTCAAGCACGGGCGCCCAGGTCGCCTCATCCGTCCAGTCGAAGGAAGGCGATGCCGAACGGGCGCCGATGCGCACCGCGATACCCCGCTCCTCAAGGCGGGCCGCCACCCGCCGCCCCGTCTTGCCCGTACCGCCCAGAACCAGTGTGAGTTTGTCAGTCATCGCTTCCTCCTGAGGTTGATTGCAAAACATGAGCATCTCTCACATTTGCAAATGTGATAAATCCTCGTATTTTAGGAGTCAAGTCAAAATGTGAGCATTACTCATGATTCCCGATGCAAGCCCTTCCACAATCCCCGCTGACGACGAGCCGGCGCTGCGCCGCACGCCCAGCCAGAAGCGCAGCCGCGAGCGCGTCGAGCACATCCTTTCCTGCGCCACGGCGATCATCCAGGAGAAGGGCAGCGACGCCATGCGCATGAGCGAAGTCGCTGAAAAGGCTGGAATCTCGATCGGCTCCCTCTACCAGTACTTCCCCGACAAGGCGGCGATCGTGCGCACGCTGGCCGAGCGCTACAATGCGGTCTGCAATGAATGCATCGGGGCCGAGCTTGCCAAGGTGACGTCGATCTCGGAACTGCGTGACGCCTTCTCCATGCTGTTCGACATCTATTACGATATGTTCCTGGCCGAGCCTGTGATGCGCGACATCTGGTCAGCGATGCAGGCCGACAAGGCGCTGCGCGAGATCGACCTTTTGCAAAGCCGTGCCGGCGGCCAGCTTCTGGCCGACGTCTGGGCTCGGTTTGCGCCCGACACGCCGCGCGAAACGATCGACAGCGCCGCCTTTTTGATCATGCATCTCGGCGATTGCACGATGCGGCTTGCGGTCTCCGTCACCAGAGCAGAGGGCGACCAGATCGTCGAAGCCTATAAACGCATGATCCTTCGTGATTTTGTCGCGGATGGACCGGGCGGCGGCGCAAGTCTAATTGACATCTCCGGGGTGCGATCCTAATCATCGTGGATCGATTGGTTCCCGCAACGCGAACGCGTTTCGGGAGTAAACGGGAACGTGACGGATGGACCCATGCTGGGCATTCAAATCACGGCCGACCCCGCGACTGTAGAGCGACGTGAATGCGCCGTTCCGGAGCGATCCGGAAGAAGCCACTGGAGACAAGACCGCGAGAGGGCGGCCCTTGCTCTGGGAAGGCGAGGCAAATCCAGGGTGATCTCACCCGACGTCCTGAGCCAGGAAACCTGCCAGTCGATGCGGGCATAGGGCCCAAACCGGGAAAGATCCCGACGCCATCACGGAGGTTGTCATGGCTACATCTACAGTTTCGAGCATTCCGCTCTCCCTCAGCGATCGTCTGACCGCAGGTATCATCGCGCTCCTCATCGGCGGCTTCCTCGTCTTCGGCGCAGGCCTGGCGAACTCGGCCGTGCTGCACGATACCGCGCACGACACCCGCCACTCCTATGGCTTCCCCTGCCACTAAGCGATGTTCCGGGACGCGACTTGCGTTCCGCATCGACATAGCTGCGGACAAAAACGCTTCCGGCAGACAGCCGGACGCGTTTGCTCGCGTCTGATGCAGATTGAAGATCTGCCGGACGGAGCCGTTCGCATATTTGCCAGTGGGACACGGCGCTGCCTGCCAGATGCATGGCGCGCCGATATCGAGGGATATCGAAAATGATTGTCAGAACGCTTCTGGCCGCGATCGTGGCTGGATTGATTGCCGGTGTCTTCATGACCGGCGCCCAGGAACTGCGCGTCGTACCGCTGATCCTGCACGCGGAAGAATTCGAAGGCGAGGCACCGGCCGCCGGCGAACAACCAGCCGTTCAGCCGGGAACGGCCGATCCGGCCGCAGCAAACCACGACCAGCATTCGTCGCTGAAGGCGGTTTCGCCGATTGGCGCTTTGCTTGACGCCCTGTCGCCGATCACGCCTGCCTACGCCCATGAGGGCGAACACGAGGAAGGCGGCATCATGTTCGGCATGAGCCGCTTTTCCGGCACGCTGATCGCCAATCTGGTGACCGGCTCCGGCTTCGCGCTGCTGCTCGCCGGCGTCAGCCTCGTCATCGGCTACCCGATCACGCTCAGGAACGGCGCGCTCTGGGGCGCCTGCGGCTGGCTTGCCGTGCACATGCTGCCGGCAATCGGTCTGCCGCCGGAACTGCCGGGCTTCCCGGCCGCGGAACTCGGCGACCGCCAGGTCTGGTGGGGTGCAACCGTGCTGTTGTCTGCCGCCGGTCTCTATCTGCTGGTCTTGCGGCAAGAGATCGCCGCCAAGATCATCGGCCTCGTGCTGATCGCGGCACCGCATGTCTATGGCGCGCCGCAACCGTCGGACATCTCCAGCAATGTGCCGGCCGTGCTCGGCGCTGAATTCGCCGTGGCAGCCCTTGCCACCACGCTCGCGTTCTGGATTGTTCTCGGCGTCGTGTCGGGCTTCATCAACGATCGTTTCGCCAAGGCGTAACAGACCGGCCAGATTTCGCCATCAACCCGGAGCCCCTGATATCGCCGATATCAGGGGCTTTGTCGTCGAGATGTCTCAGCGCGCCTGCAATGCCAGCAGATGCGCCTGCAACCGCGCGCGGCGGTCGTCCGGCGCCAGCATCACGCAACTGTCGCAGAAGCTGCCACCTTCCGTTCGATAATAGAGACAGCAGCCGCCGCGCAGGCGATAGGTGCGCGACAGCGCATGATTGCCGCCGATCTCGATCACGATGTCCTCGTAACGGAGCTTGTCGGAAAATAGCGACGTACCCGCGCGCTTGACGATCGCCAGCGCCCTCGCCATCGCGGTCTCCTCGTCGCCGAGGACGCGGCCGATCTCCAGGAACCCACCGGCAAGCGAATCCGCCGCAAGCCGCCATTGCGCGCCCGAGGACAGGCCGGTGCGACGCTTCAACATGACGACGATCGGCGCCAGATGCGCAGCGAAGGTTTCGCCGAAGACGTCCGCAGTCGCCGGGGCATGATCCCCGGCTGCGGGCAAGGCAAGGCTGAAATGAAACCGCTTGGCCGCGACAAGCCGTTCGCCATAGGCCCGCGAAAATTCTTCGAAGCGAAGGCCGCGAACGGCTGCCACGATGCCCCCACCGAGATAGAGGCCGCCAAGCGCGAGCGTGAGCTGGTTGCTGTAAAAGGCAATCAGATGGGCGGCGCGGATCTTGTCGTCCATGCCCTCGGCAAAGCGATCCTGATAGGCAAGGCTGTCTTCAAGCCCGACGCCCTCCTCCACCCAGAACCGCGCCTCGGGAAGAAATACGTCGCCGGCGGCCCCGAGCGAAAAGCCCACTTCGGGGAAAGACGACTGCAGGTGCGCGAGAACGCCAAGGGCGCTCTGGCGCAACGCCGCGTCCGCCTCGTCCTCCGCCGGGCGCTCGTCCTGCCGCTCGTGGCCCAAGCTCATGCCGTCTCCCTGGTCTCAAGCCAGCCGCCGCGAAAATCCGCCCGCTGCAATCCGCGCCGTATGGCCGGAATGCTGCGCGTCAGCTCCCAGACGAAACCGTTTCTGGCATTCTCGATCATCATCACGACAAGCCCCTGGTCAAGCCCGACCACGCGGTCGTCGACCCAACCCTCCGGGCCCACACCGGGCAGGCTCGGATTGAACCCGCCGGGAAACCGGCTCTCGCACAGAATGTCCGGGTAACAGTTCTCGAGCTCGGCGAGTGCCGACTGCGACGCATCGGCAGCGAAAGGCAGACAGGCAACCGGTGCCCAAGGTGCCAGCGTGCCATCGTCAGGACCACCGGGCGCGCCGCGCGCCGCATAGCCGAGCATCCGCTGCCAACGCCCATCGACAAGCCGCTGCCGCCCCGCCGGTCCACCGCAGGCGCTGAGGCCCCACATATCCCCGCCGTAACCGGCGAAATCGCCGGGATTGCGCTCGGCATGGGCTCGCTGCAGCGCGATCGCCCGGCAGGTATTGTCGAAATAATCAGTCGCCTCGTCACGCATCGGCGCATCGCCAATGCCGCGAAGGTCCAACCAGGCTTGCGGAAAGAGATGGACGAACAAAGGCGCGGCCTGCAGATGCGGCGCACCGTCGACCGTGGTCCACGCATAGGCGGCCGTGAATTCGCGGTAGTGCTCCGGGCCGATTGCATGGTGCGGCGCGCCGAGCGCGAGCACGTAGAGCAGCAGTGCCTCGCTGTAGCCCTGCCATCGATACTTAAGAAACCGCCCGGGCGGTCGCCAGCCCATCGTCAGTATCTCGCCACGGCCGAGCGCCCAGCGCCAATCCACCCGGGCATAGAGCTTATCCGCAAGCGCGCGGATTTCCCGCTCCCCCGCACTGTCGCCGGAGAAATAGGCGCCTGCGGTCAAAACGCCGGCAATCAGCAGCGCGGTATCGATGGTGGAAAGCTCGCACTGCCACACCCGCTCGCCGGTCTTCATGTGGAGAAAGTGATAGTAGAAGCCGCGATAACCGGTGGCGAGCGCATCGCTCCCCTGCCGGCTTTGCGCCAGAAACCGCAGGGTCATCAGCACCCGGCCGGCCGCTTCGCCGCGCCCGATCCAGCCGCGCTCGACGCCAACAGGGTAGCAGGAAAGCCCGAAACCGGTGGCAGGGATGCTTGAGGGCGCGTCGGGAAGCGACGTATCGGCGACAAGCCCGGTGCCGGCATCGCTATAGCGCAGGAAATAGTCGAAAGCGGCGGACTGCAGCCTATCGACCTGAAAACGCTCCGTATTCCGTGTCTGTTGAAGCATATCCTCAGCTCATGCAGGCCCGTCGGCACGGTATCGATCGGCAGTAAACCCTGTCGATATCACCTTTTATTGAAGGTCAGCCAACCCCAAACAGTCGCGATAAGCCAATCCTGTGCTACATTTCCTGAGATGACGCGGCTCGCAATGACGGGTTGAAGCGATGTTAACCATGCTGGCGTTGATCCTTTCCCTGACTGGTGGCCCGACCCAATCGACCGCCGCGCACACCGACGTCGATGTCGAACTGGTGCTGGCCGTCGACATGTCCGGCTCGATGGATCTGGACGAAGCCCGCGTCCAGCGCGCCGGCTACGTGCAGGCGCTGCGCCATTCCGACTTCCTCAATGCGGTAACGAGCGGTCGCTATGGCCGGATCGCCCTTGGCTATTTCGAATGGGCCGGCACCGTCAACGAATCCTCCGTCGTTGCCTGGCAGGTGATCTCCAACGCCGCCGAAGCGGACGCCTTTGCCGCGCTGATCGAGGCCCGCCCCGTCGGCACCCGCCGCGGCACCTCGATCTCCAACGCGCTCACTTACGGCACAGCGCTGATCGACTCCAACGCCTTTGCCGGCATGCGCCGCATCATCGACGTGTCTGGCGACGGACCCAACAATATCGGCCCACCGGTCATTCCCGCCCGCGACATCGCCATTGCCCGCGGCATCATCATCAATGGCCTGGCGATCCTGATTAGACCGTCCGTCTCGACCGGGCCGCTCGACCAGTATTATGCCGAGTGCGTCGTCGGCGGCCCGGGCTCCTTCGTGCTGCCGGTGCATGAGCCGGAAGATTTCGCCATCGCCATCCGCCAGAAGCTGATCCTGGAGGTCAGCGGCCTGCCGCCACCGCCGCGTGTGCGCCTCGTCGATGCCTTGCCCGCGCCCGACTGCCTGATCGGCGAGAAGCTCCGGCCAGGCTTCATCGACCGCGTCTATCCCGAACTTGACAAGTAGTCGGCCCACATTGGCAACGACGCTTTGCCATGCCAGATTGTCGTTTCCTTACTGCATGTTTCCTTAAATCCTATTCGATTTAAGGATAAAAACAGGCAGCCATTCAAAGTGCTACAGCGACATTTGCGCGTCTAATAAGACGCGCGGCGCTGTAGGGCGCGCGCGTCGATAAGATGCCGCGTTCAATCGTGGATCGATTTCCTTCATGTCCCTGACCACCCATCCTGCGGCGGCCGACGCGTCCACCGACACCAGCACCCGACAGATTCGCGACAAGCTGCGCGATGCGATCGTCGAACGACGGCTTGCGCCCGGAACCAAGCTGTCCGAAAGCGATGTCGGCGATCTGTTCAACGTCAGCCGTACGCTGGTGCGCGCCGCGCTGCAGTCGCTCGCCTATGAGGGGCTGGTCACTGTCGAGAAGAACCGCGGCGCCTTCGTCGCCCATCCCTCGCCGGATGAAGCCCGCCAGATTTTTGCGACCCGCCGACTGATCGAGCCGGGCCTCGTGCGCGCCGCCGCGCCGCGCATTGGCGCGGCTGATATCGATGAGCTGCGCCGCCTGCTTGCCGCCGAACATCAACTGACCGCACAGCGCGGCCGGTCGGCGCGCCGCGCCGAGATCAAGGCCTCGGGTGATTTCCACCTGGCGCTCGCCGATCTCAGCGGCAATGTCATTCTCAGGCGCTTCATGGATGAGCTGGTGGCGCGCTCCTCGCTCGTCATCGCGCTTTATGGACAATCGAGCGTCTCGACCTGTGGCCACGACGAGCATGGCGACATCCTGACTGCGATCGAAACCGGCGACATCGACACCGCCTGTGCGCTGATGATCCGCCATATCGATCACATCGAGGCCGATCTCGACCTCAGGGAGCGCAAGCCGACCGACCTCAGGGCCGCGCTCGATCTCTGATCGCTGACAGCCAAAACGCTTGAACGGTTTCAGGGAGACGGCCTGCACCCGGCCGCAGGCCCCTCGCCGCTCCCCACGCCTCCATCATTCGAAAAAATCTTTCGCAAAAATTGTCACGGCGAAAGCGTGCCGGCTCTCGTCCGAAAGCCTTGTCTTCCAGGGCTTCCGACGGCCCCCCATCTGGCCGAACACATCGGGTCGGCATCGTCATGGTTAAAAAAGTGCAGCCGCGGAGGGAACCATTGGCGCTCCCCGGCGTTGGCCTCGCGCTCAAAAGACTATGAACGAGGAATGCAAGATGAGCGAAAAAACCTTCGCAACGCCGATCCACCTGAAACTGTCGTCCAAGCGGCAGACCGTCGTCAGGACGGTCTGGGAGGCGCTCGAACTGCTGCGGCAATGGCCGGGCAGACGTGGACGGGAATATCGTGCCGCCCTTCAGCGCTGCCTGGATGCGCTTGACGGGCTGACCAGCGTCAACAGGGCAAGCCAATGCTTCACCGCGGCCGCCCGTGAATCGGGCCTTCTGCTTGCCTGAGAAAAACTCCAGTTTTCCGACATTCACGCACCGGCTGAACGGCCGGTGCGTCCACCGCTCTTAAACCGCATGCCGTTTTCGCAAAACCGCTGCACACTTTTGCGCGACATGCATCAGCCGCTATTGCGTCGGCCGGCCGACGATTTCGACCTTGTCGGAAACAAGTGCTGCCAGCGCGGCCTTGTCCAGCCGCCAGTCCGGCGAGCCATAGCCAAGCGGCCACTTGTAAGGCTCCCTGTCGTTGAAGAACACCACGGCCGTCAACAGCGGGAAACGCGCGCGATAAGTCCTGCGATCGAAGATTTCTGCGTACCAGGCGCGCTTGTAATCCGCTGAACCGGCAACCCCAAGCTCGGCAATCATCACAGGCTTTCCAAAGCCTTCGACGCGGCGGTATTTTTCGCCAAGCGTCTCGCCGAAGCTGCGCTCCCGCCCCCAATAGTCCACATCCATCTTCTGCAGACCCCACACGGGAATGCCGATGGCATCGACGACATCGTCGCCGGGATAGTAGCCGGCAAGGTTGCGATGGCCCTTGGGCGACCAGACGAAGCGAGCGTCAGGCGCCAGCTCCCGGCAGCTTCTAACGAAATAGCGAAACGCCTTCTTATAGCCGTCCATGTCGCGCCGCGCCCAGGGATAGCGGCCGTCAGGGTCCTCCATCTCGTGGCCCCAGCGCATGTAGACCGGCGCTGCAACCGCGCCGGCACGCCGGCAGATATCGCCGATCTCGCGGTCGAAACGACCGCGGCCGATATCGGCAAACAGCCGCTCGCCGCCCGCCCGCCAGTTGCTCGCATGGGTATAGGGCTCGACGGAGATCATCAGCGCCCGCCCTTGGCCCTCGGCAATGGCGATCTTGCGCTTCAGCATCGCCTTGTCGAGCGCCTGCCAATAGATGAAGACATGCTCGATCGTGAGCGCAGCGCTGCCCGTGACCGCGTCATGCGGATCGTAGACGCCGATCGCGACCTCGCCGCCGGGCGTGCCGGCAGACCGCGCCGCCGAGCTGATCGAGCCCGTCGTCAGCACGCGATCGACCGTGCCGCCGAGATCGGCAGCCGCAACCCGCGAGGCACCCGCCACCGGCAGAAGCGCCATGAGGCCGGCCAAAAACACCGATCTGAACATCGCAATCGACAAGAGCTGTCTCCGGCAGGAGGACTTTGAGCATTTCCAGGAAAAGCCCGGGAAGGTTCCGCCCGGAGTTGCCTGGAACACAAGGAGCTTGAGTATTTCCGTTCGTGCATCCAACGCGGAAACGGTCTAACGGCACTCGGAATGAAACGGGGTGCTGTGGCGCTCCGCCCTATGGGAATGGCTTTACAGCGAGCTTCTGAGGAAGCAGCGCGACGTATGGCCGAAACCGCTCGGCGAGCAGATATAGGGCGCGCGGCCGAGATAGGCGGAAACGCGCCGTCTTGCCGGCAGCGGCTCGACGATATCGTCCTCTTCCGCAACCTTGATCAGCTTGCCCTGCTTCGCGCCCGCGCTCGGTGCGCTTACGGCTGCCTTGGAGCCGGCAGACGCAAACAGCGGGCTTTCAGCCATACTCGCCGACGAACAGCCGGATGAGACAAGCAGAAGACCGAGAAGCGAGGCAGGTACGAGATACTTGAAACCCGAAACGGTGGTGCGGCGTGCGCCGCCCAAGGCGGTTAGGCTTCGCATAAGCATCCTTTCGAAGAAGCGGCCAGCGCCGCTTGGCAACTTCCCTACAGCGCCGCGCGTCTTGTTAGACGCGCAAAGGTCGCTGCAGCACTTTGAATGGCTGCATGTTTTGATCCTTAAATCGAATAGGATTTAAGGAAACATGCAGTAGCGGGAATCACCCAAGAAGTTCAACCCCCACTTCTTATTATTGACAGCTAAAATTAAGAGTTTCTTTCTTAGCGATGTCTTTTCACACGTACGGACGACCGAAATCGGCGCGGCAGGCACGGGCCTTCGCCTCGCCAGCCGCCGCCCAGCCAAGGCGCGATACGTGGCCGCAACAAAGAAACGCTGTGAGATCATCAGGCCGGGCCGCCAACCCACGCGCACCGATTTCAACCGCACACCGACGTCGACCATGCGCCAGTTGCGCGCCTGTCTTCCTTCCCTTCGCAGCGCCTGCCGCACCAGCCGCCATCGCCGCCATGCGCGCCGATCACCTGTCAAGCCGCAACAGCCGTTCGTCCGCGGGACGCTCGGCGCAAAACCGGGCCCGACCAAAGTCCCCCTCATTTCTGGCTGCCGGCTGTTTACACAGTGTTGACCTCTGTGACGCACCTTGGCTTCCAGGCGCAACATGTTTGAGCGTATGCGCCCACTCCAAAACTGCCCGCTCCGGCGGGCATTTTTTTGACCGCTCGGCGGTTATCTCACAGATGAGAAGTATCTAACCGTAGAGCAGCCAGGAGCGCGGTTCTCCAGCGCGACTGCTGTTGAGCCATTTTTAGGTCGCGGAAAGAACCCTGGTGGGCGCGAGGTCCCGGGCCGGCGCGAGCCTTTCATGAGAGACGTCCTTATCAGGCTCGCTTTGTCGGCCATTGCAATTTTTAGGCGTTTCACGTCTGCCTTGCATATAGCTTCAGCAATCAAGCGCGTGTTGTTAGCATTTTACAGGATTTCCGCTCACATCCTACGCGTTGCACGAGGATAGAGACCTCACGCCCGCTTTACGCTTCATCGAACGCAATGATTTAACAGGCTTGAGACGCAGATCTCGCAAACATTCGCCGGTAGGTTACAATGGTGGGCCCGGAGGGACTCGAACCCCCAACCAAGCGGTTATGAGCCGCCGGCTCTAACCATTGAGCTACAGGCCCACGCCGGATCAAAGATCCGGGACTCAGCGAACCAATGGCAGTTCGTGATCGGCAATGGCTCTAGCCGAAAACCTTTTTGACGACAAGTCATTGCCGCAATGCCCACACAATCGCTAAGCATGAAAGCAGCAGGGACAGAAACAACCGGAGAGACACGAACCATGACTTCCACACGCACTGCCCGCACGCTTTCCATTGCTGCCTTGGCCGCCGCCTTTGCGGGTATTGCCGCTGCCGGCGCGCACGCGCAAGATCCCGCCAAAAAGCGCGAAGCGATCATCACCGTGGCCGGCGAAGGCCGCTCATCGATCGCGCCTGACATGGCCATCCTGCAGCTGAGCGTCGTCAAGGACGCCAAGACCGCCCGCGAGGCGCTCGACGCCAACAACAAGACGATGGCCGAGGTTCTGGCTGCGCTGAAGGACGGCGGCATTGCCGAGCGCGACCTGCAGACGAGCGGCTTTTCGGTCAACCCGCAATACAACTACCCGCCCAACAATGACGGCGGCAACCGCCCGCCGGAGCTGATCGGCTACCAGGTGGCCAACGGCGTCAGCGTGCGCGTGCGCGACCTCGCCAAGCTCGGTGACATCGTCGACAAATCGGTGACATTGGGCGTCAACCAGGGCGGCGGCATCCAGTTCACCAACGACAAGCCGGAAGGCACCATCACCGAAGCGCGCAAGGCAGCCGTTGCCGACGCCATCGAGAAGGCCAAGGTTCTGGCCGAAGCTGCCGGCGTCTCGCTCGGCAACATCGTCGAGATCACCGAACAGGGCTTCCGCCCGGAGCCGGTGCCGATGATGCGCGCCGGCATGGCCAAGGAATACGCAGCCGACTCCGTGCCGATGGCAACGGGCGAAAACAGCTACAACGTGACCGTCAACGTCACCTTCGCGATCAAGCAGTAAGACCGACCGCTGAGGCCCGTCCCGCGGAAAGTGCGGGCGGGTTTTGCGGGCCTGCAGTTGGCTCGGTACGACGCTTCGCTTAGGCGGGCATCAGTCGCATAGCAAAGCCCCGTGCGGTTACAACCGCGCGGGGCTTTTTCTGTCCGGCTTGAGATTGAAGCATGTCGCGAAAGTGTGCCGCAGGCTTGCGATAACGACATGGGTAAAACAAGAGAACCCGGCCGCTGAGGATTATCGACCCCGTCTGGAGGCCAGAAGCACCGACCCCCTCCGGGTGGACCCTCTGTCGGCTAACCAGCGTCGCGGCCGATGCCAAGGCATCGCTCTGCGGTATGCTGCTCACCGGATGGAGCGCATACGGTCCCACGCACGACAGCGCCGCGCGTCGTATCAGACGCGCAAAGTCGCTGTAGCACTTGGAATTGCTGCGCGCTTTGATTGGCAGAGCCACGCTTTGCCCGGCCACTGAGGCAGCCCTCCCGCCAAACAACGCAAAGTGGGTCGCGGCTTCGCAACAGCGCCAGGTGGACCAGAGACTTGTGGCGTGCGGCCCAGCCCTGCTCTTCTGCGATGTGTCTCAGACAAAGAAAAACCCCTCACGCCTGGGGCGTGAGGGGGCGCATTTCCGCCGGCCGGGGGAGACAGGACGGAAAAGGCTTGGATTACCAGCGGCCGATAAAGGGGCAGCCGCGAACGTTGGCGAACGCGATCGTCTGGCGATAGCCGCGGCGGCTGCCTTCGACGACGACGCGGCGGTGCGAGACATCGGCGACATGGGCGCGGCGCAGGCCATGGTCACGGGCCTTGTCGACGGCCATCCAGGGGGCGCAACGGCTACGGCGGCCACCGCCATCCCAGCCACGGTCCGGACCGCGGCGCTCGCGACCCCAGTCGCGCTCGTCACCATAACCACCGTCGTAGTCGCGATACTGGACCTGGACGCCACCGCCCGAGTCGAAGCCGAATTCGACGGTTTCTGCGGAAGCGGTGGAAGCGGCGCCCACGAGGCCGGTCAAACCGATGACGACGGCGGCGGCTGCGTTGATGAGGGTATTCTTCATGGTCTTTCTCCGAGGGCTTGAAGGGTTCAATCTGCAATCACCGTCCCAAGCGATTGATCGGACAATAGCGGCGCCAAACTGAACGCTAGCGGAACTGCACATTCATGCGGGGTTCAGATTGCGGGCACCTGACGAAAACCGGCGGGAGACAAAGATTCGTTCGACTTTTAAGCGAGCCGCAACGGCGCGGTGCTGCCGCACCAGAACCGGATTTTCGCTAGAAATATCAGTTGATTAATGGAATCCCCGGCACGCAGGATTGCGATACCGCGCGCGACGGGCGGCATAAAAAGATCGCCACGATTTCCTTGAGGCGGCCGTGATGCGTCGCTGCCGATCAGCCGGCAAGTTCGGCTTCGAAAGCCCGCATGTTGCGATAATGGCTGAGCCGGGTGATCGACTGGTCCTCGATCTCGAATACGAAGACGGTGGGGATCGAATAGGTTTGGCCGGATGCGGCGGGAAAGCCCTCCAGCGTCTCACGATAGGTGCCGCGCGCCGTCACATCGGCGGCAATCCGCTGGCCGAAATTGTCGCGCATCAGCACGATGTCGCCATAGGTTTCGTCGAAATGCCGGAGATAGGTCATGATGCTTGCCCGCAGCGGCTCGACGCCGACGGTGCGCTGGCCGGTCAGCGAATCAAGCGCCACGTCCTCGTCGACAAGCCGCGCCAAGGCGTGGAAATCGCGGTCGTTGAGCGCCTCGATGAAGCGGCTGGCAATGGTCTGCGCGTCGGTCATATCTACCTCGATGCTGATTGCGTATGGCCATGCCTTTCGGACGGCAGACGAGGAAACGACGATCGAACGAACGCGCCGGCAAATTTCGTTCGCACCCCGTTCCCTAACCAATATGGAGGGGTGACAGTCCCCTTCAAGACGTTGCCGCGGTCAATCGGCAGATGTCATGGCCCCAGATGCAGCACGATCTCGCGGCGGTGCGGCCGGTCGCGGTGTTCGAAGAGATAGAGCCCCTGCCAGGTGCCGAGCGCCATGCGGCCCGCATTGACGGGCACGCCGATCGACACCTGCGTCAGCGCCGCCTTGATGTGAGCGGGCATATCGTCTGGCCCCTCCTGCGTGTGCACCACCCAGCGCATCGACGGATCGGAGGATGGCGGCACCAGCCGGGCGAAGAACTCGCGGAGGTCCCGCTTCACGTCGGGATCGGCGTTTTCCTGGATCAACAGCGAGCAGGAGGTGTGGCGGACGAACAGGGTCAAAAGCCCCTCGCCCGCGCCGTTGGCGCTGACGAAGTCTGCCGCCTCGTCGGTGAACTCGTAGAGCCCCTGGCCGCGGGTGGAAATGACGATCGTGGTCTGCGGCATCGGCGTTGGTTCTCCTCGGCTGGCGGCGGCAAGCGCGCCGCCACCTGAACGGGTTTGGCAAAAGCCGCTGCCAAGTCAAGCCCACTGCAGGTCTCCTTAAATCCTATTCGATTTAAGGATAAAACATGCAGCAATTCAAAGGGCTACAGCGACCTTTGCGCGTTTAATAAGACGCGCGGCGCTGTAGGCCTCCCGCCAAGTCTATTTCTCGAGAAAAGCCTCGAATCCGCCATAGATCATGCGCTTGCCATCGAACACATCCTTCCAGGCATCGCCTTGCAGCCGCGGATCCGCCATCACCTTGGCAACGATCGCGTCACGGTCGGCGCGCGACTTGTAGACGATCCAGGAAAAGACCACGGTCTCGTCGTCCTTGGCCTGCACGGCGCGGGGAAAGGACGTCACCTCGCCATAGGGCACGTCGTCGCCGAGGCATTCGGCATAGGAGAGTGCGCCATGCTCCATCCACACATCGCCCGCCTGCCGCGCCACGTCCTTGTAGGCCTCGATATTGCCCTTGGGCACGGCAACGATGAAACCATCCACGTAACTCATGTCGATATCCTCCTCGGTTGCTTCGACCAACAAAGGACGAACGGGATGGAAAGGTTCCGACAAAACCAGCGATTTTTTCAGATGATGAATGCTTGGGTGCCCTCGCCGCCTTTGCCGGCCGGCCTGTTGCGGCCACTCAAGGCTTTGAGAAAAAATCCGGGTCGCCTGTCGGCACATCCGCTTTTCGTTCGTCCTTGGGAAGACCACCGCCCAAGGGAGCAACAGTCATGCAGAAGATCACGCCCTTTCTCTGGTTCGACAACCAGCTCGAAGACGCCATCCAGTTCTATACCTCCATCTTCCGCAATTCCCGCGTCACCGACGTCAAGAAAGGGCCTGACGGTAAGGCGTTCACCGCCTCGTTCGAGCTTGAGGGACAGGCGTTCATGGGGCTCAACGGCGGGCCGCATTTCAAGTTTTCCGAAGCCGTCTCGTTCTTCGTGCGCTGTGCCGATCAGGCGGAGGTCGACTATTATTGGGAGCGCCTGCTCGACGGCGGCACGCCGCAGCACTGCGGCTGGCTGAAGGACCGCTTCGGCCTTGCCTGGCAGATCATACCGGATGCGCTGATGCAGCACCTGAGCGATCCTGATCCGGCCCGCGCCGGCCGCGCCCAGCAGGCGATGATGGGCATGGTCAAGATCGACGTCGCCGGGCTTGAAAAGGCCGCCGCCGGCTGAGCCCTATGCCAGCTGCTGATATGACATCAGCTTCCGCAACCGTTGAGTTGGCGGCTATAGAGCGAGGCCATGCCAGAGGCGCGTTTGGCGCCGGTCTTGGCCGTGTCGCTCCAGTTGCCGCGGGCATAACCGGCATGCCCGTGATAATAGGCGATGTAGAGCCGATAGGCGTCGTTGAGCGCGATGCCGTTCTTCTGGCTGCTTTCGCGGTGATACCAGGCAATGAAGCGGATGGCGTCGCCGAAATCCGAACGCCGCGCCGTCCAGCGGCCGGTTTCGCTCTGGTAGCGCGCCCAGGTGCCGTCGAGCGCCTGCGAATAGCCATAGGCCGATGAAACGCGCGTCCAGGGAATGAAGCCGAAGAGTTTTGTGCGCGGCGGCTTGGCATTATGGCGGAAGCCGGATTCCGTATAGATCGTCGCCATCAGCACCGGAACGGGCACGCCATATTCGCGCTCCGCCTGATAGGCGGCGCGGCGCCAATTGTTGAAAAGGCCATCTCGCTGCTCGAAAACCGCGCACGCGTTCCGGGTGTCTCTCGGCACCGTTGCGCAACCGGCCAGCAACAGGAGGACGACGACAAAAACGCAACGCATCTTCGAACCTCTCGTTTCCGAGAGATTGATAAAACGTAAACGTTAAGGATCGGTTTTGAATCGAATACGATTGATTGCGGGGCTACCGCATACGTCCTGAAGTCGGATCCGATTTAAGGATAAATTATGCAGCAGGTTCAAAGTGCTACGGCGTCCTTTGCGCGTCCGCAGGTTTCCGAAGATCATGCGAGCGCGCGTCGACGGCGGCAGGCGCGAAACGAGGAGAGCGAAGACATGCGGTTTCCTGCTTTGATGTTTGCAACCCTTGTCGGACTGGTGGGCCTTGCACCCGCCGCATGGGCCGACGATTGCGCCAATGCCAGCGACCAGGCGACGATGAACGAATGCGCTGATAAATCCCTCAAGGCCTCCGACACCGAACTCAACACCCTCTACAAGCAGATCGAGGCGCGCCTGAAGGACGACCAGGACACCACCAAGCTGCTCATTGCCGCACAAAAGGCATGGATCGCCTTCCGTGATGCCGAATGCGATTTTTCCGCCGCCGGGGTTACGGGCGGCACCGCCTATCCGATGATCGTCCTTCTGTGCCGCGATAACCTGACCCAGAACCGCGTCAAGGATTTCAAGGGCTATCTCAGCTGTCAGGAAGGCGACCTCAGCTGCCCGCTGCCGCCGGTAAACTGACGGGCTGATGGGCAGGCTAGCCAAAACGCTTGTGATGACCGCAGCGATCATCGGGCTGTTGTGGACCGGCGCGCAAGCCGCCGACCGGACGGCGCTCTATGTCAGCGATGCGATCGTCACAGGCACCGGCGAGCAGAACCGGCAGATCGGCTTTCGCGAATGCCTGAGCGAGGTTCTCGTCAAGGTCTCCGGCGATTTCACGCTCACGGGGAGCACGGCACTTGCCGCCCTGCAGGTGCAAGCCGCAGAGTTCGTCGCCTCGTTCTCCTACCGCGACCGGCTGGAAGGCGTCCCGATTCATGACGAGCAGGGAACGCATGACCGCCCGCATGACCTTACCTGCCGTTTCGATCCCACCACCATCGATCCGCTCCTGGCAAAGCTCGGGCGCAAGCCGTGGCTGTCGCCGCGGCCGACAATCGCCGTGCTGCTTGCCGTTCACGATCAGAGGCGCCGCTTCGTGCTGACGCGCGACGGCAGCGAGAGCCCGTATATGGCGGATTCGCTTGCCGTCGCGGCAGTACCGCTGGCGCTCTCGGTGCGGCTGCCCGATGCTGCAACGCTTACAAGCAAAGACCTTGATTTCGTCCATCTATCGCGCCAGCGGCCGGCCGAGCTCAAACAGCTCGCAACGGATATCGGCGCGGAAGTGCCCCTCGCCGGCACCCTCGTATGGTCCGATGCCGCCCGCGGCTGGATCGCCGACTGGCGCATCACCGAAAACGGCAGGGAGTATCGCTGGCAGATCCGCGGCGTCAGCTTCGACGAGGCCTTTCGGGATGCCATGCGCGGCGCCGCGCGCATACTCTCCGGCAACGGCGCGCCGTAGATAAGCATCGTATTGCCGATTGTTGCGCTCAGCGCCTGCTGATCTCAGCCCAGGGACGCGACCAACTCGCGATAGGCGGCTTCCGGGAAGGCCTTGAGCGTCCGCGTGCGCACATTGCCACCCATGCCGAGCGTCATGGCAAAGCGCGCCGCCACCGCATCGTCAGGCGCCTCGCAGATAGCCACCATGTCGTACTCGCCCATGGTCAGAAAGAAATGTTTGAAGGAGCCGCCCATGTCGGCGAGCATCTTCTTGGCCGCGTCGAGCCGCTTGGGAGACTCGCGCACGTTCTTAACGCCCTGCTCTGTCCAGTTGAGGAGCACGACATAAGTGGTCATTTCACACCTCCATGAGGGCACGCTTCACGCCCACGGTGCGACTGCCCGTGCTTCAAGCCGGGTGCCCCAATTGCTCCGAAAGGGGAAGTATAGTCCTGTGCGAAGACACCTACAAGAAAGCATCGGAACAACAAAAAAGCCGGGCTGAGCGCCCGGCTTCTTGATGGTTCGACCTTCGACCGCTTAGCTGTCGAGGAACGAGCGCAGCTTGCGCGAGCGGCTCGGATGCTTGAGCTTGCGCAGCGCCTTCGCCTCGATCTGACGGATACGTTCGCGGGTAACCGAGAACTGCTGGCCGACTTCTTCGAGCGTATGGTCGGTGTTCATGCCGATGCCGAAGCGCATGCGCAGGACGCGCTCTTCGCGCGGCGTCAGCGAGGCAAGAACGCGGGTCGTCGTTTCGCGCAGGTTCGCCTGGATGGCGGCATCGATCGGCAGCAGCGCATTCTTGTCCTCGATGAAATCGCCGAGATGCGAATCCTCTTCGTCGCCCACCGGGGTTTCGAGCGAGATCGGCTCCTTGGCGATCTTCAGGACCTTGCGGACCTTTTCGAGCGGCATGGCGAGCTTCTCGGCCAATTCTTCCGGCGTCGGTTCGCGACCGATTTCATGCAGCATCTGGCGCGACGTGCGAACGATCTTGTTGATCGTTTCGATCATGTGCACCGGAATGCGGATCGTGCGGGCCTGGTCGGCGATCGAACGGGTGATCGCCTGACGGATCCACCAGGTCGCATAGGTCGAGAACTTGTAACCGCGACGGTATTCGAACTTGTCGACCGCCTTCATCAGGCCGATGTTGCCTTCCTGAATGAGATCGAGGAACTGCAGGCCGCGGTTGGTGTACTTCTTGGCGATGGAGATGACGAGGCGCAGGTTCGCTTCGACCATTTCCTTCTTGGCGATGCGCGCTTCGCGCTCGCCCTTCTGCACCATCGAGACGATGCGGCGGAATTCGGCGATCGAGATGCCGGTTTCGGTCGCAAGGTTCTGGATCTCCTGGCGGATGTCGCGGATCGTCTGGTTTTCGCTCTTGGCGAATTCCTTCCAGCCCTTGCCGGCCAGGTTGCTGATCGACTTCATCCAGTTCGGGTCGAGTTCGGCGCCGGAATACTGCTCGAGGAACGAGTCACGCTTGACGCCGTAGGATTCGGCCAGGCGCAACAGGCGGCCTTCGTTCTGCATCAGGCGCTTGGAGATGTCGTAGAGCTGCTCGACGAGGCTGTCGACGCGGTTCTGGTTGAGCGACAGCGACTTGACCGCCTTGATCAGCTCGTCCTTGAGCTCCTTGTAGCGGCGCTCCTGGGCAGGCGACAGCGTGCCAGTGGCAGCCAGGCGGGCTTCCACCTGCTGGTCCTGCAGCTTGCGCAGCTTCTTGTAGGTCTCGGCGATGATGTCGAGGGTTTCCATGACCTGCGGGCGCAGTTCCGCTTCCATGGCGGCGAGCGAGAGGTTCGACTCGTCGTCGTCTTCCTCTTCCTCCTCGCTCGGCATGACATCGCCGCCGACATTGGTGATGTCGTCGTCGTTGGCGGCGCGAACCTTGCGGGTCTTTTCCTTTTCCTCGGCAGCCTTGCGGTCAGCCTCGATCTTTTCCGGGCTCTGGAACTGCGGAGCAGCCTTTGCCTCGGGACCGGAATAGGTGGTTTCGAGATCGATGATCTCGCGCAGCAGCGTCTGGCCTTCGTTGAGTTCGTCGCGCCAGATGATCAGCGCCTGGAACGTCAACGGGCTCTCACAGAGACCAGCGATCATCGTCTCGCGGCCAGCCTCGATGCGCTTGGCAATCGCGATTTCGCCCTCGCGCGACAGAAGCTCTACCGAACCCATTTCGCGCAGATACATGCGCACCGGGTCATCGGTTCTGTCGGTCGGCTCTTTCTTCTTCGTCGCCGCAAGCGCCGTGCCGCCGGAAGGGGCCAGTTCGCCGCCTTCGCCGTCGTTGTCGTCGTCGCTGCTTTCGTCGTCGCTGCTGCCGCCGGCGGCTTCCTCAGCTTCCTCGTCTTCGATGACGTTGATGCCCATGTCGGAGAGCATCGCCATCGTGTCTTCGATCTGCTCGGAGGTGACTTCTTCGGACGGCAGGACGGAGTTCAATTCGTCCATCGTCACATAGCCGCGCTTCTTGGCGGCCTTGATCATCTTCTTGACAGCGTCATCGGAAAGATCGAGAAGCGGGCCGTCCGGAGCGCCTTCGCGTTCAACGTCAGCTTCTTCGTTTTCTTTGACTTTGGTTGCCATTTAGTTCGTCGCTTTCCTTGTCGCAACCGGCGTGAGCCCGGTGCAAATGCCGCTCGAAGGTCCGGGTGCGCCGCGCACCCGCCACCGAATCATTTCCCCTGACGTAACGGGATGATGTTTAATTCCTGATTAACCACGATAGCGATCGTGGCAAAGCGGGCAAGCTCCGACAGTCCTGCCACTGAAGCACTACTGGCATGATATCCTAACCGCCGTGTCATTTCGCCATTTCTTGCTTGGAAATGGTGATTCCCAGAATTTTCGATCCCGTCAAGCATTTCCGCTGAAAAACCGCCCGATTCGGCAAAAATCGCCTCAGTTCATGTTTTTTGGTGTTTATCAGCGTCCGCTGAACATGTAGGCGCTGCCCGTCAAAAGACAAGGGTCGATACCGCTTATCGGCAAGGCTCCGTTGTGCCTTGGCCAACGGCGCAACCATGACTATACGCGTTGGCACCCTCACACCGAAAGCCCGTCATATTTGACGATCTTCACTGCCTCAATGTCGAACTCCGGCAGACAGCGCAGGTTGACGGCCGCCATGGGTCCGTTCGGACCGGCCCCTTCGCCGAAGGGTGCGATGCCACAATGGTTGCAGAAATGATGCTTGATGACATGCCTGTTGAATTCATAGGTCGAGAGATCAGCTTCCGGCGTCTTCAGCCTCAGACTGTCGCGCGAAACGAAGGCCAGCAATCCGCCACGCCGGCGACACATCGAACAATTGCAATCGATCGCCTCGGCGAAGTTCCCCTCAACTTCGAAGGCAATCTTTCCACAATGACAGCTTCCCTCATAGCGCATGCACGGGCTCCTCTGATCGTCTCAACCGCTGATCGCAGACATCGGCAGCGTCGGCAAAGATAGTGCACCGCAGCCGACGAACAAGCCGGATCAACAAGACGCAAAACAATTCCTGAAACGGCGGACTTCGTCTTAGAGTTCGCAACATTATTCCGGTTTTTCGCTTGCCCGCGACCCGATCTCGAAAGACCTTCCGCCCTACTGCATGTTTCCTTAAATCGTACCCGATTTATGGACAAAAACATGCGGCAATTCAAAGCGCTACAGCGACCTTTGCGCGTCTGAAAAGACGCGCGGCGCTGCAGGAAACGGAGGCCAGAATGAACATCAAGGAAACCGACGCCATGCGCGTCATCAGCATTGCGCGCAGGATCACAATCCCGGACGTCAGGCATGCAGCCGCCGAGCTGGCACCGCTGATCGAGGCGGAGATCGGCCGGGCGGGGCGCAAGCCCGCAGGGCCTTGGATCTTCATCGCGCAGAACCTGCCGAAGAACGCCAGAACCGTCTTTGACTGGCGCATCTGCCGACCCGTCGAGCGTGGCGAGGGCTATCGCGGCGCGCTGGATATGATCGAGCTCGAGCCGATCATGGTAGCCTCGACCCTGCATCAAGGCCCGATGCGAAGCCTCTTCACCCAGGGCTATGCGCCGCTGGTGGAAAAGATCGAGATGAGCAGACACAATTTCTCCGGCGAGAGCCGCGAGATTTATCATCGCTGGGCCGGCCCGGGCGCCCGCTACCACGAGATCGAGATCCAGTTCGGCCTTGCCAACTAGAGCATTTCCAGGAGAAGTGCGCAGCGGTTTTCCGTCAGGAAATGCGCAAAAACAAAGAGATATAGCGTTTCTGCGATTCCGTCTAAACGGGAAACGCTGACGAAAAAGCCGCGCATCCGTGGAACGCGCGGCCTGGTGGTTTCCGGCACTGCGCCGAAGCGTCCCGCTTACCAGTCCATGACGACCTTGCCGGAGTTGCCGGAGCGCATGGCCTCGAAGCCGTCGCGGAACTCGTCGATGCCGATGCGGTGGGTGATG
>NZ_LMFK01000030.1:0-23597 GCF_001426785.1 Ensifer sp. Root142
ACGATCAGGCAATGGAACTTCGCGGTGATTTCGATCAGGCAGGACGGCCTCGTGATCCACATGACACGGCCCAATATTCCGAGATGTCGCGCGAGCTCCTGTTCCAGGGTAACAGCGTCGCTGTAGCCCAGGTGCTTGTCGGCCTTTTTCCATTGTTTCCGGCGCTGACGAAGTTCAGTCCTTGACCGAGACAGTTGGTCGGCATCCACCTGGGTCAGGCGATTGAGCTCGGCGAAAGAGTGCACCACCACCGGCTGGTCGCTTCCAACAATCTGCAGTTCGGCAACCGGAAAACCGCCGGCCTGCTCCAGCANCAGGCGATTGAGCTCGGCGAAAGAGTGCACCACCACCGGCTGGTCGCTTCCAACAATCTGCAGTTCGGCAACCGGAAAACCGCCGGCCTGCTCCAGCATTTCTGCTTCTAGCTTTTGTCTGAAGCGCGTCGCCTCCAACAGTTGCTTATGACGGGCATACCATCGTGGCCACATTTCGCGGACAGGCGTTGGGCCGCTCGCTCTTCGCGGGCCGTTCGGATCGGCAATACGGGCGCTCAGAAAGCGCGCCGCGACCGGCAGAAGGTTTCGGCGGTCGATCACGTACGGCAGCTTTTCGATCGCGCCGTTCTCAAAATTTTCTTCTCTACGGGTGATTGCAGGCAAAGTTCTGCTATTCTCAGAATCAGCCATGATCCGAGCTCTCAAAATTTTCTTCTCTACGGGTGATTGCAGGCAAAGTTCTGCTATTCTCAGAATCAGCCATGATCCGAGCTCCAGCTAGCTAGGTTGTGGTTAGGCTGGCCTCGGTGGTACGAACACCAAGGCCAGCCGATTACAGCTTATAAGGGTACAAGCGGTGACGAAAATGAGCAAGTTAAATCACAACCGTGTTGTGAAATGAACGCTATCCAGTGCAGGCTTGCCCGCGTTGCATTAGGCTGGGGAGTGCGGGAACTGGCTGTCGCGGCAAATGTTTCAACCCAGACAATTAGCCGTTTGGAGAGAGGTGACCAGCTGCGAAGCGGCACTGTTGACGGCATAAGACATGTGCTTGAAGATGCAGGCATCGAGTTCATCCCAGAAAATGGTGGTGGCGTCGGCGTTCGCTTTTCCAAACCAAGAGATTGAGCAAGCGGCATCCACGCAAGCGCCCTGCATCGTCTCAATGAGGATCCAACGGCCGCCAGAGACGGGTATGATCGATACGGAGGTTTCGGTGGTCAGGTCGGGCAAGTGAGGGCAGGGCGCTTTTCAATTGGAGCGGCTTGCCAGGTCTAGGCATACCGGATCCCGGCGTTGGCCGTCGCGATGCTGATCCTCCGAGACGAGGCTTTTTAACCGGTCAAACCGCGCGCGAACGGGCTCTGTCAGCTGCGCTGCCTGCGCCTGGTACGCTCATTCTTGCTGGTTGCTCGAAGCCGACTAGCTTTTTGGGCCAGATATGCGCGGGGAGCGCCACCACTCGAACCCAAAGTGCCGCTCTCGTGATTTAGCGCGGCGGATTGCTCCCATTGAGCAGCGTTGCCCGGATCATGTCAGCCTTCGAAAGTGGGATGGATCGGACAACTGCAGGTGCCGCTGCCTTTCGGGCTTCATCGGGTTTTCTCAGGCTTTCAATTTTTTGCTCGGCCGCCAGCCTGTCTGTGTGCGACATTGGGCTAATCACTGTGCCGTTTATATCGTGCGTGCGGAGCCTGGTTGCGCAATCGCCCCGGGCTTTCGTCACGAAGGAGTTTGGGCATTGACAAATTTGTAGACCTGTTCCCAATATGGGAATATATGTGCGGCATGCAAGTCATAGCGAAGTCCACGTTGAGAGCCTTCTGGGGAAGGCATCCCCAAGCGGAAGTACCCCTGAAGACCTGGTACGCAATGGTGAGCAGCGCGGCGTGGACGGAGCCGGCGGATGTGAAGACGATGTTCGGTGCCAACATCGACTTTGTCAGCGATAATCGCATCATATTCGACATTTCCGGCAACAAGTATCGCCTGATCGTCCACGTTGCCTATCCATATAAGCGGGTGCTGATCAAGTTTGTTGGCACCCACAAAGAGTACGATCAGATCAACCCGGAGACGGTGTAATGGACAACATTCGAGCCATCAGGAATGATGATGACCTTGCATGGGCTATTGCAGAGGTCTCGGCATATTTCGAGAACCAGCCGGAACTCGGGACTGAGGAGGCTGACCGCTTCGACGTTCTATCGGCCCTCATCGAGGCATATGAAGACGCGCACTACCCGATCGAGGCACCTGAACCCGTTGAGCTAATCAAGGCCCACATGGAAATGTTCGGCCGCACTCAGGCCGACCTTGCCGTGATTTTGGGTTCGCGCTCTCGAGCTTCTGAAGTTCTTAATAAAAGGCGCGCTCTGACCGTGGAGATGATCCACCGGCTGCATAAAGCGTGGAATATTCCCTCTGACCACCTTGTGGAACCGTATCATCTTGTTGGCCGCGAAAGAGAGGTAGCCTAGCATCATTTGGCTTACTATCGGGCCAGACGGATCGCACCCGGATTGTTAATGGTGTTGTTCGCGAGCGCCGCCTTGCAATCCAGCTTGAAGCTGCTGTTGCCGATCATCGTGATCTCCTGCGCGACGATGCGTACGCATTCGCCGCCGGTGGAGCCATTGCCGGCATACTGGATCTCACGTGACGCCGGCATATAGATGATGCCCGCAAGCGACGAGGCGCTGTTGCCGTTGATCACGGCCGTCGCCGTGTTGTTCCTGGCGGCAACGATCGAGAAACCTGCCCAGTCACCGGTCAGCGACGGCGTGATCTTGAAGGTCGAGCCGCCGTGAATGTCGAGTTGGGCACCGTTCATCAGGAAGAAGGTGACGCCATTACCCGTGAGCACCGACTGGCTGGCAAGTTTCAGAGTGCCGCCACCGATGATGTAGGAGCCCGGCCGCAGAAGAACCTCGCCCTTGATCTCCAAGCCGCCGTAGGTGCCGGGCTTCAGTTCGACAGTGTAGCCGGCGGGTGCGTTGTTCGGTGTCTTGCTCGTACCGTTACAGTCGCCATTGCCGCCACCGCCGGCCACAAAGTTCTGTCCGCATCCGGAGAGGTTCACCCAGCTCCCGGTCGTCGGCATTTTCTTGAACCGGAAGGGGTCCGGGATCGGTGGAACACCTTCCACCGCCTTGCCGCAGGCGAGCTCGAGATTGGCAAGCGTCGCCGAAACCTTGCCCGTTGCATAAAGACACTCTGCCTTGAGAGTGGCCGACCCACTGAGATAGATCGACTGTGCGTCGCTCGAATCCGACGTGATGGTACAGCCGGAGGTATCGACAGTGGCACTGCCGCTCACTTCGAACGCCCGGGATGCGGTCGGGTGGAGTGCCAGAATGCAGGCTTCCCGCCCCGGCATGCGCGCCGCGACGCTTTCACGATCGATCGTATAGGGTTGGAGTCCCCAGAAGAGCGGAGCGTATTTGAGCTCATAGGTCGTCGTCGCCGTGCTTTCGACGCCGAGGGTGCCAAAAGTAACCTTGATCGCCTGCGTTGCCACCGGCGTCGAACTGCCCAACCCGATCTCGTCGATAATCTCCGGTGTGCCGAAATTGGCGAAGAAGATGTTGTTCGCCAGGTCCTTCGCTTTGGCTTCATCCTCCCCTTCGCCATAGGACTTGACCGCGGAAAAGGCGGCCGCATCGAGCGCGTCCTGCATCTTGGCGGATTCGAGATTGATGCGGGCGAGATTGATGGCGATGGAAGCGCCCGTGAACAACGGGATTATTAAGAGAGCAGTCATGACGGCAAAGTTGCCGTTTTCGTCCTTAAGGATGCGGACGAGGTTGTTCTTCAGATCGCTTGGCATCTTGTTTGTTGCCCCCTCAACAGATCAGGACGACTTCGGAGCCAGGTGGCCCAAAAAGCAATAAAGGTAATCGATTCTAATGAGTTGGAGCTGGATACGGCGGCTGGCTGCGTCCCCTCCTTGTGCTCCAAAACAGGATTGCTAATTTAGCCATCAAGCGTAGAGAAATAGCTTCAGAAATTGTTAAACTTTGTGGCATCCGGCGCTGTGCGGGGGAATCCACAGCGGAAACGGGCGGGTGCCTGCCCGTGCTGCCGCTCTGGGTATCGTTGGGCCGCTCTGCGGCGGTGGTTGTTTCCGATTTGTGCGTCTGGGATCGCATAGTGTATCGCCGGGAACTGGCTATGAAGTCTACAGCGGGCGGCGGGACGCCACGCTAGCCTCGACGCCCTCTGATCCGTGCCCGGCAAGCTCAGCCTGCCGGTCGAGCGCGACCTGTTTTTTCACGCCTGATCGATTGTCCATGCACTCATCGCGCGCGCTTATTTCAGATTATCGACCAGTTTGCGAATGCGGCGTTCCCGAACTTCGGCGGTCTTGGCCTCGTGGATCGCGTTGACGTGCTTTTGCCGCAGCCCAAAAGGCAGGCGGTCAAAAGCCATTCGGGCTTGCGGAGAGTTATTGAGCGCCTCGGCGAGCTCTGCGGGTTCGGCGACCTCCCTGGGCGCCTCGTCGAGCTCGACTTCGATTTCGACTATATCGCCTTCGCTGATCCTGGCGGCGGCGCGATGGGCAGCGCTGATCCCTATCAGCCGCTGCCCCCGCATGGCCGCCACCCGCGTGCGCCAACTAAAGCCATTGATTGTCACAGTCACCGGTGGGCGACCTCCAGGACCCAGCTCTTTCATTACTGCATCGGGGACCTCGACACCTGTCGCATTGCCGGAAGGGACAACCTTCGCCTGGAACGTCCCTGCTCCCCTGCCTGCATTTTTGTTCTGATTGTCGCTAGATGACATCGTCCAAATCCAATGCTGCTGCGCGTACCTATTCGCCCTGTTGAATGCTCAGGGGATAGCGCTTGGGATGGTGCACCGAGGTTGATATGTTGATAGGTCGGTTTTCGGCGGAGAACGCGATCTGATCCAACGTCAGCACCGCGGTCTTTTGTTCCAGTTTGAGCAATGCAATCTCGTCTTCATCAGGATAGCGCGCACTGATTGTTGTCTGTCCACGCACGGGGCGCAGGCCGTAACGCTCGCGCAATTCAGCGTAGAGCGAACGGTTTCCAGTCGACCAGTCCAAATCCAGCAGGCCCGGGCATGCGACGGGCTGCAGCCAGTCATACTGTATGACCACCGGCACGTCGTCGAGCGTGCGAAGGCGTTTCAACAACACCACGTCGGCCGCTTCTGGCAGGTAGAGCGCGCGTGAAATCTCCGGCGGAGCGGCATAGATCTTGGCTTCCAGCAGGCGGCTGCCGGGAATCATGCCCTTGGCGATCGCGTTGGCAGTAAAGCTCGTCAGCAAGTGCAGTTCGAACGGTTCACTTCTTTCGGCGACGTAGAAGCCCTTGCCTGGCTGGCTTTGCAGATGGCCCTCCTGAACGAGTTCTACAAGCGCCTGTCTGATTGTAATGCGGCTGACATCATATGCCTGTACCAGCTCGCGCTCGGACGGAAGTTTGGAATGTGCGGGGATCGTGCCGTCACGCGTCAGATCCAGGATGTTCTGCTTGACCTGCCTGTAGAGAGGTTGCTGGTCATCGCGATCCAGCGGCTTCAGCCGGGCGCGTTCCGCCAACGGATTGCTTCGAATTGTCGGCTTTTTTGCGGGCATCTTTTCCGTACCGTTTGTGACGATTCCAGTGCTGCACGAAATCTGGTGGCAAGGCAACGGTATATCTTGACATGTCTGGATATGACCAGTTACGACTGCATTAATAGACAACTGAGGTATCCGATGAAGCTCACTCTGATTGGCGGCGGCGGCGTAAGAGCGCCCCTATTCGTGGCTTCGGCTCTTCGCAGGGCCGAACGCAGTGGGCTTGCCGAAATCTGCCTGCATGACGTCGATCAATCGAAACTCGAGATCTTCGGTGGGCTCGCCCGTGAGATTGCTCTCAGGATGCAGTCGCCCGTCCGCATTTCCGCCACCGTGACTGCCGAGAAAGCCCTTGAGGGCGCACGTTACGTGGTCACGACTGTTCGGCCTGGCGGCGAGGACGGACGCGTCAAGGACGAGCGGATTGCCTTGTCCCACGGCGTTCTCGGCCAGGAGACCACCGGACCCGGTGGTTTTGCCATGGCGTTGCGCAGCATTCCCGTCATCACGGAATATGCTACGCTGTTGAAAGAGGTCAGTCCGGATGCCTGGCTCTTCAACTTCACCAACCCCGCGGGCCTGGTGGCCCAGGCTTTGAGCGACGCAGGCTTCGATCGTGTCGTCGGCATCTGTGATGGTGCCAATGCGGCCCAGGAAGCGGTGGCGCAGAAGCTCGGTGTTGCCGTCAGGGACGTGCAGACCGAAGTCTTCGGTCTCAATCACCTGTCGTTTACGCGGTCGGCGGTCGTTGGAGGGCGCGAGGTTCTGCAAGAGCTGCTGGATGACGATGCGTTTCTTGCCGAAACGGCGCAGCGCATTTTTGATCCATCGATTATCCGGCGGCATCGCCTTTGGCTCAACGAATATCTCTACTACTTCTACTATGCCGAGAAGGCGCTTGGAGACATCCAGGCCGATGCGCGCACCCGTGGCGAGGAGGTCCGCGATCTCAATCGAACATTGATTGCTGAACTCTCCGCCATTGGCGTCGAGCGCGATGCGGATGCTGCCCTTTCGGCATACTTCGCCTATGAGCAGCGCCGCGAGGCGACTTACATGCACTACGCGCGGCCCGAAGCGCCGAGCATGGAAGATGCCGACAGGGCCATCCGCGCGGTCAGTGCGCATGCCGCGGACGGTGTCGGCGAGGGCTATGCCGGCGTTGCGCTCAATATCATTGATGCGATGGAATCGGGAGCCGAGTGCCATATCGGATTGAACGTGCGCAACGGGGACGCTATCGACGGCCTTCGTCCGGATGACGTCGTCGAAGTCAGTTGCGTCGTCGGTCGTGACGGGATCAAAACGAAGAAGATCGGAGCGATGCCGGAAGCTCAAGCGCAGCTCGTGCACAACATCAAGCGTTACGAGCGGCTCGCAGTCAGAGCAATTGCCGAGCGGCGGAAGGACTTGGCCGTGGAGGCCCTCGTGGCCCACCCGCTCGTGTTGTCCTATTCTCGCGCGGAGCCGTTGGTCGAGCAATACATCGCTGCACATCAACCCTTTGCCGGGGAATGGCGCTGATGCTCTCAAAGCAGTGCAGGGCCTCCCCTTACGACGTGGTGCTCGCCGGCGAGTATTACTACGACCTGATTTTTTCCGATCTTGGCGAGATACCAAAGCTCGGCGCTGACGTGTGGTCGAAGAACTTTGATGCCGTCCCAGGAGCCAGTTATACGACGGCGCGCGCGTTTTCCTTGCTCGGTGTGAAGGTCGGCTGGTGGTGCGAGACCGGGACTGATCTTTTCAGCCAGCTGATGATCGCAGCGGCGACGCGAGATGATATCGACGCTTCTCTGTTCCAGCAGCGCGCAGAGGCAAGAATACGCCTGAGCGCTGCATTCTCCATGGCACACGACCGCGGGTTCCTAAGTCACTTCCAAGGGGACGAGACGCTTCCGTCAAAGGCTGAGATCGAACGGCTCGGGCCGCGTGTTCTCATCGTGCAAGGGCTCACCTGCCGGAGCGACTTGGCAGATCTGTTCGCCTTTGCCCGCTCTATCGGCATCTTTTGCTGCCTGGATTGCCAGCATGTCGACGAAGATATAGCCGATGGCAATCTCGCTGAGATCCTGCTCCACACCGATTGCTTTATCTGCAATGAGACCGAAGCAAAGCGGCTGACAGGTAGTGAGAGCCATGATGGGGCGCTTCTCGCCCTTGCTCGATATTGCCCGACCGTCGTGATCAAGAGGGGAGCCGACGGAACGGCTGCACTCCACGCTGGTCAGGTCATCGAAATTGGCGCACCGCAAGTCCAGGTCGTCGACACGACGGGTGCCGGCGACAGTTTTAACGCCGGCTTCATCTACGGATTATTGCAGGGCTGGCAGATGGAGAAGGCGCTTCGAGCGGCGGTTGCCTGCGGCTCGGCCTCGGTGACGGCACATGGCGGCAAGGCACTGCCTCTAGAAAGTGAGCTTCTTCAAAGCATGGCAGAAGCTACCTGGTAGAGAACGACACATCAAACGCAACGTGGGAGCATGCATATGAAACGTCGGGAATTCCTTGCATCCGCAGCGGCAGCTGCAGCAATTGCCATCAGCCCCAGGCTGGCTTTCGGCGCCGACGGGGCGGTTGAAGTGATCGTGGGAAGCGATCAGAACGTGGCGGATTTCTGGTCCAATGTCGTTGTTCCGGCCCTGCAGCAAGAGCTCCCGGACCTCGTCGTGAACGTTACTGTGTCTGACGGAAACTCGGGGATGATGGCATTGGCCGACCGAGCTCTTGCGGCGCTGAAGACAAAGAGCGATCCGCAGGTCGATGTGATGGAGGCCTTCAATCCACGCAATACCGTCGGCGCGATCGATGCCGGTCTCTGGCTCGATTTTTCCAAGGCATCGATGAGCAACTATTCGAAGCTCAACAAGCTTGCGATCGATACGAATTTCGGCCTGCCATACCGTGGGTCACAGGTGGTTCTGGCCTATGACTCCACCAAGGTGCAGACGCCTCCAAAGACCTGGGAGGAACTGACGGCCTGGATCAAGGCAACGCCCGGCCAGTTCATCTACAATCGTCCGGACAAGGGCGGATCCGGCGGCAATTTCGTGCGGCGCGCGATCCACGAAGCCAACGGACGAGACCCGTCTGCATTCACGGCAGCCAATTTCAGCAAGGAAAAAGCCGACGCGATGCTGCCGCCGGCCTGGGAGATCCTGAGGGATCTCGCACCTTCGCTCTACCAGGGCGGATCCTACACGGCCGGCAACACGCCGTCGCTGCAATTGCTTGTATCGGGTGTCGTCTCGATGGTGCCAACCTGGTCGGATCAGGCCCTGTCCGGCGTGAAATCGGGTGAGCTACCGTCTCATATCAAGCTCGCGCAACTGCAGGATCTGGCATTCGTTGGCGGGTTTGCCTATTGCACCATTCCGACCAATGCCACGAATATCGAGGCGGCGACCAAACTCGCAAACGTGCTCATTTCGCCTGCCGTCCAGGAACAGATCGTCGATCAGATCGCCGGGTTCCCGTCGATCGAATGGTCCTATCTTTCGGACGAAATCCGCACCGCAAATGCCGACATCATCCCGAAGTCGATTCCTGCCTTCCCCGACGGCGAGTGGGAAGCCGCTGTCAATGACGGCTGGTATCGCAACGTCGCGCCCGCGATCGCGCGAAACTAACAGATCGGAGGCTGGTTTGGGAAGCGAAGGCAACTCTGCACGAAACCTGAAAGGGCTGCTGCTAATCGGTCCGCCGCTTGCAGTCATGGTCTGCCTGCTGCTTTATCCCGCTGGCGTTTCTGTCCTGCAAACACTCCAGGAGACCGCAGCCGACGGCTCCGTCTCCTGGAGCCTTGCCCGGTATCACCGGTTCTTCACGGATCCCTATAGTGTTGCCAACTATGTTCGCACCGTGTGGACGACGGTGGTGACGTTGGTTCTGTTGATCGCCATTTGTCTGCCGATCGCCATCTATCTGCATTTCACCCGCAGCCGCTTGGCCGCCGTCGTTCAAGCCCTGGCGCTTTTTCCGATGTTTGTGCCGGGTATCATCGTCGCCTATGCGCTCATTCGATACATCGGCCCGAACGGCTTGCTCCAGTCGCTGCTGGAGGTCGTCGGCTTCAGATCCTATAACTCGCCATATCTGACTCCGTGGGGGCCGGTCATCGGCTTGGTCTGGGACCATATGCCCTTGACCTTGCTTATCCTGACCGCGGGGATGGCCAAGGTGTCACAAGAGGCAATCGAGGCCGCCCGCGATGTCGGAGCCGGGTATGTCGTCATCTTCCATCGCATCATTCTGCCGCTCATGGTCGACTCGCTTCTGGTGGTGATGGCGTTGAACGTCATCAGCCTTTTCGGCTCGTTCGTTATCCCCTACATGCTGGGACCGGCGTCTCCGGAGATGATGGGCCCTTACATGCTGAGGACATTTTCGGAAGTCCGTCAGCCCGATTTTGCCGCAGCGCAGGCGGTGATCACTTTCCTGACCTGCTCCGTGTTTGGCATCCTCTATGTCGTCATGCTGACGAGAAAGCAGGACGTATGAAGATCCGCGCCAGTACGATCGTCGGCATTGTCATCATGCTTGTCCTCATTGCCTATGTGGTGATGCCCATCGCGACGGTCTTTCTCTGGGCTTTTGCCGAGAAATGGACCTACCCGGCGCTGCTTCCGACCGAATGGGGCTTGCGCTACTGGCATACGACCCTGGCGCGGGCCGACGTTCTGTCGGCCTTGCGCCTGTCACTTGCCCTTTCGGTCACTGTGACGCTTCTGTCGGCGGTGATCTGTCTGCCGGCGGCCTATGCCTTCGCACGAATGGAGTTCGTCGGGCGCCGGACCTTCATGATGTCGTTCCTCGCAATCAACGCCTTTCCCCGATTCGGGCTCATAGTGATGATCGCGACGCTGTTCCTGAGCCTGCGCCTTGTGGGCACGTTCTGGGGCATCGTCCTGGTGCAGTTGCTGAATACCATGCTGATCATGATCTGGCTCCCGTCGGCGGCATTCCGCGGCGTCGACCGTCGGTTAGAGGAAGCCGCGCGTGATGTGGGGGCCGGGCCCGTGCGGACATTCATACGCATCACTATTCCCCAAGCCGCCCCCGCTATCGGGGCAGCGATGCTGCTCACATTTGTTTCGACCTTTTACGAGACAGAAGGCGCATGGCTGGTCGGTGCTCCCAAGCTGCGCACGATGCCAATGGTGATGTTGCAGATGATTACCGGGCAGATCGTGGTGCAATATGGGGCCGTCCTCTCGGTTCTGCTTTGGGTGCCATCGTTCATCGCATTGTTGTTTGCTCGCCGTGTCTTGGCATCCAACCAGTTTGCAAAAGGATTTGGCGCATGACGCCGCACGCACGCGTGTTGTCGGAGTTCTGTTGAAATGGCGAAATTGGAACTGAAGGGAATCGAGAAGCGCTACGGCAACATGGCCGCAGTCCGCGACATCTCTCTCGAAATAGCATCGGGCGAACTGGTCTGCCTGCTCGGACCGTCGGGATCGGGCAAGTCGACGCTCCTGCGGATCATGGGAGGCTTCGAAAAGCCCACGGCAGGTAGCGTTCTCATCGATGGCATCGACGTGACAGCGCGCGCGCCGGAGAGCCGTCCGACGGCAATGGTTTTTCAAAGCCACGCGCTCTGGACGCATATGAACGTCTTTGAAAACATCGCGTTCGGGTTGAAGCTCAGAAAGATGAGCCGAACGGAAATTGCCCGCAAGGTCGATGCAGCGCTCGATCTGGTCGGTCTCAGCGGCTATGGCAAGCGCAGTCCGCTGCGTCTTTCGGGCGGTCAGCAGCAACGCGTTGCGATCGCGCGATGCATCGTTCTGGAGCCGAAAATCCTGCTGATGGACGAACCTTTCGCCAGCCTCGACCAACATCTCAGGGAGCGGCTGCGCGAGGAAGTACGTAACATCCAGCGCGAGCTTGGCATCACCACCGTCTTTGTAACCCACGGCCAGGACGAGGCGCTTGCGATAGCGGACCGGGTCGTCGTGATGTCGGTTGGAAAGATCAACCAAGTCGGTGGACCAGCCGATATCTATGCACAGCCGCAGGACAGGTTTGTCGCCGGCTTCATCGGCGCGATGAACCTGATCGACGGGCGTGTTTCGTCGGGGGTGATGGATGCTGCCGGTTTCAGAGTAAAAGTACCATTGCCGGATGGTGAGGCAACCCTTGCTGTTCGGCCGGAGAAGCTGGCGATCGCTGCCCAAGGTGGACACACTTCGGCATCGGCGAAGATTACCAGGGTCGTCCATTTCGGAGCTTACCGCACTGTCGAGGCGACAACAGACGGCGTCAACCGCGTGAAGATACATGCCGACACGGAGACGGTACTCGAACCGGGTCAGGAAATATTCGTGGATCCTGTGCATTTCTCCGTCTTCAAGGACGGGCACGACGTCTTTCGTTCGGCCTCAGTCTCCAGATGAGTTTGCGGCCCGCCCTCAAGTGGCATCGCTTGCGCCAGGTCCGATCCGACTGTGCGTTCGGTCTCACCAGCATGTTGCAGGGGTGGGCATGCGGCGCATCGATGGAAGTGGATCTGCGCGCCCTTGGCGATGGCGATTTCGTCTGTCTGCACGATGCGACAGTCGATCGGGAAACGAGTGCTGCTGGTCCGGTGCGGGATTTCACGTCGTCGGATGTCAGGTCAATGGTAATGCGCACCGATGAGGGTCATCTGACCGACCTGCAACCCATGCTGCTTGGCGATCTTGCCGCGGCGATGGACGGTGACGCGGTTCACCCGGACGCTTTGATGCAGCTGGATTTCAAGGACGACATCGGGGCGCTTTCTGCCGGCCATCGTCAGCATTTCCATGCATGTCTCGCATCCTGTGCAGATCGCTTTATCCTTTCTGGAGATGACCCGGCAGGACTGCTCAGCCTTGGCGCCGGCCTACCGGGGCTCAAGATCGGTTATGACCCTTGCCGCGACGACACACTGACTAGGCTCCGCCGAACCGGGGCTTTTGAGGCCTTCGCCGGCGATGCCGTCCATACAGTGCCGTTTGCGGCATATGTCTATCTCGAATACCCGATCATACTTGCCGGCCTCGATGCCGGCGTGAACGTCGTCTCGATTTTTCAATCGGCGGGCATGAAGGTCGACGCATATACACTCGATGCCGACCACCACGGGGTCGATGAGACATTGCGCCGGCTGGTACAAGCAGGCGTTGATCAAATCACGACGGACGAGCCGCTTGTTCTTGAAAAAATGCTAGACCGGCTCATTCCGCAAATAGGCTGAGCAGCCAGCGTTGAAGCGCCGGCACGCTGGCGAGAACTGCGCCATTGCCATTCTGCTCATTTCCCTGGAAGTCGGTGACGACGCCTCCGCACTCCCTGACCAGCAGTGCAGACGCGAGATAGTCGAGCGTGTCGAGCCCATCTTCGAAACAAGCATGGTGCCGCCCGGCTGCGACATAGGCAACGGAAAGCGCAGCGGAACCAAGCCGCCTGGTGACGGCCGCCCGGTCGATCACCGCGCGCAGGGCGGTGTGATAGCGCTCAACCGATATCCCCTGGACCTGTCCGGGGATGGGAAGTCCGACACCGACCACGGATCGCTCCGGCAACACATCGCCGCAAACGGGCAGCCGCTTGCCGTTCAGATATGCGCCTCTATCTGCCTCCGCGACAAACATTTCGTCACGGATTGGGTCGAAGACGACGCCAGCCGTTACTCGGCCGTCTTCCAGATGCGAAATGACCTGCGCAAAGAATGGAATATGGAACGCGAAGTTCGACGTCCCGTCGATCGGGTCAATGATGAATGTCCGCCGGCCGTCTCCAGCCCGGTCGCTTGTCTTTTCCTCGCCGACAATCCCCGCGTCCGGGCATTTCTCATTGAGCACAGCTGCAATCGCGCGTTCGGTCGCGATGTCGGCCGCCAGCTGATAGTCCCGGGGCGCTTTTTCAACCATGCCGATGGTCTCGTTCGCAGCGTAGTATTTTAGAGCGATGGCACCGCCAGCGCGCGCCGCATCTATCATCGCTGATGCTACGTCGCTCGGCTGAAATGACATGGATCGCCTTCCAAAGTGGGTTTACATCGGACTGGTCATAACAGGTCATTTCCAGATGAGCAAGTTATTGATCGGTGTGGCCGCCAGGTGGGCCTGCGCACAGCTTCGACTGGCTTGCTCGCCAGAAGCTGTAGCGGAGATGAGCATCATGGCTTTGCCTTGGGCAATTCCCGATGACGGCGCCAAACGCGGCTTCCGCTTTCCGGCATGGCAACTCGACCGGGATGGACGGCCCTATGCTGCGCTCCCGAAGTTACATGCGATTCTGGGCAGCGCCTGGGCGGTTTACCGTTTCCTAATTACGCCGCATGGCGCTCTGGATGAGCGGACGGGGCTCGATGTGCTGAAACGCGGCCATGACGACGACATCCTTGCAGCGGCCGAAAGCGTTGCCCGCGGTGATTTTCGCTAAATGGCTGCAATCAAGCCGCCGGCGGGTTGAGAATTTTCCGTGGGGGCAATCGAAGGTTTGAGGTATTCGAGTAGCAGTTTGGCCGGCAGCGGTAATTTATGATCGCGTCGATACATAAGACCAAACGGTACGACATGGCTTGTAACATCAGGCATGATACGCACCATCTCGTTGAGATCTTCCCATGTCTTTGCGTAATGGTCCGGAAGGTATCCGATATATTTCCCGCTCAGTATCAACATCGCTGCGGCCTCCATCGAGTGCACAATTGCTGCCGTTTCGAAATTGGGGATGAAGGCGGGCTGTAAGGATTCCCGGAGATAACCCCGCGAGACAAACCCGAACTTGTCGTCTTGATTGAATATCTTATCCTTCTGCGTTTTCTTGTCGGCGAGAGCATGCTGCGCGGAGCAGAACAAGGTCATCCTCTCGTGAAAGGCTTCCTTGATGACGACGGATTCCGAGGCGATGGAAGTGGGGCCGACGATGAAGTCCACATCCCCGTTGGCCAGACTGCTCTTCAGCTTGTCGGGCGAAAGAACGTCGATCCTTATAAGTATGTCGTCGTCGATTAATCCCAGTTTATGAATAGCGCGTTGCAGTTTGAATTGGTGCTCCGAGATTAGCCCGTCAACGATTCCAAGCGACAATTCGCGGCCGATCCGTTTCTTCGTCAGCCATGTTTTACTGCGGAACTCGTCTATCGACTCGAAAAGTTCGGTGATGGATGAATAAAGCTCCGTACCGCCCGGTGTCAGTCCGAACCCGGATCGCCCTCGGCGGCAAACCTTGAATCCAACCCTTTTCTCGAGGTTTGCAAGGTGCGTGCTGATGTTGGAAAGGCTCATATCGAGAATCGATTGGGATGCGGATAGTCCTCCGCAGTCGACCACCGTCCTGAAAACGGTAAAGAGGCGAAGGTCAAAATCTGAAACAGCTCGCACGCATACACCCCAGGCAGTGTTGTCGCAATCGGCAATGAATAGACAAGAATATCCCTAGTCGATGATCACTTCGGTTTGGTGAGAAGTCAACTTGTTCAACTAGCTATTCGTCTGCGCTACACGACGTGAGAGCAATCCAATGTCGAGAAATGGACGTTGGAGGAGTTGTCATGTCTGATCCAAGATTCACCCCCATAACAGGGACGGAGATGCCGCGATATGCCGGGGCGGCCACCTTGATGCGGTTGCCGCAAGTCCTCCCGGGTACTCCCGATTGGAACGACGTGCAGATCGGTCTGTTTGGTGTTCCCTGGGATGGAGGAACAACCAATCGCCCGGGCGCCAGGCAGGGACCACGGCAGGTACGTGATGCATCCACCATGGTTCGCAATGTGAACCGTGCGAACGGCATTAATCCATTTGCATTGTGTCGGTGCGCAGATCTCGGTGACACCCCAGTAAATCCGGCAGATCTGGCAGATTCGATGACCCGTATCGAGCGGTTTGCTGGCGAGGTTTGCGTCTCAGGCATTCTTCCGCTTTTTGTAGGCGGCGATCATTTGTCAACGCTGCCCGTCATGCGTGCGGTCAGCCGACGTTTCGGGCCGTTGGGCATGGTCCACATAGATGCGCATACGGATACATGGGATTCCTATTTCGGTGGTCAGAAGTACACCCACGGAACACCCTTCCGTCGAGCCATCGAGGAGGGAATTCTCGACCCAAAGCGCACGGTACAGATTGGAATACGAGGAGCGCTGTACGCCGATGGTGATGATGGGTGGGGGCGCGAGCAGGGTATCCGTGTCATCGACTTTGACGAATACAGGACGTTGGGCGTCGAACGGGTTCTGCGCGAGGCGCACGCCGTTGTTGGCTCTGCTCCGACGTACATCAGCTTCGATATCGATGCGCTTGATCCCGCCTACGCGCCAGGAACAGGAACCCCTGAAATTGGCGGTATGACCACGCACGAGGCCCAACTTCTCGTTCGAGGTCTTGATGGCATCAATTGCGTCGGTGCGGATGTCGTCGAGGTTTCCCCACCATTCGATCTGAGTGGCAACACGGCGCTCGCTGCGGCCACGCTGTTATTCGAGATCCTCTGCGTTGCGGCCAGCGGTATCGCGAGAGCCAGGGCATAATTTTCAAAAAGCAGAAGTTTAAGTAAACCATTGGAGGAACAGATGAAATTGAACAACGCCATAGCGATGGCCGGCGTGACGCTCTTGGTCTCGTTGTCATCGGTACATTCCGCACAAGCCGAGCAAAATGTAGTGAACATCGCCTACCAGCTCACGCCGAGCCCTTGGGTCGCTCGTGTTGCCGACAAGTCATTTGAGACGCAAACTGGCTACACGATCAATTGGCGCCAGTTCAACACCGGCGCGGAAATTATCAGTGCCATGGCGTCGGGGTCGATTGATATCAGCGTGCTGGGCTCAAGCCCGTTGGCGGTCGCAGCGACGGCCGGCCTGGACATCAAGCTGTTCTGGATACTGGAGGACATTGCTAGCGCCGAAGCACTCTATGTCCGCAATGACTCTGGCATCAACAAGCCTGCCGATCTCGCCGGCAAGAAGCTTGCGGTTCCCTTCGCCAGCACGAGCCACTACCAGTTGATGTATGCGCTGGAGCAATGGGGCATTGATGGCCAGACCACAGTGTTGAACCTCGACCCGAATAAAGCTGCTGCTGCTTGGGAGCGCAAGGATGTTGACGGTGCGTTCATCTGGGGGGCTGCAATGGCGCGCCTAAAGTTGGATGGCAAGTCTTTGGTCACCTCAGGCGAGATTTGCCAAATGGGGCGCTGCACGTTCGAAGGGTTGGTCGCGACCACCAGCTTCGCCGAAAAGAACAGCGATTTCATGCGCCAGTTTGTCGGCATCATCAATGCCGCCAATCAGGACTACAAGAGTAACAGGTCCGAATGGGGCGCTGAATCGGACAACGTAAAGCTGATCTCCAATCTTTTTGGTGCTGATGCCGAGACTGTTGCAGAGGATATTTCCAACTATAGATATCCATCGCTCAGCGAGCAAATTTCATGCTCCTGGTTAGGGTGTGCGGCAGAAGGCGGCGGAGCAAAAACACTGAAGCTGACGGCGGACTTTCTGAAATCGCAGGGAAAGATCGGGACGGTTCTCGATGATTATTCAGGGTTCGTTACGGATGACTATCTGGAACGCGCAGAGTAATCTTTTGGCTGCTGCACGAGCGCCCCGGGGACTTTTTATAGGCCCCCGAGCATTCCCTTCTTATGATGGTGTGGACGGGTTCACTTCATCGTCAATGCTGCCGGGATTATGCAGTAGGATCGGAGCCTTGTAACCGATCCCCGAGTGATGACGTCCCTCGTTGTAGTATCGCGTTAATCCGCAAGGGTCAGGAACCAATGAGCGTCAGGCATTCCGCACGGAGCTTGCTGTTGAACGCCTCGATGAAGCCATTGTCCGTCGGCTTGCCGGGCCGCGAGAAGTCCAGCATGACGTTGTTGACATGGGCCCAAAGGTCGAGATCTCGGGAGATCGATGTAATGGTGGATCTCGTTGTGACCCCACCTACGGTCACGAACGTCAATGACTTTCGCGCGATCCTGATCGTTTGAGCTCGATCGCAGGCGACGGAGAACTCTAACGGATGGTCGCGGGCCCGTTTCCCCACAAGAGCGTCAAGTTTTGAATTCGCTTGGCTTCAACTCATGCGTCCGCTGATCTTACTTCAGCCTTTCGATTTCTCCCGCGCTGATGCCTAAGCGGCCGCTCGTGTGGTGGAGCAAGGTAGATTTCCAACAAACGCAATCCGAGGATCAGTGCCGAATTGATGACCAAATATATGGCGGCTACCATGCAGAATACCTGGATGACGGCGAAGGTCTTGCTCATCAGATCCTTTGCTACACCGGTCAGTTCCATCACCGTGATGGTGCTGGCAAGCGACGTCGCCTTGAGTGACACGACGATCTCGTTGCTGTAGGCCGGCAAAGCGCGTCTCACAGCTATCGGAGCGGTGACGAGAAAAAAGACCTTGATCGACGACAGTCCCAGTGCGCGGGCTGCCTCGATCGCGCCTTTGGGCACGGCGGCCAGACCGCCGCGCATCACCTCGGCCGTATATGCGCCCGAGCAAAGGCTCATGGCGATCACAGCACAGGCGAAAGGCTCCCTCAACAGGATCCATGCTGGACTTTCGCGCAGCCATGCGAACTGGCTGAGGCCATAGTAAAGTACGAAGATCTGAACCAGCAGCGGCGTGGAGCGGAACGCTAGAACATAGGCTGATGCGATAGCCCGAAGAGACCCATGACGCGAAGCACGCGCCCAAGTGGCAATACCCGCCAGGACGAAACCAAGTGGGAGGGTTGCTGCCGCCAGTGCCAATGTGACCCAGATTGCGCCAGCCAGTTCGCTAGCAACGTGTAGTGTCGTTTCGAAATCCATGATCAGCCCCAGCGCATTCTGTTCTCGACGGCGACGAACACCCGCGAGGATACGGCGACAAGCACGAAATAGATGACAGCCGCGGCGCCGTAAAAGACGAAGGGTTGTCCGGTCGTGCGGCCGGCGAGGCCGACGACCCGCATAAGCTCGGCCACAGAGATCACGGAAAGCAGTGTCGTTTCCTTGATGGCCATGATCCAGACATTGCCCAGGCCCGGCAGGGCCTGCCGGAACATTTGCGGCATGATGACCAAATAGAGTCCCAGAAACGGACGAAGCCCGAGCGCGGCGAAAGCCTCGAACTGCCCGGCTGGAATTGTGCCGTGCGCGCCGCGGAACACTTCGGAGCTATAGGATGCCGAGACGAGGGTGACGGCCATCACGCCGACCGAAAACGCGTCTATCTCGATGTAGCCGGTGTAACCGAAACCGCGCGCGACCCACATCAGCGCCCCGTTGGTTCCGAAAAAGAGAAGGAAAATGACGAGCAAGGGCGGCACTCCTCGCATCACCGTCGTATAGAGATTGGCTGCGCCCGCGATCCAGCGATTGCTTCCGAGCTTCGCCAGTGCAATCGCAAACCCAAGGGCGACACCGAGAACGTAGCCGAGGCTCGCGCAGGTTACGGTGACGCCGAGTCCGAAAAGGAGCGGCCTGGACCAGCCCTGATCGCCCCAGGCCAGCATTTGAAGAATGGACGCGTCCGCAGCCATCAAAAATCATTCTCCGCAGATTTTCGGGTCGGCCTTGGTCGAGATATCGAAACCAAACCATTGCTGCGAAATCCGTGTGACTTCGCCGTCTTTCTTCAGTTGGCAAAGGGCCACGTCCCATGCTTTGCGAAGCTCCGCGGTATCCTTGCGCATCAGTCCGCCGACACCGACGCCGAGATAGTCGAACTGCTCGAAATCAAGATTGGGTGACAGGATCTCGATCGTTTCGCCTTGTGACGAACCCGTGAGAGCTATCCACGGGGAACGCCCCGCAAGTGCGGCGTCAATCCTTCCAGCCAATAGGTCGAGATTGAGGCTGTCCTGATTGTCGTAGAGGCGGACGTTAACTTCGCCCTTCAGTTCATTGTCCATGAACTTTTGACTTTGCGTGCCGGATTGGACGCCGACCGTCTTGCCTACCAGCGCATTCTTGAGCTCTGCCCAGGAGCTTTTCCCGTTCAGGCCGGAATTTTTGGCGGCCGCAAAATTGATCGGCAGGTTGCCGTAGCTCTGCGTGAAGGCAAGGCGTTTCTGCCGCTCTGGGGTGATCGATATCCCACCGACGAGGATGTCATATTTGCCCTGCTCAAGAGCGGGAATCTGTCCTTCCCAGGGTTGGGCGGTGAAGCGGCAGCTGCGCTGCATTCGCTGACACACGAGCCTTGCCAGTTCAATATCGAAACCGGTCAGTTCTCCCGCAGGCGTCATCGAGGTCCAGGGAAGATAGCCGCCATCCGTTCCGATGCGCACTTCAGGTAAGTCCTCAGCCAAGACCGGCGTCGCGCATAATGCTGCAAGCGTCAATGCTGCGACCAGTTCCGTCCATTTTGCTTTCATGATTGTCCCCCTCATTGTATTTGTGTTGGCAGGTTCAAAAGCGTTCGGGTCGGTCGTCCGTGCCGAGGTCCCAGAACAGGCCTGCCATGATTGCAAGACCCTCTGCGACAAGTGGCGTCAGCAGATGTTCGTCCGGCGCATGCTGACAGCATCCCGAATAGGAGTGCGGCACCCAGACTGTTGGAATTCCTAACAGATCTGCGAAGCAATCGTTCGGTAGAGAGCCTCCGGCATTCGGCAGAATTGTCGGTTCCACCGCCGTCGTCCTTCGAACGGACGCAGCCGCCCAGCGCATCAAGGGATGCTCGGGATCGAGGCGTGTGGCGCCCCATTCCAGTTCTGTTGCCTTTGGGACGACGGCGACATTGCCAAAGCCGTTTTCGTCGAGGTAGGCGCGAATTGTCTGCATGAAGCCCGCCGGATCGGTATCGACGGTGTAACGGATCTGCAGTCGTGCAGATGCGCGGGGCGGAATGGCATTGATCGGTAGAGCCGGCGTGCCTGCCGTCATCGCCAAGACTTCGAGCGCCGTCCAGCCGAAGACGCGTTGCGATGGCGTCAATCCCGGCTCGCCCCACCAGCCGTCAAGCTCCGGGCCGCCGCTCTCGGCTTGAAGCTCTATTCGACCGAGTGCGGCCATGACGCCTGGAGGAACTTCAGTCGGAAGAATTCCTCGAACATTGATTTGACCGGTCGCCGACACCAGGCTGGAGATGGCGTTGGCGAGGATCACGGCCGGGTTGGCAATCAGGCCGCCCCAATTGCCGGAATGATGTGCGCCAGCCCTGAGATCGCAGATCAGATCGAAATCAACGGTTCCACGGGTGCCACCATCAAGTGTCGCGCGGTCGCGGGCCAGGCGAGGTCCGTCCGATGAGATCAGCCAATCGGCCTTGAGCTTCGAACGATGTTCCGAACAAATCTGGTGAAGTCCGGCCGAACCGGTCTCCTCAGAGGTTTCGATAAGCACCACGACGTTAAAGCCGAGGGATCCGCGCGTCGCCAGAACCGCTTCCAGAGCCAGCATCACGATTGTGTGCTGGCCCTTGTTGTCGGCGGTACCGCGACCGTAGAGGCGGTCGCCCTCGACACTCACGCGCCAGGGATCACGGCCATTCGACCATGCGCCTTCCATGCCAGCCACCACGTCCGCATGTCCATAGACGAGCAGTGTCGGCAGATGTCCTGCTTCGTCGCGCCGCGCGATCAGCAGCGGGCCGCCCATGGGATCCGGGTTGTCCAGAATGTCGCCAGTAAAGCCGAGGCTTGTGAGATCCTGCCTGAACTCGTTTAAATAACGCACGCATTCCGGGCGCCGTGCGGGATTCTGGCTTTCGGTCGCGATTGCGACGCGGCGTGTCAGATCGGCCAGAAAGCGCCCGTTGGCCAGATAGGCGACGGCGGTGGCTATAGATTGATCCCTAGACATAATCCTGCTCATTCATTGCGTTGACAGCACGATGTCACGCGGACGAATATGCAAGCAAACCAAAACTTCTCTCGGTTACCCTTAGCTGGATTGAGTCTCGACATGGCCCGTCATTTACCACCGCTGCCCGCACTGCGCGCTTTCGAAGCTGCGGCGCGCCATCTGAGCTTCGCCAGGGCGGCTGGTGAGCTGAGCGTGACCCCGGGCGCAGTCAGTCATCACATGAAACAGCTCGAAGAGTGGGTCGGTGGACCGCTGTTTGAACGGCGCGCCAATGGTGTGGGATTGACGGAGGCCGGCCGGGTCTTTGCAACGCGCCTCGGTGCGATCTTCGATCAACTCACCGCCGTCGGCGCTGCGGCACGAGTGCCCGGCGGGCTCAGCACCGTCACCGTTCGTTGCCAGTTTTCACTCGCAACGAAGTGGCTTGCACCCCGCATTGGCAAGTTTCGCAAGGCCCATCCCGACATCTCCGTGGCTGTCATGGCTCTGCCGCACCGGTGGAGCGCTAGGGAACCGGATCCGGATCTTGCAATCTATCATGGCCGTGGAACGATTCCGGGCGTCCGACAGGATACGCTGATCAATGGCAGCCTGATTGTCGTCGGTTCGCCCGACTTGGCGGCCACCCTCCCGCCTGCGTCGACACCTGCTGACTTGCTGTCCCGGCCCCTGATCAAGGTGGATTATGCCGAACCGGGCTGGCACGATGAAGGGTGGGAAGCATGGTTTGCTGCAACTGGGTTTGGGCATCTCGAACTGCGGTCAACCTTGTCGTTCAATCTGGTGCACCTTGCGATCGGTGCCTGTCTGTCGGGCGCCGGCTTCGCTCTGGTTCCAGATTTCCTGGTCGAGACCGAACTATGCACCGGGCGGCTGGTCGATGCCTTCGGGATATCGCTGCCGATTAGGCAGCCCTATGTCATCATGACACCCGACGCTAATCTTGCGCGACCAGAGGTTGCGATCTTAAGAAGCTGGCTCTTGGATCAAGGTCTTGCGACGGCGAAACTGGGGTAACCAGTCCCGCATGTGCTTTCAGTCCGAGTACTGTTCTCGCCGGCCTCGTTCGAGCAAGAGACGCATCGTGTGCAGGTTGGTTAGTTTCACGTTGGTCCGACGTCCCTGTGAGGATCCAGTCCTTATGAATGCGGCGCGTGGGATCGGTGCAGAAATACAGGACCAAGGGTGGCCACACAGTGCTCTTCTAGTCGAAAGCTATGTTGCGACGATCTTCGCACAGTTGCTCCGTCGGCAGAGGTATATTCCTTCCGTTCGCAAAGGCGGATTGACGCCGGCAAGCCTGAACAGGGTCATCGAGAAAATCGACGAGAACCTCGATGTCGGTCTATCCCTCTCTCATTTGGCCGAGGTGGTGAATCTTAGTATTCCCCACTTTTGCAGGGCATTTAAGCAGTCGCTTGGTTGTCCGCCATATGCCTCGCCGAGAGGTCGGCATGACACCCGTAGCTTATCGTGGGGCCTGGCCGAGAACGCGATAGGTGCCTTCGATGACCTTGTGTTGGACGTCACCGGAATGGCGAACCTTGTTGGCATCGATGGTGCCGGTCTGCGTCACCAAGGAATTGAGGCAACGGACACGGAAAAGCCCGGCCATCAGCTCGTAGGCGCTGGTTCCGTCATTGGCGTTTTTCAGGAGAATTTCGCAAACCGTATCCCCGACATTGTAAATCTTGCCGTCATCGATGCGGCGTAGCCGGATGAGGTGCTTGGTAAAATCGGCCTTGCCTTCGATGCGGCTGCGCGACTGCTTGGCGCCGACCGGCATGAAGCCTTCGTTCATAAGGCCGCGCAATACCTCGATGGTCGGGATGGGTTCGAAACGTTCGGACCGGCTCTCATGGGCGGTCACGGCAAAGATTGACGGTGCGATGTGGCGCATTTCAGTTTCGGTCAGGGCGCGGCCGGTGTCGAAGCGGGCGGTTCGGGCGTAGATGCCTCCTTCGCGGTCGATCTATAGAGAGCGAGGAGTTCGCCAAGCAGCGTTTCCATTTCTGCGATCGCCTTCGGATCCGACCTCGCCGTGGTCTGCAGCGTTCCGGCCGCGCCAATCGATTGATAGGAGGCGCGCCGCGCTATTGGCTGGGATGCGAGGGCGACCCCACTTTCCCGCAGGATTTCGCGTAGCGGTTCGTGTGCCTTTGCCCGGCCGGTGACGAGATCGTGCTGGTTGATGACGATCATCGCCGCGAGCTTGCGCTTCTGATCCTCC
>NZ_LMFK01000030.1:23647-41364 GCF_001426785.1 Ensifer sp. Root142
CGCATGGGCTGCCGTCCCCGCCAGCGCGCGAACGAGCGTGGTCTTCCCGGTTCCGCCCTTCGGGTTGGCGATAGTGACGATCATGGTGGCTCCTTCAGYTCAAGGATAAATTATAATTAATTACAAAAGTTGCCTTTYGCAACGTAATTATTGCCCGTTGCTCGTTCACCATTGATGATTGATGACCGATGATTGCCCGCTGACGACGGGTAATGGTCAATAGGCAATCAACAATGGGCCATTAATGATGAACAACATGTGCACTGCTAATTGTTAATTATCAACGATGAATAACCAGTTGCCAGCGCTGCAAGTGGGGATGAGCGCGTTAAAAGCGGGTAATTGTTCGCGCCGGAGTTTGTCGGTTCGCGCCAATCGGCCGAGGTGGTCGGATCGAGATCGTTCGTTGGAGTATGCTAGAATTTCGAATAAATTATAGTTGTCTTTTCTGTGGCAGGATAGTCAAGTTTGTGGTACAAACTCGACGTCGCCCCGCCTCCGGCAGGGCTGTGGTTCGCGCCTCTGGCGCTCCGGGTCGCCTCCGGCAACCTGACAAGCGGGAAGGAAACAATGCGGAGCGAGGTGATNTGCCCCGCCTCCGGCAGGGCTGTGGTTCGCGCCTCTGGCGCTCCGGGTCGCCTCCGGCAACCTGACAAGCGGGAAGGAAACAATGCGGAGCGAGGTGATTAGGGTCCGTTTGCAGCCGGAGGAGCGCGAGGCGCTTGCCGTGTTGTGCGGAGAAGACCGCACCGCCAGCGACGTGATCCGGCTGCTGTTTCGCGATCAGGCGGGCCTTCCGCTTCCGGTTGGATCGTCCGAGGCAGACGCGCTGCGCGACACCAATGAGGAGCTGCGGCGGATCGGTATCAATCTCAACCAGGCGGTCCGGGCGATGAATGAGGGGCGCGTCGCCTATGAACCGGATCTCGACGCGGCGCTGCGCACTCTTCTCGACGGCCTGTTTCGGCTGCGGGCCGACGTCGACCTGATGCTGCGGATCAGCTGTGGGGARCGGAGGGGGACTGGCCGTGGCGCATGATTGGWCCGGGCTGCTCGGCGCGATCGAGACCTATACCGTCCGTCGAGCATCGTCATCGAGACCTATACCGTCCGTCGAGCATCGTCGCTGATTGACGAGGATGAGGAATCGCGCCGGCGGCGCGCGATCGGTATCGCGATGTCGGGGCAGGCKCCGCAGSAGCGCTTTGTACCGTCTGGCATTGCGAGCAAGACACGTCGAGGTCCGATATCGCCGAACGAGCCGACGATCGCGTCAATTCTGCAGGCTTCCCGGGCATCGCAGCGAGGTGTCATCGCCCTCGTCGGTGCCTTGGGTGCTGGCCGCAATCTGGATGACGAAGAGGAATTGAAGAAGTCGGCCGGCGGGGGAGGGGGCGCAGGCCTTTCCGTGCCTCGCATGGCTCGGCCGATCTCCACGCGACGCGCCGCAACGGRTAGATCCTCAGCGGAAACCGCGAGCCGTGCAGCGATTGCCGCCGGTGCACAGCCGGTCGTGATCAAGGTGACGTCGACGGTATCGAGCCGGGCTTCGGTCCGGGCTGCTCGGCGCGATCGAGACCTATACCGTCCGTCGAGCATCGTCGCTGATTGACGAGGATGAGGAATCGCGCCGGCGGCGCGCGATCGGTATCGCGATGTCGGGGCAGGCGCCGCAGSAGCGCTTTGTACCGTCTGGCATTGCGAGCAAGACACGTCGAGGTCCGATATCGCCGAACGAGCCGACGATCGCGTCGATCCTGCAGGTGTCCCAGGCATCGCAGGGAGGTGTCATCGCGCTCGTCGTTGCCTTGGGTGCTGGCCGCAATCTGGATGACGAAGATGAATTGAAGAAGTCGGCCGGCGGGGGAGGGGGCGCAGGCCTTTCCGCGCCTCGCATGGCTCAGCCGATCTCCACCCGCCGCGCCGCAACGGGTAGATCCTCAGCGGAAACCGCGAGCCGTGCAGCGATTGCCGCCGGTGCACAGCCGGTCGTGATCAAGGTGACGTCGACGGTATCGAGCCGGGCTTCGGCNTAGATCCTCAGCGGAAACCGCGAGCCGTGCAGCGATTGCCGCCGGTGCACAGCCGGTCGTGATCAAGGTGACGTCGACGGTATCGAGCCGGGCTTCGGCCGCCGGCCTGATGACCTATCTCGGAACGCGCGAAGTCGAGAAGGAAAACGGCGACAGGGGCAAGGTCGATATCCCGATCTACGATCAGGATGGCCTCGCGGTCGCAAGCCGCGAGGACCGGGCCGCGGCGCTGGCCGAATGGGGCGCGGAATTCCGTNGCAAGGTCGATATCCCGATCTACGATCAGGATGGCCTCGCGGTCGCAAGCCGCGAGGACCGGGCCGCGGCGCTGGCCGAATGGGGCGCGGAATTCCGTAACGCCTATGCAGTCAATGCGCTGGCCACCTTTTCCATGAAGCTTGCTGATGAGGTCGATGAGGCGACACTTCACGACGCCCTGAATGCCGCGTTCGGATCAAAGCCTTTCCTCTATTCCCGGCATCCGGATGGCAAGGTCTCGGTCTACGCGGTAACGGACCTGCCGGCCAAGAAGATCGCCGGAGCGCTGAAGACCCGCGAGAAAGGCGAGGGGCCGGCGCGCNGGATGGCAAGGTCTCGGTCTACGCGGTAACGGACCTGCCGGCCAAGAAGATCGCCGGAGCGCTGAAGACCCGCGAGAAAGGCGAGGGGCCGGCGCGCGCTGTCGAAAATGCGGARGCCAGTTTTGCACGCCGATTGGCCGACGCTGGAGTGACGGCCGAGGTGCGTATTCTCGGCGCGGCCGTCTCCGAAAAATCCGGACGCTACTTCCTCGAAAAATTCCTTCGCACCGAGAGGGGTGTCACAACGAGCTCAGGCGATCTGATCGAGCGCGGGTCGAGCGTCAAGGAAAAGGCGGATAGGATTTGGCGGGACTGGTCATCCCACATTCGCACCGTCGAGCCACGTAATGCTTTCCATGTCATCTTCTCGGCGCGGGCCGGAACCGATCCGGAAGCGATGAAGCGGGCCGTGCGGGATTTTCTGAGCGAGCAGGTCGCCGGGCACAAGTGGATCACCGCTCATCATCCGGATACCGGCCATGTGCATGTCCATGCGATGATCTCGGCGCGAGACGACATCGGCAAGGCGCTGCGCCTCACCAAGCCGGAACTCTACGAATGGCGCGAGCGGTTCGCGGCAAAGGCACGCGAGCATGGCATCGCCATGGTCGCCACGCGGCGCGCGGATGTGGCGGCTACCCGATCATACAGCCAGGCGCAAGCCGGCGCCTATGAGCGCGCCAAGACCAATTCGCGTTACTTAAAAACCTCATCTGTCGTCAAACGTGTCGAGCGCAAGCGCGCCGGCGTCGTGGATCCCGCCTCCTTGACAAATAGAAACCTCGCGCTTGCTCCAAAATGGCAGGCAACCGCAAACGCCTTGAAGAAGACCGGCGCGGAGCCGTCGGTGATCGCGGCGGCCGACCGGTTCGCAGCCGCGGCGGCGGGACAAGCTGCGCAGCCAGCCGGCTTTGCTCTCCTTCGTCTGGAGACGGAGGAGGTCGCTGACCGCGACGCGATGATTGAGATCGTCCAGCGGGTGGCCGGCGTCGATAGCAACTTCGTTTCGGCCGGCGGCAAGACAATTTATGTGCTGGCGCCCACAACGGCGAGCATCAGCAAAATAGAGCGCGAACTCGCCAAGCAGAACGACGAGTTTGACCCGGGCGGAGAGACGCTGTCCGTCGTCAGGGATTTCGAGGCGCGGATGCTCAAGCTGGGGYTGCGTTCTGACGTAATCATTGAGGCGGTGGGCTCCTCGAAGGAGGGTTYACCGTCGCCCTGGCTTCAAAAGCGGTTTGAAGCCTTTGCGCAGCGATCCGGCGCGCCGTCGARCGAGCCGTCGGCGGCACTCAAGACTCTCATCGCAAACATTCAACAGCAGAAGGAAAAGACCATGCCCCTATCGCTGGARCAGTTCGACGAGCGTGTTTCTCGAGCGAACAAATCGATGGACCGCCTCGAGACCATGGTCGACAGTAGTGCGGAGCGCCAGGCCGTCGAGGAGATGCGCAAGGAAATYTCYGCGCTCTTTGCCGAGYAGCGCCGYGACATCCAGATGCAGCARATGCAATCGGTCGCTGACACCGCAGGGGGAGGGGGCAAACCGCCGGSCGCCCGSRCCGACGMGACACGCTCCCAGGACCGGGGATCGCCGCCGACGAGTGATCCCGCCATCGCCGCCCAGCAGCAGGCGATTGCCGCCGGTCGTGCCGCTCGTGCGGCGCGGGAACAGGCTGCCACTGCCAAAGGTGCCCAGGACGAGCAGCGCCAGCAGATCCTCCGGCAGGCTGAGCAGGATCGCCAGCGCAGCAATGACCGCGATGGCGCGGAGCGGTAGGCTCGATACTACTCTTCCATCAAGCCGYCAGTTCAGGGTCTYAGGTCACCGCACCTCCACCAAGGGATCAACAGGAGCTTGCCAGCTCGAAGCCGGTCTTTTCGCTCGTCGAGAACACGCGAACAATCGACGCGTTTTCTTTTNATGCAATCGGTCGCTGACACCGCAGGGGGAGGGGGCAAACCGCCGGGCGCCCGCGCCGACGAGACACGCTCCCAGGACCGGCCCGCGCCGGTAGCTGTCGATTCCGCGATAGCCGCCCAGCAGCAGGCAATTGCCGCCGGTCGTGCCGCTCGTGCGGCGCGGGAACAGGCTGCCACTGCCAAAGGTGCCCAGGACGAGCAGCGCCAGCAGATCCTCCGGCAGGCTGAGCAGGATCGCCAGCGTGGCAATGACCGCGATGGCGCGGAGCGCTGATCCGTCTGTAGTCTCCCTCATGTGGGGGATTCGGCCGCCGCCCGTGGCGACATCATCGATATTGCTCGGTCGACCGCCTGCCGAGAGGCGACCTGATCACGAACGCGTCTTTGATGCGCTCGATCGCGCCCGCGCCAAATTCCCGGACATGGTCCTGCTGCACGGCGGTTCGCTGAAGGGCGCCGAGCGCATTGCCGCCTGCTGGGCGGAAAGCCGCAAGGTGACCCAGATCACCTTCAAGCCGAACTGGACGAAGCACGCCAAGGCGGCTCCCTTCCGCCGCAACGACGACATGCTCTCGATCATGCCCGCCGGCGTCATCATCTTCTCGGGGTCCGGGATCACCGACGCGTGAGCGCCATGACCACAAGGCACTCTACGACCGGCCACGAGTTGTGCCCGGTCGCGCTCGCATCATGCCGATGGTGGGTGCAGCCTTGTATCGAGAGCGAAAGCCTCCTGGAACTTCAGCGCATAGGCCTCGGTGGCGGCGCTTGCCACGAAGACCAGGTTCCAGCTATGCGCCGACACCGCGCTCGGGATCGCGACAAAGCGATGCCGGCGAAGCAGATCGTCGCCGAACGCCTGTTGGCCCGCGCTCGGGATGCCGGGGCGCAGCCAGTTCGGATTGGGAACGCTGGAAGGATCGACGACATGCACCGCGGAGATGTCAGCGACCACGGCCGCCGTCAGAACATGCGGAACGGTATCAAGCACGCGAAAACCTTTATGGACCGCGACCTCAAGGATCGCCGTCGACGGGTCGATCGAGCAATAGACCGCGCGCATGCCCCTGCTGTTCCAGCGCCCGCCGACACGATAGGCGCCTTCCCCACTATCCCAGGTCGGGGCATAGGCGGCTTGGTCGAGCCGCCATGCAATCAGCTCGGAACCACCGAGCGCAATCGGCAGAGGCGTCATGCATAGACGCCGTATTCGAGCCGTTGGAGATAGTCCTCGATGAGTTCGACGCCGGCGGGCGTTCCCAAAAGATCGATCGGGCGGCGCTGGTCGAGCCCGATTGCCGGACGCTCCAGCCATTGCTCGGCTTCCGCCTGCGTTCCCAGGACATCCGTCGCCTTTGCCAGGATCTCGGCGAACTTCCATGCCCGCCCGCTTTGCTCCTGGCTAAGCGGCTTGGACGGCGCATCCCTGCGCCGCTGCCACGTCCGCAAGCTCATGCCGACGGCCTTTTCGAGGGATTCGGTCTTGCCGATGAAGAGCAGGCTTCCGACGAGGTGATCGATCGCCGAAGCCGGCAAGCCATGCAGCAGGAGCTCATGGGCATCGAGCGCACTCGTCAGACGGCGCGACAGGACACGCGTTCCGCCGAGCAACGCTGCGACCTTCTGCAATTCTCCGCCGGTTGCTTCCGGGAAGCCATTTTCCACCGCAAGTGCCATGGTGCATCTCCTACGTCATCTGTCGTTCCATATATGACAGCTGGCGCGACTTCTTTCAATAGGTCCGTGGAAGCCGACAGCCTCGACCGCGTCACTGCGGCTTTGCGGGGCAGGCAGTTTCACGCCACACTTTTGTGTTCGCTCAGCGAAGGTATGGCGGCCGAAACCCGCGCCGAGATGGATCGGGAACTCTTTGAGCGTGATGCTCAACGAGGCGAAACAAGTCAGTGCAAAAGTAATCATGCATCGAATCATCTTTGGCCCTTGAGGCGCCGGCACATTCAAATGGGCCGTTGACGCTGCAAATGATATGTCACTACATTGCGCTACTTGCGGACGGCCGCTATGAGCGCAGCGAGACGAAGATGCACGTCACGCGATTGATTCACCTCAGTGAACTACTTGATTTTTCGCCAATAGATTTGATCATGGCCGCTGCTCTTATCGTTTGGGCAAAACACTGGCCGAGGCCGAGAGTCGCCGTAAGCCGATCAAAATCGTGGAGACGCTTCCCCTTGATGCGGTCGAGTCGCTGTTGACCCTAGTAGAGACGATGGTCACTCTTCGGCCGGAGCGAAGTGAAACGTAGGTTCTCGATCGTCGCGTTTACGGCCGAGGACTGCTCCGCTTCTGGGATCGGTAGATCGGCTTGCACCGCGCTCAAGAGGTTTGGACAAGTTGATGTATGCTGGCGTCAACAATTGTGTACAAAAGCATCGCCGCTCCGATCGCTGAAAACGTAATTGGACGGCCGAAGCGCGAAGAGGACTTCCTGACTGACCGGCAAATAGCCGGCCACGCCGGTAACCCGTCCCATCGAGTGCGGGATGGATATCCTTGCAAGGGACCATCCCGCGCGTCTTAGAACGCGTTCCATTCGAAGGTCCACGACGGCCGCGATTTGCGGATAGTGGCGCTGTAATGCCCAATCCACCATGCCGGCGAAAAGGCTTCGAGTCGCCAGATTGATAAACTCCTGGTTTCGGCATCTTTCAGTGTCGACGCAGAAACGTGATGCTTCGACCAGGCCTGCAGGCAGAGATGGGCTGTTGGTCAACAGGTAGGAGAAGACAGTCGAGAGCATGGTTGACCCGTGCGTCGGTAGAAATCTCACCGTCCCGACGACATGATCTCGAGCGTCGACAACCAGCAGATAGTCAGGCGACAATTGATCGAAGATGTCGGTTTCTTCATCCCGAGAGACGGTCACCTTCCAACCAAGCCGATGGTGGAAGACCTTGGCGCGCAGCCTGTAAGACTGTCTTAGCCAGATCATTGTCTGGCACGACGCCGACCCCTGTATGGCGACTACTTTCATGTTCCCTCACTCGCTTTAGGAAGAAACGATATCGATGGAACGTCGCCGCCGATACTCAGGAAAATGAGCATGTGTCGTCAACAAAATGTGATCTTTGGTTGTAGGCATGGTTATCCCACCCGCCCGCCGTTCCTGGTCTCAGATGCGGATCTCTCGACGTTTGATCGCTGTCACGATCGTATGCACCGAGTTCACGGTGCCGAGACGTTCGCGAGTGTCACGCAAATGCCGTTCGACAGTTGCCTCCGATATGCCGAGGATTGTTGCCGTCTCTGAGGCGGTCTTTCCCGAGGCGATCCAGTCGCAGATCTCGGCCTGCCTTTTTGTCAGAACTGGATGTGCCGTTTCCTCTTTCAGGCGCAGTATCTTCTGGTAACCACAGAAGCCCGCGGCCTCGATGAGAAAGCGAAGCGGGGGCCGTTGTTCGATTTCGCCGCCGGCGATGGAGACAACGCCGATTTGTCCATTCGCACCGTGGACCGGCAGGCAGAAACCGTCTCTCAGGCCGAATGCTTCCGCCGATTTCATGACCTCATATTCCGCTTGTGGCAGCCTCCGGTGCGTAACGCTGCGCCAGCTGAACAACTGATCTGTCCTAAGACACAGCGACGCGCATGGATCATGGGTAACGAGTTTGTTTTCAAAGTAGTGCACCGACCAGCTTTTTGGCCAAAGATCCGCGAGAACCTGCGGTGTCCAGACAGACTCCACGGTCGGAGACAGAAGAGCGACCAGACAGGCATCAAATCCGAATGGCTCCAGAAGATTTCGAAGAGCTTCGCCCACCCCTCGGGGCGTCGTCGCTTGTGTAACAGCGTCGGAGAAAAGGCTAAGCGCTTCCCAAGAATTCCGCATCGCACAACCCGCATAAACTAACCTTCTCGATTTAGTTGTGAACTGAACGGTCGACAATCGGGGGATTATCGATTGCTTACTATAGTAGGTGGGTTCCGAGTGGCGTTTATGACAAATGGAGGTATGCGCCTGAGATCGGTATTTGCGAGAAATCTGCGTATTTTGCGCCACCGCTCAGGGATGTCACAGTCCGAGTTAGCGCAACTCGCAGGGCTGGATCGCAATTATGTTGGTAAATTAGAGCGAGAAGAAAGCGCTCCCACCGTCGACACGCTCGAGGCCCTGGCAATTGCGCTCATGACAGATCCACAGGCTCTTGTAGATAGAGATCTCACTCACTCGCCTTGATCGACTTTTTGGTTTTTCTGTCTGCATCGTGGTCGGTTATGAGCTCCACGACCGTGACCCCAAGTGCTTCGGCGAATTTGACAAGGGAGAGAGCAGTTGGATTCCTTCTGCCTGCTTCGAGCCCGCTGATGTAGGCCCTCGAGGAATCCGATCGAAACGACAGTTCTTCCTGAGAGAGCGATCGCTCTCTTCTAAAGCGCTGGATGTTTTTCCCGATTATCACCCTGATGTCCATGCGTCATGGATGCGCGGGTGCAAACTATAGGACGACAAACTTTAGTGCACATTTTTAATTGACAGGGCCTGCTCATATCTGACCTAATTCAAAAAATGGAACGATGTACGCAGGAGCGGGACAATAAAATGCAGGGAAATATGTCTTTGGAGCGAGGGCTCATGGTTCTGAAAGCCGTCGCGAGCTCGTCTGAGCCACTCGGCGTTCGCGAGATCGCGAGGCGGGTTGAACAAAGCCCTTCAAGCATCCAACGCCTGCTTCATACGCTGTGTGCGCAAGGGTTTGTCGATCAGATTGAATCCACCAAGAGATATTGTGCGGGACACGAGATACTCAATCTCGCTCGCACGTTACTCGAACAGGACGAGTTGATCGCCCTGGCCGACGCCGAGCTGCGTTTGCTTGCGCAGAGCAACGACCTGAACGGCTTCCTCGGCGCCCGTCGAGGCAGTAAGGCCTTCTACCTTGCCGCGGTGCAGAGCAATGGTTCCTTGGTCATTCGCGCAACGCCGGGTGAGAGCATGTTCCTGCATTCAACAGCACTGGGAAAAGCGCTGCTGATCGATTGCAGTGACGACGATATCCGCGCCCTCGCTGCCGAGGAGCCCTTCGTACGCAGGACGCCACGCACTGTCACCGATCCTGAAAAACTGATGGACCAGCTGCGGCGCGCTCGAAGCGTGGGATACACCACAGCCCTCAACGAGAATATTCCCGGCATCTTCTCGATTGGTGCCCCTCTCCGCAATGCGAAGGGGGTGATCGTGGCTGCGATCAGCGTTGCTTTCCCCCGCGCGGCGCAACCCAACCTTGCCGTCGCCGCCGTCGGCGAGAGGGTCATGGCGGCGGCCGCAGCGATTGAAATGGCGCGCGGCGTCGTGCGCGCGAACGTAAGCGAGAAATCCGATGCTGCTTAATCTATCGCGCCTCGAGCGCAATATGGATGCTGAAGGCCTGGATGCCGTCATCGCCACCGGAGCGGAAAATGTCACCTATCTCAGCGGCTTCTGGGCATTGCCACAATGGATCCGCCCGGGCCCGCAAGCCTACGCTGTCTGGCCACGGGCCGACGCGGAGACGAGGTCCAGCGTAATCACGAGCAGCGGGACGCTCGATCTGATTGCCGATCAGAATGTCTGGGCTGCGCGCGTCGCGCGTTATGGCGAGTTTGCGGTCGAAGTCGGCGCCGACGTCGAAAACGACCTTACGAGCCGGCGGCTCGCGGAGATGCAGTCCCTTCGGGAGCATGCAAGTCCCGTTGAGGCACTGGCCGCAGAGCTTGAGGAGCTTGGCCTGAGAAAGGCCCGAATAGGGCTGGATCTATCGGGCCTGTCTCCCGGCTATCTCGAGCAGCTCAGCGCCAAATGCCCGCAAGCATCCTTCATCGATGCACAGCCGCTCTTCCGATCTACTCGATCCGTCAAAAGCCCCTCGGAGATCGAGCGGCTTCGGCGCGTCGGTAAAGTCGCGGAAATATCCGTAGAGGCGGCCTTGGCCGTTGCACGGGCTGGAATCACAGAGATCGAAATGGCCCGCGTATTTCACGAGAAGACCGTCCGAGAGGATACGTTACCAATCCTTGGCTGTATCGGGTTCGGTGAGCGGAGCGCCCTGATGAATGTTCAGCCTTCGCAACGCTCACTGAGGCCGGACGACATCATCCGCTTCGACGTCGGTGGGCGGTATCAACACTATCGAGCCGATATCGCGAGGATCGCGTCTTTCGGAGAGCCTAGTTCCGGACTGCGCAGCCAGTACGCCGCGCTACGGGCCGGTGTCGAACACGGCGCCTCGATTGTCAGACCGGGCCTGAGCGCCAGCGAACTTTTCGGCGAGATCATGCGCGCCGTTCAGGACGCAGGTCTCGATCGATACCGAAGAAATCACGTCGGCCACGGTATCGGGCTCGATGGCTACGATTCTCCACTCCTTGCTCCCGGCTCGAAAGACGTTCTCGAAGAGGGAATGGTGCTGTGCATCGAGACGCCTTTTTACATGATCGGCTCGTATGGGCTGCAAGTCGAGGACATGTTCGTCGTCACCGGGCAAGGCGCCGAGCGGCTGACATCCTCCGGAGATATTAGAGTGATTGCGCCATGACCGTCGTTATCGAGCACCTATCCTGTCTGCGTTGCGAGGCAACCTATCCATCCGGTTTCCCAATCGACTCACGCGGTTGCCCACGCTGTGCTGCGACCGCGCCTTCGAACCTGCGGCCGATCTACGAGGCTCGTTGGCCGCAGGTGGATCACGGCTTTACCCAAATCCCCTCGATGTGGCGGTACGGTTCGATGCTGCCAATCGAAAGCAGCGCGACGGTTTCTCTGGGCGAGGGCCTCACACCCCTCTCGCCGGCGGAGCGCTTGGGAGTCAAATTCGATGTCAAACGGCTTCTGATCAAAGACGAGAGCCGCAACCCGACCGGCTCGCACAAGGATCGGTTTTCCGCAGTCCTCACCTCCTATGCAAGGCAGCGCGGATATTCGACAATCGCCACTGCGTCATCCGGAAATGCTGGAGCCTCATTGGCGGCTTATGCGGCGCATGCCGGTCTTCAATGTATTGTCTCCACGTTTAACGGGGGACCGGCTCCGATGCTCGCTCAGATCCGAGCCTTCGGTGCGACGGTTGTGCCGTTCGACGAGAAGATGGATCGGTGGAAATTCCTGGCCGAGGGCTGGGAGCGCCGGCGATGGGTGGTCGCCTCTCCGTTCAGCGCACCGGTGGTTGGAAGCCATCCTATCGGTGTCGAGGGCTACAAGACCATTGCGTTCGAGTTGGCGGAACAGATGAATGGTCGGGATCTCGACTGGTGTGCGCTTCCCGTCTGCTACGGCGACGTGTTGAGCGGGGTCTGGGAAGGCTTCAAGGAAGCGTTCAACGCCGGTCTCGTCCGAAAACTCCCGCGCCTGATCGCGGCGGAGGTTTACGGCTCGCTAGACGCGGCGATGAGCTGCGGGTCCGACCAAGTCGCCGCAATGGCGCGGCCTTTCGCTACCGTTGCCCTGTCGATCGGCGCCACCCAGAGCAGTTTCCAGGCGCTGCGCGCCCTGCGGCAATCCCGAGGGATTGCCTGCTCAGTTGACAACGACCGCCTGCTCGCGGCGCAACGGGACCTGGCGATGCTTGAGGGTATTTTCGCCGAACTGTCGGCTGTGGCACCGCTTGTCGCCATCGATACACTTCGCCGGACCGGCGTCATTGCCGGTCCGGATTGTGTGGCGGCCGTGATCACGGCCTCCGGAATGAAAGATTTCGATATCTCGCAACAGGCGATTCCAGCCGTAAAGGCGTATGCCAGGCCGTCTGCTGCCTGGGACGAAATTGAACAAACTCTGCTTGTGTAAGCGTCGCCACCGCAAAAGAAATCTGTCCTGACCAACAAGGGGGAGCTCTATGAATAGGCGCTCATTTCTCTTCACGTCCGCAACTCTGGCGGCGTTTTCGAAAATCTCGTTCGCCCAGGCGAATCCTGCGCCCACCGACAATGCGACGATCGTCGTCGGTTTCTCTGCAGGCGGGGCCGGTGATTTGGCCGCCCGCATTGCGGCGGAGCACGTCAAGCTGACGGACTCATATCCGGTCGGCGTCGAATTCCGGCCCGGCGCCGGCGGAACCATTGCGACCGATCAGATCCGGCGTGCCAAGGCCGATGGAACGGTGTTGTCGCTCTATTCGGCAAGCCCGCTTCTCGTTGCACCGCATCTGCAGTCGCTACCCTATGATCCTCTGCGCGACTTCTCCTATATCGCGGCCTATTCGAACATCGCCATTCCCGCTTTTGTCCGAACGGATAGTCCTTTCAAGGAGTGGCCCGATCTTATTAAGTTCGGGAGGGACAATCCCGGAAAGCTGCGTTGGGCGACTGCCGCCCCTCGCGGCATCGGCCATATTGCGACCGAGGCGGCATTCCGCAAAGAGGGCGTCACAGCCGCTTTCGTCCCATTTTCTGGCGGAGCAGATGCGATCACCGCTCTCCTTGGCGGACATATCGATATGGTGGTTTCCTCGGACTTTGCAGCTCATCTCAAGGCCGGCAAGGTGCGGCTTCTGGTCGAAACCGGGCCGGAGCCGGTGAGCGGGCATCCCGATGTCCCGACCTTCAAGCAGCTCGGCTATCCGCTTTCCGTCGCTAGTGCCTACGGGCTCTTCGGACCGGCAAAATTGCCGGCACAGGTACTGCAATACTGGCAGGACTCTCTTCGCGTCATGACCAGGACCGACCTCTACAAGCGGTTCCTGGAAACTTTGGGCGGCCAGGCGACTTTCCAGGAAGGCCAGGCTTTTCACGAAGAGATCGCCCGGAACTATCGCGAGATCGGGAAACAGATCGAGCTTCTGGGGCTGCGGCCATGAGGCTCGCATCGATTGTCGCCGCGTGCTTAGTCGTCGTGTCGATCGTCGCGATCAGCTCATCCCTTTCGCATGGGGTCTGGAAACACGGGATGCCTGGGCCGGGTCTCTTCCCCGTAGCGGCGGCAATCCTTCTTCTCGTGGCGCTAGCCGCAACGATGCGGGAAGGATGGCGTCAGGAGGGAATGGACGAGAGGATCGAGATCCCTCGCTTCCTCGGATATGGCGTCGCCATCATCGGATTTGTGGGGCTGCTTAGCATCGCCGGGACGCTGCCCGCAATCTTCGTCTTTCTTAGCTTGGTCGTGGCCATCGTTGAGCGGTTGCGCTGGCCACAAGCCCTCGCCATCGCGTCGGGCACGACCTTCGCATGCTGGGCGGTCTTCGAGAGGCTCCTGGGCGTGCCCCTGCCTGCCGGTTTCTGGAGTTGACCATGGACTCAATCATCAATCTTCTTGGCGGTCTGCTCGTTGCGATCGAACCATCCAATCTCCTTGTCGCGTTGATCGGGGTCGTAATCGGCACGGCCGTCGGCGTGCTGCCGGGACTCGGCCCCACCGCAACAGTCAGCCTCCTCCTTCCAATTTCCGTATCGCTCGACCAGACGGCCGCGATCATCCTTCTGGCGGCGATCTATTACGGCGCAATGTATGGCGGGTCGATCACCTCCATCCTGATCCGCGTGCCTGGCGAGGCCGCAAGTGCGATCACGTCGCTCGACGGTTATGCGATGACACGACAGGGGCGGGCGGGCGCCGCTCTCGGCATGTCGGCCTCCGCAAGTTTCATCGCTGGCATCGCCGCCACATTCGGCATCGCTCTGGTAGGCCCTGCCTTTGCCGACGTCGCTCTTCGTTTCGGCCCAATCGAGAAGACCGCCCTGGTCTTCTTTGGACTAACCCTTGCAGCCTCGGTCGGCAGCGGGTCCCGGGCAAGGGCCTGGGTCATGATTGGCCTTGGTCTCCTCCTGTCCACTGTCGGGGTGGATCTTGTCACCGGCGAAGAAAGGTTCACATTCGGCAGCGCCGATATGCGTGACGGCATCGATATCGCGGTCCTCGCAATGGGTATGTTCGGAGTGAGCGAGGTGCTTGTCGCAGCGCAGCGAAAACAGCCGCCCGAGACGAGCAGCTTCGATCGATATCGGCTCCGTGACCTGTTGCCCACCCGGTCCGATTGGCGAGCCGCGGCCGGCCCGATATCGCGCGGCTCCGCGCTGGGATTTTTCCTTGGTCTCCTTCCCGGCGGCGGGGCTTTGATAGCGAGCTTTGCAAGTTACGTGATGGAGAAGAAGATTTCCCGCGCGCCGCACCGGTTCGGAAAAGGAGCGATCGAAGGTGTGGCCGGGCCGGAAAGCGCCAACAATGCGGCAGCACAGGCGAGCTTTATCCCGCTACTTTGCCTGGGTCTTCCCGCGAACGCCGTTATCGGGGTGATCATGGGCGCGCTTCTCATGCAGGGCGTCACCCCGGGACCTTCATTGATCGCGGACCACCCCGATCTGTTCTGGGGCGTGATTGCCAGCATGCTGGTCGGAAACGCGATGCTACTAGTGCTCAACATGCCTCTTGTGCGCATCTTCGTGCTGCTGTTGCGGGTACCAGCGGCGCTTCTCACGCCGCTGATTCTAGTCTTCTGCGCGATCGGCGCCTTCAGCATCAACAACAGCCTGTTCGACGTGGGGGTGATGATGGTCTGCGGATTTGCGGCTTACGCGCTGCAGCGAGCCGGTTTCGAACTCGCGCCGCTCTTGCTGGCCTTTCTGCTCGGATCGCTTCTGGAACAGAACCTCCAGCAAAGCATCATTCTTAGTGCGGGAGAATTTAATGTCTTCATGAACAGTCCGATTGCCGTCGCGTTCAGCATTGCAGCCATCGCCATCCTCTTAGTGCCGCTGATCAGCGGCCGGAGAGCACGTCATGACCGAAGTGGCCTAACTATGACGTCCTCGATGGACCTGCGAGCCCAGGCAAACCGAAACCAGTCGGCCTCGCTACCGGCGACGATCCGGTCGATCAGGATCGGTCCGCCAGTCTCGAAGCAAGAAGATGAGCGTTGATCCTCAAGGCAGGGCAGAGCGGCATAAACTGCGTTGTAGCGATGCCCCTCGTCAGGAAGCAGAAAGACGATCTTCGCCTCAGGATTTGCGCGGGCGTACCAGTCGGCAACGAGGAATGCCGCCCCGCTTGTCGGCCCTACAAACAGGCCGTGGGAGCGGAAGAGATTGAAGGCGGCCTCCACCGCAATCCGGGCGCCGACCCAATGAACCTCGTCGACAAGATCGTGCCGAAGGTTCCTCGGCACGATGCTGTTGCCCATTCCTCGCAATTTTCGCGGAGCCGGTGGCTGCCCGAAAAGGATGCTGCCGTGGGTATCGACCGCAATCACACGAGTCTCCGGAGAAACCACCCGAAGAAAATGCGCCGTGCCGCTGATCGATCCGCCCGAGCCGACGCACGCCACCAGACAATCGATTGACCCAACTGTCCGGATGAGATGCTCAGCGACCGCTGCATAGGCGAGGGGATTGTCCGGATTGTCATACTGATTGGGCCAGAAACTGCCGGGAAAGATTTTTTGTATTTCCGCAAGCCGCTCCAGTCGAAGTTGCTGATTGCCGGAACCTTCCGGATCGTCGGTGATTGTCAGCATGGTGCCGAGGTCCCGCAGCCTGCGCGCGAAGTCCGCGTCGATCAGACTGGAGGCGGTAACCAGCGATAGTCTGTAGCCGCGCACGGCAGCCAGCATGGCCAATGCCATTCCGAACGTGCCGGACGTTGTCTCGACGATATGTCCCCCGGGTTTCAGCCTGCCGACATCTTCGGCCCGGTCGAGCATGAACCGCGCGGGAAGAAGCTTCATGAGCTGGAAGCACGCAGCATAGAGGTTGGCATGCATGGGAACCATTCTGGGAAGCTCGAAGGCTGAAAGCCGAGATCGATTGAGTTCATTCATGGTTCTGCAATTCCCTACCACTGGGAAAATGGAAAACGCCGACATTGCCAAAGCCGGAATGTTTAAGGGAGCGCGTGCCCGTCAACGCAGCCGATAGGTTGCCAACGTCAAATAGCAGGCCTGCGATATTGCCGCTGTGGGCGACCTGTATTCCTCGCGCATTGCACTCCTGGGCAAGCCAGGTGATCTCGTCAAAGCGCGCACGGGGTAGGTGGCGTTGATTGATCTGTGCGCTCAAGGTTGCGACGCGACAGAAAAGCGCGGTGTCGCGATCGGTGATCGCCCTTGAAACGAGGCCGCGAAGCACGGCGAAAAGTTCGATCTCATCGGACGAGTAGCGAGCCGGCTTGTGCTCGGTCGTGTTGATAGGGTCGTCTCCGGTATCGAATCCGACAATGAGAAGGTCTGGAAAGTCACCGGAAAAAGCTTCGATCAGCCCGCTCTGGCGATGGGCGAAAAGGACCGGCTGAATGCCGAAGGCGATCGCGTCAATGGCAGTTTCCGCCCGCACAGCGAGATCGCAGAGATCGAGACGTGAAAGCCGTTTTCCGAAGGCATCGGCAGTTGCCCGTATTGCCGCGACGACATCGGCCGTCGAAGACCCAAGACCGCTCCCGAACCGGATATTGCTGCTGATCGTCAGGTCGCCGCCGACCTTGTTCTGGCCAAGGAAATCGAGAGTCAGGCGCGCCGCAGCTGCAGCCTTTTCTCTATCGTCCGGTCGTGTTCGGATCTGCTTGCCTGTCCGCGGCCAGAAGTTGGCGACGCTCTTCAAGCGAGGGTGCGGTACCGTGAGAAGGCCGCGCCTCAGGCCGCCCTCCGGCGTCTTAAATACGCCTTGGAGAAATTCTCCATGGTGTCCAATCGCTTCGCCGTAGCCGGCACCGGGCGTGGATGGTGGAAAACCTTGCTCAGATGCCTGTGAACTGACCATCGGCCGTAACTCCGGTTGCGCCTCTATCCTTCCTCCTGCGGCAGAGTGAGGGCCATTCGCGATTTCCCGGAGATTTCATCAGCTTGTGCGGTATTTTGGCGGATCTCGTCGGTTGAATGCTAAAACGGCAGCGCTTGGGAATGCTTGATTTGGCTCAGCGCGAAGAAGCTTGCCTCTATGGAGGCAACGCCTTGCAGCCGCGTCAATCGGGTGGCCGGCGTCGATAGCAACTTCGTTTCGGCCGGTGGCAAGACAATTTGTGTGCTGGCGCCCACAACGGCGAGCGTCAGCAAAATAGAGCGGGAACTCGCCAAGCAGAACGACGAGTTTGGCCCGGGCGGAGAGACGCTGTCCGTCGTCAGGGATTTCGAGGCGCGGATGCTCAAGCTGGGATTGCGTTTTGACGTAATCATTGAGGCGGTGGGCTCCTCGAAGGAGGGTTCACCGTCGCCCTGGCTTCAAAAGCGGTTTGAAGCCTTTGCGCAGCGATCCGGCGCGCCGTCGA
>NZ_LMFK01000030.1:41453-50524 GCF_001426785.1 Ensifer sp. Root142
GCCGCTCGTGCGGCGCGGGAACAGGCTGCCACTGCCAAAGGTGCCCAGGACGAGCAGCGCCAGCAGATCCTCCGGCAGGCTGAGCAGGATCGCCAGCGCAGCAATGACCGCGATGGCGCGGAGCGGTAGGCTCGATACTACTCTTCCATCAAGCCGCCAGTTCAGGGTCTTAGGTCACCGCACCTCCACCAAGGGATCAACAGGAGCTTGCCAGCTCGAAGCCGGTCTTTTCGCTCGTCGAGAACACGCGAACAATCGACGCGTTTTCTTTNGTCACCGCACCTCCACCAAGGGATCAACAGGAGCTTGCCAGCTCGAAGCCGGTCTTTTCGCTCGTCGAGAACACGCGAACAATCGACGCGTTTTCTTTCTCCGCCATCGGACCCTTTTCGATACGATTGCGGGGAGCGCGCCTCCCGTTTTTCATTGCGGCGCACCGCAATGAACAGACGCGAGCGCCCGCACCGATGCCGGCTGCCGTTACGTTCTGGGGACCATTTTGGCTTATGAGCGGCGAGAGGAAGCGGAGGCCGCCTTCGCCAAGGCCTGGAGCTGGACCCCAACCACGCCGACACCTGGGCCGCCATGTCGGACATGTCCGTGCTGGACGGTTGCCGACGGACTAGCGCAGATCGAAACAGCTCTGCGCTCAATCCCTATCCGACCTGCTGGTATCTTTGTCATCTTGGGCAGGCGCAATACGAGGCGGCAACCGCTACACTCCGCAGGAAAGACACGTATCGTACCAACTCACGCAAATTCCTGGCTGCTGCGCTTGCGCAGTTGGGCCACCGTGAGTAGGCGCGGCGAATGAAGACAGGATGCCTTGCGAAATATTTAAGCAGCTTCGCCGAGCGGGCAACCAGTGTCGCTCACCTCTTTTGGAGCGATGCTACGAGCATAGCAGCAATATTAATCTGATCGATTTCTCAAGTAACTGTGTTGGGGCATTGTCTATGAGACCGATTACGATCTTCGGATTCATCATTATTGGAGCTGTTTCTCTGCTGCCTCTTGGGGTCCTGCCGATCTGGCGACATCAAGCCCATTGCTGGATATGCGGCCCCTGAAGGTCGGCTCAACCTCGCGAATATCGGCAGAAATATTTGCCGCAACGCTGCCGGCATCGATGCCGAGATGTTCTATCCTTGCCGTAACCAGCCCGTCCTTAAGCGTTGCCGCCAAGGCAACGTCTGATGCCGAGATGGGTGCACGTCTATACCGACGGGTCGATCCACCTCAACCATGGTGGTACCGAGATNATATTTGCCGCAACGCTGCCGGCATCGATGCCGAGATGTTCTATCCTTGCCGTAACCAGCCCGTCCTTAAGCGTTGCCGCCAAGGCAACGTCTGATGCCGAGATGTCACCAAGGACAAGATCCCTGATGTTCACGCCGATATCGGCATCGAACCCGGTCAGAAGCTGCAAACCCGTCGAAGCGCCCGACTTCTCCGATTTCGCGTTGGGTTGCGACGAAGCCGAGGTAGTAGCCTCAAGAAATGCGCTCAGGTCCAACCGGTCANCTGCAAACCCGTCGAAGCGCCCGACTTCTCCGATTTCGCGTTGGGTTGCGACGAAGCCGAGGTAGTAGCCTCAAGAAATGCGCTCAGGTCCAACCGGTCGGCGTCGATGTCAGCGAGAAACCGCGGGCGATTGCCGGGAAGAGTGCGTCGAGGCCAAGAGCCTCGTCTCCAACGAGCAATTTGCCGCCGCGGATCTGGTAGCTGCCATTGGTGTTGAGGGCGACTTGTCCGGTGGCCTCGAATGCGGAGAGCCCGGGGRCGGGGGCGGGATCCGCCTCGAAGGAAAGGCTCAGGTCAGCTGGCTGTCGTTCAAGCAACGGGCGCACGGAGGAGATCGCGTGCGTCATCTGGTAGTGGCGTTCCTCGATACGGGCGCTCGCCGAAAGGGAAAGTTGATCGTCGATGTCGGGTACTGCGAGTGAAAGGTCGATATCGGTTATGACCTGCTTCGCACCNGATCGTCGATGTCGGGTACTGCGAGTGAAAGGTCGATATCGGTTATGACCTGCTTCGCACCGGCAGTGCTTTGCTGTCTCAAAGTGCCACTGACAACCAAGGCCAAGAAAGAATCGCATTATATGTCCCCGTGGCGAATACAACTGATTCGTTATCGTTTTCCGGGGTGAAAAGATTTGCGAGCCACCCACAGAGGCTCGACAAATGTCGCGACTTGGAGATTGCCTTCCCAAAAGCAAGATGCAACACCCGTTGTCCCCCCGCGATCACGATATCTCAGCTGACTTGCAGCACCTCTCCGGTGTCATGCTTTTTCACGAAGTCGACCCGTGAGCCATCCCAGTGATAGCTATAGTGACGGCCTTGCATCGGAACCGGGATTACGTCCGGCCAGAAGATGCCGATGCATAGTCCACCCGGCATCCGAACGCTGTTCCACAAGAGGCCGTCGCTTCCTGCGGCGCGCAGGGCATGCCCCTCCAACTGCGACGCTGTGTAGTCGTTCGGGTCCAGAACATCCGGCACAGCGCTCACATCATGAAGCGCGCGATCGATACTGCCGATAAGAACACGGAAGTCCGCCGTCCAACCGGGTTCCTCGCTTGTTGCTCGCATGAATCTCTCGTGATGATGAATGGTTTCGGCAACAGCAACGTCTTCACTAGCGCCGGCATAGTAGATCCCATAACGACCGTCCGTGAAGCGGCCAGGCCGTAAAGTGGAACAATGTACGAAGGGCGCCATGACCAGACTTGCGCCCGGGCCGGCCACCCGGCGACCAGCCGGAACCTTTCCAAGGTCGCCGACCTCGAGGCGAATGCGTGGATTGGTTTTTTCTTCTACAGATACGAGCGCTTCCCAGTCGCGAGGGTCGGCGATATCTTCAAAGAGATCGATTGGCGGATAGATTGAGCGGATGATTCGATAGGTTTGCGGCCATTGAACGAGGGTGCGGACGGCCAGTCCACTCACCATGCACCGCGCTCCGCATCGATCCATTCACGCATGGCTGATAGATCGGACATCTCCCCGCGCAACATCATGGCAAGAGCACTTTCGCCAGCAAACGCGGTGTTGGGTTTGCGAATCCAAGCGTAGCTGCGGGCCGGCTCGTTGAAGAGATAGCGTAGCCCTTTGTGGATACCCATCAGATGAGCCATCCTCATCCTTAGATCCCGGTCGATTCTGCCGATGCTACCCTCTTTCCATCGAGCCCAAGTGCGCGCAGAAAGCCCGCCAAGCAGTGTGCACGCCTCGGCATCGGAAAGCTCCCAGGCCTTGAACAGATTGACGGTCGTGCGTGCCAGCGCTCCGGCTTCCTGATCCGTGATAACACCGTTGTTTGTCGCAGCAGGCGTGGCAACAATCGGTTGGAGCAGCATATCGCACCTCACTTTCTGGCATAAATATAACCCTCTTTTGCCAATTGGCAAGACCAGAGGCTCGATTCAGCGCAACGGCCCATTGATCCTCGAAAGATCAATCCGGATCTCGGTACGCCCCCCGGCGGCCATGCCGGAGTTTCTATTGTTCTCGACGGATTCGGGTTTAAGCTCGTGAGCCTCACCAGGCGGACCTTCGGTGGCATCAACTACGACAGTTTCGGCATAAGCCGGATCCTCCGTGCGAAATACCTTGACGCCCTCGAATTCCCCTGTCTTCCAAGCATGAACGGCGTCCTCGAAAACCTCTGGCAACACATCCTTCTCGTTGGAATTCCCATACCACTTCGCCACGATCCGCAGGATCCTTGCAAACATCATCGTTCCCATGCGCAGGTTCTCGCAGGCATTGAGGAGCTCTGGCTTCGGATCAGTCATGTCTTTGAAGGCGAAGCTGGCTGGATATTGCGTGATTCCGACGCGCACCACAGAGCTGGCGACATGCCGGCGGATGATTTCCATTGCTTCGCCATGTGCCCTTGCCTTCGGCACGAGGATCAACCGATCACCCGAATCACGACCGGCTTGATGATGAGCCGAGCCCAGGCGATCGTGCTTGCACGCTGAACCGAGACGATCGATGTGGCTTGCGGACGGTCGCTGCGAACCGCTGAGCGTGACGACATTGCCCACACGTTCCACTTGCTGGCCCAGCTTTCGCTGCGCTCCGGACCTGGGCTGCCTTAGTTGATCATGCAATGGTTGACTGGCTGCTTTCGGGGCGAAGCCCAATCGACCACAACGACTGCCGTGGGCGCGCAAAGCGCGCCACCCGCTATGCCGCTGGCGAAACTCAACGCGATCAGGACTCCCGTTCAGGCTTTGCGGCGGAAGTGCTTTGGTGCTGGCAGTCCGAGGGGATTATTCTTCCAATCAGACGCTTCTCTCCCGGGGGGAGCCCCTGCTCGATCAACCTGTCGAGGTAGTCGCAGTAAGGACTGCCTTCGTAGAATGGGTGGGCCGCCTCTCGGACGTGTTCGGCATTGAGGTTTGGAAATTTCTTCAAGGCATCAGAGATCCAGCTCCTCACTTCATCGGTGTTGCCCGCCCTGAGGGCGAGCAACGCTGCCCCAATGAATGGATAATAGGTTGTGCGTTCGAACGACGCGCCATCCCGTAGATGCATCCGTGCCGTCGAGAGGTCATCCGGCTCGCCTCTCAGCATCAAGCCAATACCGAGTAGTGTCTTGAACGCAAACATAGATGGATCGTGAGGACTGAGATCGATGGCATCTTGTGCGGCTCTAATCGTCGTATCGGCGTCCCTGAGCCGCACGGCTGCCATTCCATGTGCGAAGTGAAGAAACGCGTAGTTGGGATTTAATGCAAGGCCCTGTTGAGCGACAGGTATGGCCTCAGCCGCTCGCCCGTCCACCGTAAGAAGGAGCGACATCATCGCGTACGCGATATCGCTCCGCCTGTCGATTTCTAAGGCCTTCGTGGCGAACGATAGTCCTTCCTTGACAGCGACAGGCACGTCTGCGGCACGCCCCCAAAGGACGAGTGCGTATCGGTGACGAGCTAAATAGGCGTAGGGCAGTGCGAAATTCGGATCGTGTTCGAGCGCTTGTCGAAGGAACTTCTCCGCAGTGGCTTGAGAACCCGCTTCGAAGGAAAGCAATTCAGCAAGGCCGCGGTGACAAAGTTCCCAAGCAGTAAGGTTGTCCGTCGATTTGGCGAGGGCGAGGCCCCGTTCGTGCGCTCCCAGTTCTGGTTCAATGCCCGCAATAATCCGGCGTGTTATCTCATCCTGCACATCAAAAAAATCGGCGATCGGACGATCCCACCGCTCGGCCCAGATGTGTGCTCCGGACAGCGCGTCTATTAGCTGTACAGTGATCCTCAACCGATCACCTGACCGCCGAACCGATCCTTCCACGACATAGCGCACACCAAGTTCTCGGGCGATCTTGCGTACGTCCTTGGCTGTTCCCTTGTAGGCGAAAGTCGAGTTGCGAGCGATCACGAACAGCCATCGAAAGCGACCTAGCTCCGTGATGACGTCTTCGACCAGTCCGTCGACAAAGAAGTCCTGATCGGGCGTGGCAGAAAAATTCTGAAATGGGAGAACCGCGATCGAAGCACGTTCCTGGCCAGAGAGCCGAACCGGGCTCGGCGCGGTGCCGTCCACCTCGACCTGCCACACGTCAATTGGTTCGGGAATGTTCTTAACGGACTGTGGCCCGAGCCACGTCATCCCAGCCTCTATCTTGCCTTGCACATGATCGTAGATTGCACGAGATATGCAGATGCCTCCGGCGGGGGCGATGGTTTCCAAACGCGCAGTGATGTTGACGCAGTCGCCGAGGATGTCGTCCCCATCGATCACCACGTCTCCCAGATGAATACCGATCCGAAAACGCAGACGTCGGTCTTCCCCATGAGGAGACTCGCGCGAGATCAAGTTGCGTTGCATTAGAAGAGCCGCTCTTACCGCTAACACTGGCGATTGGAAATCGACCAGGAGCCCGTCGCCCATGGTTTTGACGATGCGGCCACCGCTTTCCATAATCGCCGGGTCAATAACGTAAGTTCGCGCATCGCGCAGCCGCGAAATGGTGCCTTCCTCGTCCGCCGCCATGAAACGAGAATAGCCGACCAAATCGGCAGCCATTATTGTGGTAAGGCGACGTTCCACGCTTGCCCCTCCGCCAAGAAAATAACGAATTGAAATGCAGCCCTCTGTTTCGGGACTACTCAAGCAATTTGGTAGCATTTTGGTCGGCGTCGAAATAGACGAAATGACGAAATTGGGATTTCACGCTGCTCAAATGTTCTAACTCCGCAGGAGCAGCTTTCGAAAAGCCGCTACAGGTTTTCAAACGTCCGAGATGAAGGCGCCAGCAGTCGCCGTTCCCATTACGCGCTACGCGCAGAGTTTTACTCAGGCCCGACGTCAAGGCGCTGTTTCAGAAGCCAATCCCAGAGCTCCGGATCATTTAAGGCGGCCCACTCGACGCCCGAGTGGTCCACGCCCTCCAGAACACTCAAACGAGCATTTCGCTTCAGACCCACAAGGCGCTCGTAAAGCACGACTGAATCCGACAAAGGGATGACTTCATCGTTCGTGCCGTGGAACACCCAGAAGGCTGCCTTTTCATTTGTCCTGCTAAGGTAGTGGCGGTTACCGCCGCCAGCGATTGGAACGACAGCCGCAAATTTTTCGGGAAACTGTTCTGCCATGGCCCATGCACCGAAACCGCCGCGGCTGAACCCCACGAGATAGACACGCGTGCGATCGACGCGATACTTCGACATAACCTCGTCGAGTGCGGCCTCCACTTTCTCGATCGGATAAAGCAGTTCTTCACTCGGATTCTGAGGCGAAAACACCAGGAACGGGAATGTCTTTCCATCCTCGACCAATTTCGGAATGCCACTTGATTTAACCTTCTCGATATCGGTCCCGCCCTGATCGCCGCCGTGTAGCCACACAACAAGCGGATACGCGCTGCCGGACGACGCATAGTCGTCTGGCGTGTACATCAGATAATTAAGATCGTTCTTTGTGCTGGCGCTCGATCTCGCCGCCAACTGCTCGGCATGCGTCACTCCCAGACTGCACATTCCACATACGGCCGCGAAGACCAGCGCCATGATGTTCCGCGTCATTGGATACCTCCTTCATGTTGTACGGCGTCTAGGCACATCAAATGGAACCCAGGAATCAAAACTCAATCTTTGGCGGAACCGTCGATGCAGCTATGCCAGACGGCTTCGAGCCCGTAGCGGTCAAGACGCCTTGGCCGCTGCCGCGGTGGTGAAGGTCATCAACGCGCCAGAACTCCCGGTTCAGGCTATGCGGGAGCCGTTCTTCAGGAGCAGCCGTGTGCACGGCTTGTTGCGAGGCTGTCTCGCGTTTTGGGTTAAAATGATCGCATAACGTGTCGACTGGAATGCCCCTGCGCTGGGCACTGCCGTGGAGCATGCAGGAGCGCTCAAGCGTATGCTCCACTTGTTATTTCGTCCTCCAGTGCTTTATGAAGGTAAATGCCTACATCGAGGTGACCCGTGAGCATCACGACTCTTTCCAGTCGAGAACTGAATCATGACGTCAGCCGCGCAAAGAAGGCGGCAAAGAGCGGTCCGGTGATCATCACCGACCGCGGCAGGCCTTCCCATGTGCTCATGACTTACGATGAATTCGAGCGCTTGAGCGGCAGGCGGCGCAGCCTTGTCGAGGCTCTCGCTATGTCTGGCCTTTCGGCGATCGATTTCGAGCCGCGCCGCGTCGAAGTCAGGCCGCGCGAAGTCGATTTGTTTTGAAGTATCTGTTGGACACCAACGTGATTTCCGAACTGCGCAAAGTTGGCGACGGCAAAGCCAATGCCAATGTGGTAGCGTGGGTCGGATCGGAAGGCGCGCTTCTTCATTTCCGCCATCACGGTTCTTGAATTGGAACGAGGAGTGCTCGGCGTGCAGCGCCGGGACGCCACACAGGGCGCTCGGCTGCGCTCTTGGCTTGACAGTCATGTGCGCCCTGAGTTTGCCGGTCGTATTCTTTCAGTTGATGATGCGGTTGCGACGCGTTGCGCGCACCTGCATGTCCCCGACCGGCGCAACGAAGCCGATGCGTTGATTGCAGCGACCGCTTTGGTCCACGACATGATCGTCGTCACACGCAAGGTCAGGGACTTTGAAGGCACCGGCGTTGTTGTGGTTGATCCCTGGCAAAGCTGACGGTTACAGCGCAAACAGGCTTGTCCCATATGCCGAACCGGCTCTGCCAGAAAATCCGGAAGCTTCTTGGCGCGATACAGCACAACGGGCGCTTCTAAGCAAGGGACTGAGGTACGCCTCGTGGCTCAGGATGCGGAAGAACCGCCCACGCAGAACGCACGGTCACCTGCCTGCATGGTCTGCAGCCGGATGTCGATGAACGCCAGCCAGCTGGACCGCGGCGCCGCGTGAGCCGGAATGATGGGCGAGGGATATTCGAGCGTCGCCTCGTGCCGACGCATCGAATATCCCAACGGCTGCCACCGTGCGCCAGTCTTTAAACCGCACCATTCCCCAAACGAGTTATGCCGACCGAACTCGACCTTTGAAAAAAATGCCCGCATCCGCGGCTGCGGGCAACTTCAAAACCGGATGAAGAGGCGGTGATCGAAGCCTTCTACCGCACCGGTTCTACGAAGGGACCCAAGTGGCCCACGCCATGCACCACGAGCAACCGCCGGTGCGCCAGTCCAAAACCCGGCGGCCCCGAAAAGGCAGCGAAGAACGTGAACCAGGCATGGTCCCCGTGGTGCGGAGAATGCAGCCTGGTTGGCTCGTTTTTTCGATCACGACGAAGCCCGTAACATCTTTCTGACCTTGCGCGAGAGTTCGTCAAGGGTCGCCATAAGCCGGCTCATCTGTGAGATCGAGGCCGTCAGGTCTGGACGGTACCGGATGACGAGATACTCTCTGTTTGATGAGAGACTGGCCAGGTGCTCCGCCGTGCGCCTGCGCAGAACGAGGCCGGCATCCACTGCTCTTCGTGTCCGCTCGCCAAGATCGAGCTGCAAGCCATTTACGGTGTCGCGATCGAGGCCCTTGGCAAGCAGGAGAGCATTCAGATGGAGCTCAATGGAATGGAGAGCGAGAAGGCGTCGCGGCGGGTGGCCGGACTTGGACACGCCCTCACCAAGCGTGACGGCCGCG
>NZ_LMFK01000031.1:0-25633 GCF_001426785.1 Ensifer sp. Root142
CGTCACGGTTGCCGTTGAGCTGATCGTTCCGATCGCGATGGAAGAAAAGCTGCGCTTCGCTATCCGCGAAGGTGGCCGTACCGTCGGCGCCGGCATCGTCGCTTCGATCGTCGAGTAATCGGCGAACGGGCGGAATGAGGCGAGGCGCATTGTTATGCGCCTCGGACATAGCCGCCCAGCATGATTTAGTTGGTCGCACGGCTTGCCGACGACGCCGAAATAGTGCAAATGGCGCGCAAGCGTGATTTGCATGGTGCGTCGGCATAGTGCGATCGCGAAAGTACAGGCCGGCCACGGCCGCTCAAATAGGAAGGGGCAGGGGAAACCTTGTCCCTCCGATCTTTGAAAAATTAGCGGACTGGCCGAACATCAAACGAAGTTCAATGCGCGTTTCTCCACGGAAACCGCAACTAACATGAACAAGGATAAGTCGTATGAACGGCCAGAACATCCGCATCCGCCTCAAGGCGTTTGATCACCGGATCCTCGATGCCTCGACACGCGAAATCGTCTCGACGGCCAAGCGCACCGGTGCCAGCGTGCGCGGTCCAGTACCGCTGCCGACGCGCATTGAAAAATTTACGGTCAACCGTTCGCCGCACGTCGACAAGAAGAGCCGCGAACAGTTCGAAATGCGTACCCACAAGCGCCTTCTCGATATCGTAGATCCGACTCCGCAGACCGTTGACGCGCTGATGAAGCTCGACCTCGCTGCCGGCGTCGACGTGGAAATTAAGCTTTAATAACAAGGAAGGTACGTGGGCTTCGGTCCAACGGCTTCCAGAAACGGGCGACCCGGCGTTCCGCAAGGATCAGAGGGAGACCTTAAACAAGAGATGCGAAGGGGTTCGCCCCGACGTTAACTCTCAAGAGGAATGAACCGATGCGTTCAGGTGTGATTGCACAGAAAGTGGGAATGACGCGCGTCTACAACGACGCCGGCGAGCATATCCCGGTAACAGTATTGCGGCTGGAAAACTGCCAGGTGGTAGCCCAGCGCACGGACGACAAGAACGGCTATACCGCTGTCCAGTTGGGCGCCGGCACTGCCAAGGTCAAGAACACGCCGAAGGCGATGCGCGGCCACTTTGCTGCCGCCAACGTCGAACCGAAGGCGAAGCTCGTCGAATTCCGCGTTTCCGCGGACAATCTGATCGACATCGGCTCCGAACTGACCGCCAACCATTTCGTTGCGGGCCAGCTCGTCGACGTCACCGGTACCACGATCGGTAAGGGCTTTGCCGGCGCCATCAAGCGCCACAACTTCGGCGGTCTGCGTGCAACGCACGGCGTTTCCGTATCGCACCGTTCGCATGGTTCGACCGGTTCCAACCAGGATCCGGGCCGCGTCTGGAAGGGCAAGCGCATGGCTGGTCACATGGGCCAGACGCGCGTCACCACGCAGAACCTCGAAGTCGTATCGACCGATGAAGACCGCGGTCTGATCCTGGTCAAGGGCGCTGTCCCCGGCTCCAAGGGTGCCTGGATCGTCGTTCGTGACGCCATCAAGTCGGGCACCCCGGAAGGCGCACCGCGCCCCGCGGCCGTGCGCGCCGAAGCATCGAAGTAAGGGAGCCGAATAATGGATCTCACCGTCAAAACCCTCGAGGGCAAGGACGCGGGAAAGGTTTCCCTTTCGGACGCCATTTTCGGTCTCGAACCCCGTGAAGACATCATCGCCCGCGTCGTTCGCTGGCAGCTCGCTAAGAAGCAGCAGGGCACACACAAGGCCAAGGGCCGCGCGGAAGTTTCGCGCACCGGCGCCAAGATGTACAAGCAGAAGGGTACGGGCCGCGCCCGCCACCACTCCGCTCGTGCTCCACAGTTCCGTGGCGGTGGTAAGGCTCATGGCCCGGTTGTTCGCAGCCACGCCCATGACCTGCCGAAGAAGGTTCGTGCACTCGGCCTTCGCCACGCTCTGTCTGCCAAGCTGAAGGCTGAAAACATCATCGTTCTCGATGATCTCGTTGCCGCAGAAGCAAAGACGAAGACCCTGGCTGGCGTATTCGCCTCGCTCGGTCTGACCAATGCTCTGATCATCGGCGGCGCTGAAATCGAGAACAACTTCAAGCTCGCCGCTCAGAACATCCCGAATGTGGACGTTCTGCCGGTTCAGGGCATCAACGTTTACGACATTCTGCGCCGTGGCAAGCTCGTGCTTTCCAAGGCTGCCGTGGAAGCTCTGGAGGAGCGGTTCAAATGACGGATCTTCGCCACTACGACGTGATCGTGTCTCCCTCGATCACTGAAAAGTCGACGCTGGTTTCCGAACAGAACCAGATCGTCTTCAACGTCGCCAAGGGTGCTTCGAAGCCTGAAATCAAGGCTGCTGTCGAAGCTCTGTTCGGCGTCAAGGTTACGGCCGTGAACACGCTCGTCCGCAAGGGCAAGACCAAGCGGTTCCGCGGCTTTACCGGAAAGCAGAAGGACGTGAAGAAGGCGATCATCACGCTCGCCGACGGTCAGTCCATCGACGTCTCCACCGGTCTCTAACGGATAGGCCCATTAGGGTAAAAACCCAAAAGGGAACAATAAAATGGCATTGAAAAGTTTCAATCCGACGACCCCGAGCCAGCGCCAGCTGGTCATCGTTGACCGGTCCGGCCTCTACAAGGGCAAGCCGGTAAAGGCGCTGACCGAAGGTCTGCACTCCAAGGGCGGTCGCAACAACCTCGGCCGTATCACCGTTCGCTTCCAGGGCGGCGGTCACAAGCGGACCTACCGTCTGGTCGACTTCAAGCGTCGCAAGTTCGACGTAGAAGGCACCGTCGAGCGTCTGGAATATGACCCGAACCGCACCGCGTTCATCGCGCTGGTAACCTACGCCGATGGCGAACAGGCCTACATCCTCGCTCCGCAGCGTCTCGCTGCCGGCGACAAGGTGATCGCTTCGGAAAAGGCAGCAGTCGACGTCAAGCCCGGCAACACCATGCCGCTGCAGTTCATCCCGGTCGGCTCCATCATCCACAACGTGGAAATGAAGCCGGGTAAGGGCGGCCAGCTGGCTCGCTCGGCCGGTACCTACGCGCAGCTCGTTGGTCGTGACCAGGGCATGGCAATCCTTCGCCTGAACTCGGGTGAACAGCGCCTCGTGCACGGCTCTTGCCTCGCATCCATCGGTGCTGTATCGAACCCCGATCACGGCAACATCAATGACGGTAAGGCTGGTCGTTCGCGCTGGCGCGGTAAGAAGCCGCACGTTCGCGGCGTCGTCATGAACCCGGTTGACCACCCGCACGGCGGTGGTGAAGGCCGTACGTCCGGTGGTCGCCACCCGGTTACCCCTTGGGGCAAGCCGACGAAGGGCAAGCGGACGCGCTCCAACAAGTCGACCGACAAGTTCATCATGCGGTCGCGTCACCAGCGCAAGAAGTAAGAGAGGAAGTCTCAAGTGGCTCGTTCAGTATGGAAAGGTCCGTTTGTTGACGGCTATCTTCTCAAGAAGGCTGAGAAGGTTCGTGACGGCGGTCGTAACGAAGTGATCAAAATGTGGAGCCGTCGCTCCACGATCCTTCCGCAGTTCGTGGGTCTCACCTTCGGCGTCTACAACGGCAACAAGCATGTTCCCGTTTCGGTGTCAGAAGAAATGGTCGGACACAAGTTCGGTGAATTCTCTCCGACCCGGACCTATTACGGTCATGGTGCGGACAAGAAGGCAAAGAGGAAGTAACAATGGGCAAGGCAAAAGCCGAACGCCGGCTGAAGGATAATGAAGCGCAGGCAATTGCGCGCACGATCCGCGTCAGCCCCCAGAAGCTCAACCTGGTTGCAGCGATGATCCGCGGCAAGAAGGTCGAGCGCGCTCTGGCCGAACTCGAGTTCTCGCGCAAGCGGATCTCGGAAACGGTCAAGAAGACGCTTGAATCCGCGATCGCAAACGCTGAGAACAACCACGACCTCGACGTTGATTCGCTCATCGTCGCTGAGGCGTATGTTGGCAAGTCGATTGTGATGAAGCGCTTCCACGCTCGTGGTCGCGGCCGTGCATCGCGTGTTGAAAAGCCGTTCTCTCACTTGACGATCGTCGTTCGTGAAGTGGAAGCCAAAGGGGAGGCCGCATAATGGGCCAGAAGATTAATCCGATCGGTTTCCGTCTCGGCATCAACCGGACCTGGGATAGCCGTTGGTTCGCTGATAACGCGGAATACGGTCAGCTTCTTCACGAAGACCTGAAGATCCGCGCTTACCTGATGGAAGAGCTGAAGGCCGCTGGCATTGCCAAGGTCGTGATCGAGCGTCCGCACAAGAAGTGCCGCGTAACGATCCACTCGGCTCGTCCGGGCCTGATCATCGGCAAGAAGGGCGCAGACATCGAAAAGCTCCGCAAGAAGCTTTCCGAGATGACCAACTCCGAAACCCACCTCAACATCGTTGAAGTGCGCAAGCCGGAAGTTGACGCAACGCTCGTTGCCCAGTCGATCGCTCAGCAGCTCGAGCGCCGCGTGGCTTTCCGCCGTGCGATGAAGCGCGCTGTTCAGTCGGCCATGCGTCTTGGCGCCGAAGGCATTAAGATCACCTGCGCCGGTCGTCTCGGTGGTGCCGAAATCGCTCGTACCGAATGGTACCGCGAAGGTCGCGTTCCGCTGCACACTCTGCGTGCGGACATCGACTACGGTACGTCTGAAGCTCAAACCGCTTTCGGTATCTGCGGCATCAAGGTCTGGATCTTCAAGGGCGAGATCCTTGAGCACGATCCGATGGCTTCCGAGCGTCGCGCGATCGAGAGTGACAACCAGGGCGGCAGCAGCAGAGACCGTCGTCGCGAAAACGCGTAACATGCGCGCGTGGCAGCCAATATCGGAGAATTAAAAAAATGTTGCAGCCAAAGCGTACGAAGTATCGCAAGCAATTCAAGGGCCGCATCAAGGGCGTAGCCAAGGGCGGATCTGATCTTTCCTTTGGTGAATTCGGCCTGAAGGCTCAAGAACCAAACCGCGTCAATGCGCGCGAGATCGAAGCGGCCCGCCGCGCGATCACCCGCCATATGAAGCGTGCCGGCCGCGTCTGGATCCGTGTGTTCCCTGACGTTCCGGTCACCGCCAAGCCTACCGAAGTCCGCATGGGTAAGGGTAAGGGCTCGGTTGAATACTGGGCATGCAAGGTCAAGCCTGGTCGTATGATGTTCGAGATCGATGGTGTCAGCGAAGAACTCGCCCGTGAGGCACTTCGTCTTGGTGCTGCCAAGCTCTCTGTCAAGACGCGCTTCGTGCAGCGTATCGCAGAGTAAGGAGTGAATCTCATGAAAGCCGCAGATGTTCGCGCTCTGAGCGCCGATCAACTCAACGAAGAGCTTGCCAAGCTGAAGAAAGAGCAGTTCAATCTGCGTTTCCAGAAGGCAACCGGCCAGCTCGAAAAGTCGTCGCGTATTGACGAAGTCCGTAAGGACATCGCACGCGTCAAAACAATTGCCCGCCAGAAGGCGGCAGAAGCCAAGGCCTAAGGACCACAAAATATGCCGAAACGCATTCTGCAGGGCACAGTCGTCAGCGACAAGAACGACAAGACCGTCGTCGTCAGAGTCGAGCGCCGCTTTGCGCACCCGATTCTCCAGAAGACCGTCCGCCGTTCGAAGAAGTACAAGGCGCACGACGAAAACAACCAGTACAAGGTTGGTGACGTTGTTTCCATCGAGGAATGCGCGCCGATCTCCAAGGATAAGCGCTGGACGGTGGTTGCCGCCCAGGCTTGATTTCTACGGGATTTGACCGCGAGACCCTTGCGTCTTGGGCAAATATCTGTATGAAGCACGCAATTGAAGTAGAGGAACGCTCGAGTCCGGGCGTTCTTTTGCTTTGAGATAGGCACAATAAGCCGGGCGAGGGGGTCTAGACCCAACCGGCCTGGTAACAACAAGAAGGCGACCTGACATGATTCAGATGCAAACAAACCTCGACGTGGCGGATAATTCCGGCGCACGTCGTGTCATGTGCATCAAGGTGCTGGGCGGCTCCAAGCGTAAGTACGCGTCGATCGGCGACATCATTGTCGTTTCGATCAAGGAAGCCATTCCGCGCGGCCGCGTGAAGAAGGGTGATGTCATGAAGGCTGTTGTCGTTCGCACCGCGAAAGACATCCGCCGTGCGGATGGCAGCGTCATTCGTTTTGACACAAACGCAGCCGTTCTTATCGATAACAAGAAAGAGCCGATCGGCACCCGTATCTTCGGACCGGTTCCGCGCGAACTTCGCGCCAAGAACCACATGAAGATCATCTCGCTGGCTCCGGAAGTACTCTAAGGGAGCGTTGAGAGATGCAAAAGATTCGTAAAGGCGACAAGGTCGTCGTTCTCACCGGTAAGGACAAGGGCCGTACCGGCGAAGTCGTACAGGTTATGCCGAAGGAAGATCGGGCTGTAGTGCGTGGCGTGAACATGGTGAAGCGTCACCAGCGCCAGACCCAGAGCCAGGAAGCCGGCATCATCAACAAGGAAGCCTCGATCCATCTTTCGAACATCGCGATTGCCGATCCGAAGGACGGCAAGCCGACCCGCGTCGGCTTCAAGATCGACGGTGACAAGAAGGTCCGCGTGGCCAAGCGTTCGGGAGTAGTGATCGATGGCTAAGTCCGCTTATGAGCCCCGGCTCAAGAAGGAATATGTCGAGCGTATTCGTGCGGCTATGCAGGAGAAGTTCTCCTACGCCAACGAAATGCAGATCCCGCGCCTCGACAAGATCGTCATCAACATGGGTGTTGGCGAATCGACCGGCGACTCCAAGAAGCCGACCGTCGCAGCTGCCGACCTCGCTGCGATTGCTGGTCAGAAGCCGGTAATCACCCGCGCTCGCAACTCCATCGCTGGCTTCAAGCTGCGCGAAGGCATGCCGATTGGTGCCAAGGTTACCCTGCGCGGCGTTCGGATGTATGAGTTCCTGGATCGTCTCGTGAACATCGCTCTTCCGCGTGTTCGCGACTTCCGTGGCCTCAACCCGAAGTCCTTCGATGGCCGTGGCAACTTCGCCATGGGCGTCAAGGAGCACATTGTGTTCCCTGAGATCAACTACGACAAGGTTGATCAGATGTGGGGCATGGACATCATCGTTTGCACGACGGCTACTAACGACGACGAAGCACGCGCTCTGCTCACAGAGTTCAACTTCCCGTTCCGTCAGTAATCCGTAACGACAAGCGTAAAGAAGGATAACTGTTATGGCGAAAACGAGCGCAGTTGAAAAGAACAAGCGCCGCCGCAAACTGGTTGCCGGGCAAGCCTCTAAGCGCGCCGCTCTGAAGGCAATCATCATGAACCAGTCTCTGCCGATCGAAGAGCGGTTCAAGGCAACCATCAAGCTGGCTGAACTGCCGCGTGATGGATCCAAGACCCGCATCCGCAACCGTTGTGAAGTTACGGGCCGTCCGCGCGCCTACTATCGTAAACTTCGCATGTCGCGTATTGCGCTTCGCGAACTGGGCAATTCCGGCCGCGTGCCGGGTATTGTCAAGTCGAGCTGGTAAGGAGACGGGCACATGGCAATGACTGATCCGCTGGGCGATATGCTCACCCGTATCCGTAACGGCGCGGCACGCCGCAAGTCGAGCGTTTCCACGCCGGCTTCGAAGCTCCGCGCACGTGTTCTGGATGTCCTTCAGGCTGAAGGCTACATCCGTGGATACTCTGAAGTCGTATTTGGCAACGGCAAGGCCGAGCTGAACATCGAACTGAAGTACTACGAAGGCGCTTCCGTAATCCGTGAGATCGGACGCGTTTCCAAGCCGGGCCGCCGAGTTTATGTCTCGGTTAAGTCCATTCCGCAGGTCGCGAACGGCCTCGGCATCACCATCCTTTCGACTCCGAAGGGTGTGATGGCCGATCATCAGGCACGCGAACAGAATGTTGGTGGCGAGATTCTTTGCTCCGTCTTCTAAGACGTAACATGATCTCCATAGCGAACAGACAGGTATAAAAATGTCTCGTATCGGTAAAAAGCCCGTTCAAGTTCCTGCAGGCGTCACGGCAAGCGTTGATGGCCAGAAGGTAACGGCGAAGGGCCCTAAGGGCGAACTGTTCTTTGTTGCAAACGACGAAGTATCGGTAGCGCTCGAAGACAACGCGGTTGTTGTACAGCCGCTCAACCAGAGCAAGGATGCTCGTTCCAAGTGGGGCATGTCCCGCACGATGATCGAGAACATCCTGAAGGGTGTTAAGGACGGTTACGAGCGCAAGCTCGAAATCAACGGCGTTGGTTACCGCGCTTCGCTGCAGGGCAAGAACTTGCAGCTGGCACTCGGTTTCAGCCACGACGTGGTCTACCAGACGCCGGAAGGCATCACGATCGCTGTACCGAAGCCGACGGAAATCGTCGTCTCCGGCATCAACAAGCAGCAGGTCGGCCAGGTTGCAGCGGAAATCCGCGAATACCGCGGCCCCGAGCCCTACAAGGGCAAGGGCGTCAAGTATGCCGGCGAGCGGATTGTCCGCAAAGAAGGCAAGAAGAAGTAAGGATCACGCGAAATGGCTAGCAGGAAAGATACTCTTGTGCGTCGCGCCAACCGCGTGCGCCGTCAAATCAAGGCGGTCGCGAATGGCCGTCCGCGCCTGTCGGTTCATCGCTCGTCGAAGAACATCTACGTACAGGTTATCGACGACGTGGCCGGCAAGACGCTTGCGTCTGCCTCCACGCTCGACACCGATCTGCGTTCGTCTTTGAAGACGGGCGCTGACGCGGCAGCTGCTGCTGCCGTCGGCAAGCTCATCGCTGAGCGCGCCGTAAAGGCTGGCGTCAAGGACGTTGTCTTTGATCGTGGCGCCTTCATCTATCATGGTCGCATCAAGGCTTTGGCCGAAGCTGCACGTGAAGGTGGTCTGAACTTCTGATCGGTTGCCAGGCGGGCCTTGCGCCCGCCTGGAACCCTCATAAGTTTCCGGTCGCTTCCGATCCACAGGACGGGGGCGACTTTTGTCAATCTGCCGATTGCACCCGGAAAAGAAAAAGGAAAAGGACAATGGCACAGGAAAGAAGGGGTTCTCGCGAAGATCGCCAGAACCGCGAAGAGCGCGACAGCGAATTTGTCGATAAGCTCGTAGCAATTAACCGCGTCGCCAAGGTGGTGAAGGGCGGTCGTCGTTTCGGTTTCGCAGCTCTCGTCGTCGTTGGCGACCAGAAGGGCCGCGTTGGCTTCGGTCATGGCAAGGCGCGCGAAGTGCCGGAAGCCATCCGCAAGGCAACGGAAGCCGCCAAGCGCGATCTGATCTTCGTCCCGCTGCGTGGTGGTCGTACCCTGCATCACGACGTTCACGGCCGTCACGGCGCCGGCAAGGTGCTGCTGCGTTCGGCCAAGGCCGGTACCGGTATCATCGCTGGTGGCCCGATGCGCGCCGTTTTCGAAACGCTCGGCGTTCACGACGTCGTCGCTAAGTCGACCGGTTCGTCGAACCCGTACAACATGGTTCGCGCAACGTTCGACGCCCTCAAGAACCAGATGCACCCGAAGGACATCGCAGCTCAGCGCGGCATGAAGTACGCCACGCTCCAGGCTCGTCGTGTTTCCTCCGGCGCTGCTTCCGAAGAATAAGGGAGCTGACAGATGGCTAAGAAAGAAAACGCTGCGAAGACGGTTACCGTCGAGCAGATCGGTAGCCCCATTCGCCGTCCGGCCGTACAGCGTCAGACGCTCATCGGCCTGGGCCTCAACAAGATGCACCGGGTTCGCACGCTGGAAGATACCCCAGCTGTTCGCGGCATGATCCGGTCGGTCCAGCACCTCGTTCGCGTCGTCGACGAGAAGTGAGGGGGATAAGCTCATGAAACTGAATGAAATCAAGGACAACGAAGGCTCGACCAAGAACCGCAAGCGTCTTGGCCGTGGCATCGGTTCCGGCTCCGGCAAGACTGCCGGTCGCGGTGTGAAGGGTCAGAAGGCTCGTTCGGGCGTTGCCATCAACGGCTTCGAAGGCGGCCAGATGCCAATCTACCGTCGTCTGCCGAAGCGCGGCTTCAACAACATCTTCGCTTCGGAGTTTGTTGTCGTGTCGCTCGGCCGCATCCAGACGGCTATCGACGCCAAGAAGCTTGACGCTTCGAAGACCGTCGATGCAGCAGCTCTCAAGGCTGCCGGCGTGATCCGTCGCGAAAAGGACGGCGTTCGCGTCCTGGCCGATGGCGAACTGAAGGCGAAGATCTCGCTCGAAGTTGCAGGTGCTTCCAAGCCGGCGATCGAAAAGATCGAAAAGGCTGGCGGCTCCATCAAGCTGCTTTCGGCTGCTGCCGAATAATATTACTGATCAACCGCCCGGGGTGCTTCACTCCGGGCGGTTTTGCTCCCATATGTGAGCCTCACGTCCGCGATGGCGAATCGCTCGCCTCGGCGGACATAGCGGAAACCACGGTGAGGCATCCGATTGCAGACACAATCGCCTCGCGTCCGGTTTTCAAGACGAAAAGTTAGTCCTTCCGGAACGGACAGGGTACTCCCGCTGATTCCGAGATTTGGTACGCGGAGAATTGCATGGCTTCTGCAGCGGAACAGCTCGCCTCGAACCTGAATTTCTCGACTTTCGCCAAGGCGGAAGATCTGAAGAAACGACTGTGGTTCACGCTTGGTGCGCTTTTGGTCTACCGTCTTGGCACCTATATCCCGCTGCCCGGCCTCAACCCGGACGCGTTTGCGCAGGCCTTCCAAGGCCAGAGCGGCGGCATTCTCGGGCTCTTCAACATGTTTTCGGGCGGCGCAGTGGAGCGCATGGCGATCTTCGCGCTCGGCATCATGCCCTATATCTCTGCCTCGATCATCGTTCAGCTGATGACCTCCGTCGTTCCGGCGCTGGAACAGCTGAAGAAAGAAGGCGAGCAGGGTCGCAAGATCATCAATCAGTACACCCGCTACGGCACGGTGCTTCTCGGCGTCATGCAGGCCTATGGCATTGCCGTCGGCCTTGAGAGCGGCAACGGCCTCGTGAACGATCCGGGTTGGTTCTTCCGTATTTCCACGGTTATCTCGCTGCTCGGCGGCACGATGTTCCTGATGTGGCTCGGCGAGCAGATCACATCGCGGGGCATCGGTAACGGCATCTCACTGATCATCTTCGCCGGCATCGTCGCCCATCTGCCGACGGCTCTTGCCGGAACGCTCGAGCTTGGCCGCACCGGTGCGCTTTCGACCCCGTTGATCCTGGCGATCATCGTCATGGTCGTTGCCGTCATCGCGCTCATCGTCTTCGTCGAACGCGCCCAGCGTCGTCTTCTGATCCAGTATCCGAAGCGCCAGGTCGGCAACCGCATGTTCCAGGGCGACACGTCGCACTTGCCGCTGAAGCTCAACACTGCGGGTGTTATCCCGGCGATCTTCGCATCGTCGCTGCTGCTGCTGCCGGCGACGCTTGCTGGTTTTGCCAACACCGCGGCGTTGCCCGGCTGGGCCACATCTATCGTCAGCGCGCTCGGTCACGGCCAGCCGCTCTACATGGTGCTCTACGGCGGCATGATTGCGTTCTTCGCCTTCTTCTACACGGCCATCGTCTTCAATCCGAAGGACACAGCCGACAATCTGAAGAAGCATGGCGGCTTCATTCCGGGCATCCGCCCGGGCGAGCGTACGGCTGAATACATCGACTACGTTCTGACGCGCATCACCGTGCTTGGAGCGATCTACCTGATCTTCGTCTGTATCCTGCCCGAAATCCTCATCGCCCAGACTGGCGTGCCGTTCTACCTTGGTGGTACGTCGCTTTTGATTGTTGTCAGCGTTACCCTTGATACGGTAGCACAGATCCAGGGTCACCTCATCGCTCAGCAGTATGAGGGGCTGATCAAGAAGTCGAAGCTGCGCGGAGGAAAGAGGGGACGATGAGACTGATTTTTTTGGGACCGCCCGGAGCTGGCAAGGGGACACAAGCCAAGCTTCTGACGGAGAGGTACGGTATTCCGCAGCTTTCCACAGGTGACATGCTGCGGGCGGCCGTCGCCCAGGCGACCGACGTCGGCAAGCGCGCCAAGGCTGTTATGGACGCCGGACAGCTCGTTTCTGATGCGATCGTCAACGAGATCGTGTCGGACCGGATCGACGCCCCGGATTGTGCCAACGGCTTTATCCTCGACGGATATCCGCGCACGGTCCCGCAGGCGGTCGCTCTCGGCCAGATGCTTAAAGGCAAGGGCTTGAAGCTCGATGCCGTGATCGAGCTCAAGGTCGACGAGACGGCGCTTGTAAAGCGTATGGAGAATCGCGTAGCGGAAACTATCGCTGCGGGCGGCTCGGTCAGATCGGACGATAATCCGGAAGCCTTCAAGCGTCGGCTGACGGAATATCGGGAAAAGACCGCACCTTTGTCGGAGCACTATGCCGGCACCGGTGAGCTTAAGACGGTCGACGGCATGGCCGATGTAGACGCCGTGACTGCACAGATCGAGAAGATTCTGGCCTAGACCCTGGGTCTTTGCCGAAAAGGAACCGCCGGGGAGTTGACTTTTCCGGCTGATTCCGCCAAAGACAGCGCCAACTCGCGACATGGGAGCGATCGGCGCGGTCTTCAACGAAACGAAGTCCGGGTACGGTCGGTTTTGACGTGTCTCGAACCTCAATCAACGTGCGGCTCTTGAGGTCGCGTAACGAAGCACCTATTGCCGGATGGCAACTGGAACGCAAGGAGAATAGACGTGGCACGTATCGCTGGCGTCAACATCCCGACGGCAAAGCGCGTTGTTATCGCGCTGACCTACATTCACGGGATCGGACCGAAATTCGCACAGGAAATCGTCGAGAAGGTCGGTATTCCGGCTGATCGCCGCGTGCATCAGTTGACGGACGCTGAAGTTCTTCAGATCCGCGAAACGATCGACCGCGACTACCAGGTTGAAGGTGACCTGCGTCGCGACACGTCGATGAACATCAAGCGTCTGATGGACCTGGGCTGCTACCGCGGCCTGCGTCATCGCCGCAGCCTGCCGGTGCGCGGTCAGCGTACCCACACCAATGCCCGCACCCGCAAGGGTCCGGCAAAGGCGATCGCCGGTAAGAAGAAGTAATTTCCCGAATAGGGAGATTGGGAGGCTGGCGCACGCGCCGGCCTCCTTTTGCAGTTTGGGAAGGGCGTTGCCCGACCGTCGCATTGCCTAACCGGTTTTGCGAAATGCCTGCAGGGCCGGTTCCACCGGTCCTGGATGAAACTGAAGAAGCAGGGCAGGGGACGAAAATTCCTTTCCCGGTGGAGCCGCTGGAATTACGGCGGTGCAGAGATCTAAGAAAGGGATCCTATGGCCAAGGAAGCCACCCGCGTTCGCCGTCGCGAACGCAAGAACATCACGTCTGGCGTCGCGCACGTCAATTCGTCGTTCAACAACACCATGATCACCATCACCGACGCACAGGGCAACGCAATTGCCTGGTCGTCTGCCGGTGCCAAGGGTTTCAAGGGCTCGCGTAAGTCGACCCCGTTTGCCGCTCAGATCGCCGCTGAAGACTGCGCCAAGAAGGCCCAGGAACACGGCATGAAGTCGCTTGAAGTTGAAGTTTGCGGTCCGGGTTCCGGCCGTGAATCCGCACTTCGCGCGCTGCAGGCTGCGGGCTTCATGATCACCTCGATCCGCGATGTGACCCCGATCCCGCACAACGGTTGCCGCCCGCGCAAGAAGCGCCGCGTCTGATCATTTGCGTTCAAAATGCCGGTGAGGGCGCTTCGGCGTGCTCCCGGACTTCGGGGCTCGGTTGTCACGATTGGATGGTGACAACGAACGGAAGGCACAAAACATGATCCAGAAAAATTGGCAGGAACTGATCAAGCCGAACAAGGTGGAGTTCATCTCCTCGGGCCGCACCAAGGCAACGTTGGTCGCGGAACCGCTTGAACGCGGCTTTGGTCTGACGCTCGGCAACGCGCTTCGCCGCGTGCTGCTGTCGTCGCTTCGCGGTGCTGCTGTTACCGCGGTGCAGATCGACGGCGTCCTGCACGAGTTCTCCTCTATCCCGGGCGTTCGGGAAGACGTGACGGACATCGTGCTCAACATCAAGGAAATCGCCATCAAGATGGATGGCGACGACGCAAAGCGCATGGTTGTGCGCAAGCAGGGTCCGGGCGTTGTAACCGCCGGTGACATCCAGACGGTTGGCGACATCGAAATCCTCAACCCGAACCATGTGATCTGCACCCTCGACGAGGGCGCTGAAATCCGCATGGAGTTCACCGTCAACAACGGCAAGGGCTACGTTCCGGCTGACCGTAACCGTTCGGAAGATGCTCCGATCGGCCTCATCCCGGTCGACAGCCTGTACTCGCCGGTCAAGAAGGTCTCGTACAAGGTGGAAAACACCCGCGAAGGCCAGGTTCTTGATTATGACAAGCTGACGATGTCCATCGAGACGGACGGCTCCGTCACCGGTGAAGATGCGATCGCGTTTGCGGCCCGCATCCTTCAGGACCAGCTGTCGGTTTTCGTCAACTTCGACGAGCCGCAGAAGGAAGCAGAGGAAGAGGCAGTCACCGAGCTCGCCTTCAACCCGGCGCTTCTCAAGAAGGTCGACGAACTGGAACTTTCCGTCCGTTCGGCCAACTGCCTGAAGAACGACAACATCGTCTACATCGGCGACCTCATTCAGAAGACCGAAGCAGAAATGCTCCGCACGCCGAATTTTGGTCGCAAGTCGCTGAACGAAATCAAGGAAGTTCTCGCTTCCATGGGCCTGCACCTCGGCATGGAAGTGCCGTCCTGGCCGCCTGAGAACATCGAAGATCTCGCCAAGCGTTACGAAGACCAATACTAACCATTAGACTGCGGGCAGATGCCTGCAAGTGAAGGAGAATAGCAATGCGCCACGGTAAAGCCGGCCGCAAGCTGAATAGAACCGCCAGCCACCGCAAGGCGATGTTTGCCAACATGGCAGCTTCGCTGATCGAGCACGAGCAGATCGTTACGACCCTGCCGAAGGCTAAGGAAATCCGCCCGATCGTTGAAAAGCTCGTCACTCTCGGCAAGCGCGGCGACCTGCATGCTCGTCGTCAGGCGATCTCGCAGATCCGCGACGCCGCTGTCGTTTCGAAGCTGTTCGACACGATCGCATCGCGTTACGCCACCCGCAACGGCGGCTACCTGCGTATCATGAAGGCTGGTTTCCGCCAGGGCGACAACGCTGCTCTCGCCGTCATCGAATTCGTTGACCGCGACACCGATGCAAAGGGTGCGAAGGATCGCGCTCGCGTCGCAGCTGAAGCTGACGCCGCAGAAGCAGCCTGATCTTTTCAGGTAAGCTGAATTGAAAGCGGCCGGGTGTTCGTCACCCGGCCGCTTTTTCTGTTTCCGCTGTCCGGATCGGTCGGTTGGCGACCTGCCGTTTACGCTTCAGATAGGGCTTGCGCACCAGGCGCCAGCAAAGGAGCAAGGTGACCAAAGCCAGATAGGTCATCTGCTCGAGGCCGACCACCTTGACTGACATGGCGAAATGCAGCGCTCCCGCCGCGGCGATCACATAGGCAAGCTTGTGCAACTGGTTCCATTTGCTGCCGAGCCTACGGATCGACCAATTGTTGGATGTCAGCGCCAGGGGGATGAGCATCAGCAGCCCGGCCATTCCGATGGTGATGAACGGGCGCCGGGCGATGTCGGCGATGATGGCGGGGATGTTCAGGACCTGGTCGAGCAGGAAATAGGCCAGGAAGTGCATCACCACATAGTAGAACGCCAGCAGCCCGAGTGCGCGCCGGTAGCGCAGCCAGTTGACGCCGAAGATATCGCGGATGGGGGTGATCGCCAGCGTGGCGACCAGAAAGCGCAGCGCCCAGATGCCGAGCAGGTGCTCGAATTCCTTGACGGGGTTTCCAGGCAGGCGTCCGGTGGCGCCGAGGTAAAAGGCGGCAAGGGCCGGACAGAGGCCCAGCCCGTACAATCCCCAGACGGACGCGGAGTGAAAGCGTTTCGGCAGGGCGGGCAGCTTGGGCATTCTTAGAAGTTCGCTCTCAGGTCCATGCCGGCATAGAGACCGGCGACTTCTTCCGCATAGCCATTGAAGGGCAGGGTATCGCGTCGGTTGGCGCCGAAGAAACCACCGCCACCGATCCTGTTTTCGGTCGCCTGGCTCCAGCGTGGATGGTCGACGGTCGGGTTAACATTCGCATAGAAGCCGTACTCATTGGGTGCCGACAGGTTCCATGTCGAAGGCGGCGGCGTTTCCGTCAACGAGATTCGCACGATCGACTTGATACCCTTGAAGCCATACTTCCAAGGAGTGACCAGTCGGATCGGCGCACCGTTCTGATTTGGCAGGGTCTTGCCATAGACGCCGACCGAGAGAATGGTGAGCGGATGGCGCGCCTCGTCGAGGCGCAGACCCTCGCGGTAAGGCCAGGGCAAAGCCTGAAAGAAGCCTGATTGGCCGGGCATCTCCTCGGGGCGCACCACGGTCTCGAATGAGACATATTTCGCATTGCCGAGTGGCTCGACTTTGTCGAGCAGGGCTGCGAGCGGGAACCCGGTCCAGGGAATGACCATCGACCAGGCTTCGACGCAACGCATCCGGTAGACACGCTCCTCGATTGGAAGCGCCAGAAGCTCCTCCAACCCGAATTCCTTCGGCTTGCCGACAAGACCATCGACCTTCACGGTCCATGGGGTCGGTTTGAAGGTATCCGAGTTGGCCGCAGGATCGGCCTTGCCGGTCCCGAACTCATAAAAATTGTTGTAGCCGGTGACGTCGGCCTCCGGCGTCAGATCCTCCTCGACGGTGTATCTGCCCTTGGGTGCGGCGAGTGCAGCCGCTTGGACCGAACCGACGCCAGTGCCTGCAATCAGCAAACCACCTGCCGTCGTCGCTAGAAAGGCGCGGCGCGAGAGAAAGCAGCTCTCCGGCGTGATTTCGGACGATGCGATTCTCGGTGGACGATAGGCCGGCATGATCTTTTCCGCTTTCAACGTGTGGGTCTTGTCTGCTCAAACTGACCAGAGTTTCGATCACTGAGAAAGAGGCGGATAACCACGTTTTCGTGCGTTCTACGTGATGGCGCCGACTTTGCGTATCTCGCAGTGACGTTTGCCTTTTTTCCTGCGAAATCCTATCTGAACGTAGCCGCGACGAATAGGAGAAGGCTTCATATGATCTTTGGTTCAAGGGCGCTTGCGACGCTCGTTCTCGCCGTCTCTCTCGCCTGTCCGGCAATGGCCCAGGATGCGAAGGTCGTGCCCCAGTCGCGCACCGAGATGCAGCTTTCCTTCTCGCCTCTGGTCAAGCAGACGGCGAATGCGGTCGTCAACGTCTATGCCGAGCGCGTGGTCGAGCGCCGGTCGGTCTTCTCGGGCGATCCCTTCTTCGAAGAGTTCTTCGGGCAGCGCATGCCGAACCGCAGCGAGAAGCAGTCGTCGCTCGGATCCGGCGTGATCGTCGGCAAGAACGGCATCGTCGTTACCAATAACCACGTCATAGAAGGCGCCGACGATATCAAGGTGGCGCTTGCCGATGGCCGCGAATATCCCTGCAAGATCGTGCTCAAGGATGACCGCCTCGATCTTGCGGTCCTGAAGATCCAGTCCGATGGTCCGTTCGACATCATCCCGATCGGCGATTCCGATGCGGTCGAGGTCGGCGATATCGTTCTGGCGATCGGCAATCCCTTCGGCGTCGGGCAGACGGTGACGAGCGGCATCGTTTCCGCGCTCGCCCGCAATCAGATTTCGTCGGGCGATTTCGGCTTCTTCATCCAGACGGACGCCGCCATCAACCCCGGCAATTCCGGCGGTGGCCTGATCGACATGAACGGTGCGCTGATCGGCATCAATACCGCGATTTTCTCCAAGGGCGGCGGCTCGAACGGCGTCGGCTTTGCCATCCCTGCCAATCTGGTAAAGGTGTTTGTCGCCTCCGCCGAGGGCGGCAATGGCTCCTTCGTGCGTCCGTTCATCGGCGCGTCCTTCGAGCCCGTGACCTCAGAAGTCGCGGAAGCTCTTGGCCTTGATCGCGCTCGCGGCGCGCTTGTCACCGCCGTCGTCACCGACGGGCCCGCAGCCTCAGCTGGCATCAAGCCGGGGCAGGTGATCACAGCGGTCAACGGCATCGCCGTGGAACATCCCGATGCCCTCGGCTACCGCCTGACCACGGTCGGTATTGGCCACGAGGCCCGCGTCACCGTTTCCGAAAACGGCAAACCGCACGATGTCAGCCTGAAGCTCGACCGTGCACCGGAGACGTCGCCCCGCGACGAGCGCCTCATCGAGGGCCGCAATCCGTTTGCCGGTGCGGTCGTAGCCAATCTCTCTCCCCGATTGGCCGACGAACTGCGCATGTCGACCTCGCTGCAGGGTGTCGTCGTTACCGAGATCAACCGTGGCTCGCCCGCCGCGCGCATCGGACTGGCGCCGAAGGATATTATCCGCTCCGTCAACGGCGCGTCGATCGACAGTTCGAAGACATTGGAGAGCGTGATGGCCGAGGGTGCCTCCTTCTGGCGCGTCGAAATCGAGCGCGATGGCCAGATCATTCGTCAGTTCTTCCGATGAGCGATCTCTTCTCGTCCTCCGAGCCGCCGGAAATGACCTCGGCAAGACCGCTTGCCGATCGTCTGCGGCCGCGCACGCTGTCCGAAGTCACCGGCCAGGAACACCTGACGGGCGTGGATGGCGTGTTGACGCGCATGATCGCATCGGGCTCGCTCGGATCGATGATCTTCTGGGGACCGCCTGGAACGGGCAAGACGACGGTCGCCCGGCTGCTGTCGGGCGAGGCGGGGCTTGCCTTCGAGCAGATCTCGGCGATCTTTTCCGGTGTCGCCGACCTCAAGAAGGTTTTCGAATCGGCAAGGGCCCGGCGGATGTCGGGCCGCCAGACCTTGCTCTTCGTCGATGAGGTTCATCGTTTCAACCGTGCCCAGCAGGACAGCTTCTTGCCCGTCATGGAAGACGGCACGGTCATCTTGGTCGGGGCGACGACAGAAAATCCGTCTTTCGAACTCAACGCCGCTCTCTTGTCACGCGCCCGTGTGCTGACGTTCAAGCCGCATGGAGAAGAGAGCCTGCGAGAATTGCTGAAGCGCGCCGAAGAGACGGAAGGCAAACCTCTTCCGCTGGATGAGGACGCCCGGGCAAGCCTGATCCGGATGGCCGATGGCGACGGCCGGGCGGCGCTCACGCTGGCCGAGGAGGTCTGGCGCGCCGCGCGGGCGGACGAGATCTTCGATGTCGACGCGCTGCAGAGGATCGTGCAGCGACGAGCGCCGGTCTACGACAAGGGGCAGGACGGTCACTACAACCTGATTTCGGCCCTGCACAAATCGGTGCGCGGCTCCGACCCGGATGCGGCACTTTATTATCTCTGCCGAATGTTCGATGCCGGCGAGGATCCGCTCTATCTCGGACGGCGCCTCGTCCGCATGGCGGTGGAGGATATCGGCCTTGCCGATCCTCAGGCACTGGCGATCTGCAATGCCGCCAAGGATGCGTATGATTATCTCGGTTCGCCGGAAGGAGAACTGGCGTTGGCCCAGGCCTGCGTCTATCTCGCGACCGCACCGAAATCGAATGGTGTCTACATGGCTTACAAAGCGGCCATGCGGGCGGCCAAGGAAAACGGTTCGCTTCTGCCGCCGAAGCATATTCTGAACGCGCCGACCAAGTTGATGAAGGGCGAGGGCTACGGCGACGGCTATCGTTACGACCACGATGAGCCCGATGCGTTTTCGGGCCAGGACTATTTCCCGGAAAAGATGGGACGCAAGACCTTCTATGACCCGCCGGAACGCGGCTTCGAGCGAGAGATCCGCAAGCGGCTGGAATGGTGGGCAAAGCTGCGGCGTGAGCGGAGCTGACTCCATCTCTCTGTTGCGACGCATTTCCTGGCGGGAAACCGCTTCGCACTTTTTGCTGGAAATGCTTAAGCCTTGCCGGGCGTGCAGGGCTGATTTGCCCGGGCATATCTTGCTGCCGTCAGAAAACCGTGAGATAGAACCCGCGTTGCAGACGGCTGCACGGTTTTGAGACTTTCGATACCGAACATCCGCGGGGACGGCCTCGCTCCATACTCTAGGAGTTTGAAATGGCCTGGTTAATCCTCCTGCTTGCCGGTATCCTCGAAATCGGCTGGGCAATCGGTCTCAAATACACCGACGGTTTCACGCGGCTGACGCCGACGGTCCTGACCGTCGGTTCGATGATCCTTAGCATCGCCTTGCTTGGTCTGGCGGTCCGAACGCTGCCGCTCGGCACGGCCTATGCCGTCTGGACCGGCATCGGCACGGTCGGTACCGTCATTCTCGGCATTTTCCTCTTTGCCGAGCCGGCGACGTTCGTCCGCCTCGGTTGCATCACGCTGATCGTTGCCGGTATTGCCGGGCTGAAGCTTTCTGCCTAACGCAACGTCAGAGATCTCTCGCAAGGGCAGCTGACTTTCGCAGCCTGTTCCGGCGCGCCGCTATCGCAGCGCGTCGAGGACGGCAGTCGCCGCCTGCATCTCCTGCCAGCGGCCCTCGCGGCGCTTGAACGCTTCCTCGTCTGTGCCCCAATGCTCGATCTGCCAGTCCTCATCGACATGGGCTGCAATCCAAGCCTGTTCGGCGGTCAGCCGGCCGGACGCGAACGCAACCGCGAGCAGCGCCGAGCCGGTCAAGGTGGTGATCGTATGCACGCAGGTCAGGCCGAGCGGCGTCGCAAAGGCGCGCAGGCCCTCTGCATAGGCGGTGATTGCCTCACCGGTCTGTTCCTGGTGGATGACGCCCTCGGCCAGAATGAAGCGGGCGCCGAGCGACTGCGCAGCCCATTCGAGCACCGGGTTCCAGACGGCGTTCTGCCGTCCGACGAGCCCTTCCGGGCTGGACGCGCGGTAGCAGAGCAAGTCGGTTCCAGCGAAACGTAAGATGTCCTCGAAAACCGAGCGCTGGTCCTTCGCCACACCGTCGAGCGCCGTGTTGGCGATCCGGGTGACCGGCATCTTGGCGGGGTCGATGACCTCGACCTGCGCATCCCATTCGGCTGCCAGCATTTCGGCAAGCTTCAGGGGCGGGACCGCAAGCAGATTTTTCGCCGGCGTGCGCACCGGTCGGCCGTCAAGCAGCACGCTGTGGCCGCCGTCTTCCGAAGTGCCGATGCTGACGTCCTTGTAGAAGCGCTTGGGCAGCGGCTTCAGCATCTGGATCTGTGCGCGCCGGACCGGGTCCTCGTGGCTCAACGCACCGCTGAGTTCATCGCGAATATCAGGCATGATAGTGTTCCATCCACTCCATGATGTCGGCCGGCGTCCGTGCAATGTAGTCGGCCCCCGCCTCGACGAGATCCGGTACGTCGGCATAACCCCACGCAACACCGATGGCGGCGGCGCCGGCGGCCTTCGCCATCTGCATATCATAAATCGCATCGCCGATGACGACAGTATCGCTCGGATCAATCCCGGCTTCCGAGCAGCATTCCGAGACCATTGCTGGATGCGGCTTTGAAGGGCAGTCGTCGGCCGTGCGCGAGACGAAGAATATCCGGTCGAAGCCGTGGGTCTCGGCGATATGCGTCAGACCGCGGCGCGATTTGCCGGTGACCGCGCCAATCAGCAGCTCGTCGCGGCCGGACAGCGTCTGCATCATCTCCGCGATGCCGGGAAACAGCAGCTCCTGAAATCCGGATTCGCCGCGCACGCCGGCAAAAATCGCCTTGTAATGGGCCGTCATTGCCAGCGCCTGGTCGTCGACATGCTCGTGTCCGAGCAGGCGAGCAATGGCGATGTCAAGGGTCAGGCCGATGATGCCCTTGGTCGCGGAAAGTTCGGGTCGATCGAGTTCGAAGGCTTCGAAGGTCCGTGCCATCACTTCGTGGATCAGACCGCCGCTGTCGACCAGCGTGCCATCGCAATCGAAAAGCGCCAGTTTCATCAGTCGTCCTCGCCGGGCTCGTTCTCTTCGAAGCCTAGCAGGTTCCAGCTCTGGACCATGTGCGGCGGCAGCGGCGCAGTCACCCGCAGGCGACCGCCATCCGGGTGCGGGATATCGATATGGCGTGCGTGCAGGTGCAGCCGGTTCTGCATGCCGCCGGGCAGGCTCCAGTTGAAATCGGCGTCGAAATACTTCGGGTCGCCGAGGATCGGATGGCCGATGTGCAGCGCATGCACGCGTAGCTGATGGGTACGGCCGGTATAGGGCTCCATCTCCAGCCAGGCGAGGTTCTGTGCTGCCTGCTCGCGCACACGGTAGTAGGAAATGGCGTGGTCGGCGCCATCTTCACCGTGCTTGGCGATGCGCATGCGGTCGCCGTCCGGCGTCTGTTCCTTGACCAGCCAGGTCGAGATGCGGTCCTCGCGCTTGCGCGGGACGCCCTTCACCAGTGCCCAATAGGTCTTCTTGGTGTCGCGCTCGCGGAAGGCAGCCGTCAGCTTCTGCGCGGCGCCACGCGTGCGGGCAATCACCAGAACGCCGGAGGTGTCGCGGTCGAGGCGATGAACCAGACGGGGTTTTTCGCCACGCTGGTTGGTCCATGCCTCGAGCATCTTGTCGATGTGTCGGTTGACGCCGGAGCCGCCCTGTACCGCAAGCCCAGCCGGCTTGTTCAGCACGATAACCTTCGCGTCCTCGTGCAGCACCATGCGCGACAGCAATTCCCCGTCGGGCGAGTGGCGAAGGTCGCGTCCGGCGATCGGGCCAGTCTTTATCTCCTTGGCGTCGACGTTAAGCGGAGGGATGCGGACCGTCTGGCCCGTCTGCAGGCGCGTGTCGGATTTGACGCGGCCGCCGTCGACACGGATCTGGCCCGAGCGCAGCAGCTTCTGCAGCGGACCGAAACCCAGTCCGGGGAAATGCACCTTGAACCAGCGATCGAGGCGCATGCCTGCCTCGTCGCCGTCCACCTGCTTGTGTTCTATGCCTGCCATCTCAGCGAACCTGCTTCCTGTTCTTTAGAGGCAGCCTTTAGACCATTGCGCGCATCAGGGCCAGCCCGGCAAACACCGCCAGTATCGAAAGCACGATGCTGGCGGCGATGTAGCCGAGCGCGAGTGCAGCATCGCCACGCTCGAGCAGCATAATGGCGTCCAGTGAAAAAGCCGAAAAGGTGGTGTAACCGCCCAGCACGCCGGTGATCAGGAACAGTCGCATCTCCGGCGAAGCGCCGAACTTGCGCATGATCAGCTCCGCAAGCAAGCCGATCAGGAACGAGCCGGTGACGTTGACCATGAGCGTTCCCCATGGAAGGGCCGGGCCCCATCGTTGAACCGTCCAAAGGCCGACAAGATAGCGGGCCATCGATCCGATGGCGCCGCCGGCACCGACGAGAAGAAGTTGGGACATCGCAGCCTCCGGCCGTTTCACTGGGATCAGGCCAGCCGCTCGGCGTGCCACTTCAGATGATCGCCCATGAAGGTCGAGATGAAGTAATAGGAGTGATCGTAGCGCTCATGCATGCGCAGCGTCAGGTCGATGCCGGTTCCCTTGATCGCTTCCTCGAAGAGCCATGGCCGCAGGCCGTTGTCGAGGAAACTGTCCGCCTTGCCCTGGTCGATCAGGAACTCCGGGAAGCGGGCACCATCCTTGACCAGCGCGCAGGCATCGTATTGCCGCCAGGCGGCCCTGTCCTCGCCGAGGTATTTCTCGAAGGCGCCGATGGACCAGTCGGCCGTCGACGGCTCGACGATCGGCGCAAAGGCCGAGCAGCTGCGGAAACGGTCCGGATGCTTGAGCGCGATGGTCATTGCACCGTGACCGCCCATCGAATGGCCGAAAATGCCCTGCCGGCTCATATCGATGCGAAAATGCTGGCTGACGAAGGCCGGCAGCTCCTCGGTGATGTAGCTGTACATCTGATAGTGCTCGGACCACGGTGTTTGCGTGGCATCGAGGTAGAAGCCTGCGCCCTTGCCCATCTGCCAGTTGGTGAGTTCGTCGGGAACTTCCGTGCCGCGCGGGCTGGTGTCGGGGCAGACGACGATCAGCCCGAGCTCGGCTGCCATACGGCGGTACTCACCCTTTTCCATCACGTTGGCATGGGTGCAGGTGAGGCCCGAGAGATACCAGAGCACCGGCCGCGGCTCCTTGATCGCCTGTGGCGGGACGAAGACAGCAAACGTCATCTCGCCCTTGCAGGCCGCGGATTCGTGCGAGAAGACGCCCTGCATGCCGCCAAATGCGGTGTTCTGAGAAAGGACTTTCATCAAATGCTCCTTGGATATCGTGGGATCAGCCGGCGAGTTGCACGGCCGCGTTGACCGCAGCGGCGACAAGCACGGTGTTGAAGAAGAAGGAGACGATGGCGTGCATCAGGTTGATGCGCCGCATCGCCGTGGTGGTGATGGCGACGTCCGAAGTCTGGGCGGTCATGCCGATCACGAAGGAAAAATAGAGGAAATCATAGCCGCCGGGTTCCGGCGTCTCGGGAAAATCGAGGCCGCGCTGCGGGGCAGGGGTTTGCGCGCCGTCGTCAGGCACCCAATAGACATGGGCATAGTGCATGGCCGCCATCACGTGGATGGTCGCCCAGCCGAGAACGACCGAGGCAAAGGCTAGCGCCAGTTCGAGCGTTGGCCCCTTACTTTCGCCGTTCAACGCGAAGAACAGCGAGACCAGCGCCGTGGCGGCCGCTGCGAAAGTGACCAGGAAAATCACCGCTTCGGGTTCGTCGGTGTTTCTCGCATGCGTCTTGAGATGCTTGCCCGTCATCATCCGCAGCCGCCGGGCGCTCATGATCAGGTAGACGCAGAAAAAAGTGACGGCTGAGACTTCGAAACTATAGCGCGGCGCGGCAAACCACATGACGGGCAGGCTGGCAAGAGCACAGGGGAGCGCGGTGTAGAACGGCCAGTGCCTGAGCCTTGTCGTCGCTGTCATCGGAGTGCCCCTGCGATCCCTTGCGGATTGACGCCGCGCCTCACTTTTTCGTCTGGCGCGCGAGTCGGTCAAGTGTCTCGAGGAAGGTCGAACGGTCGCGTTGCGTGAAGGCGGCATTGTAGCCCTTGCTTTCGCCGGTCTCGCGCAGGTGTTGGCCAAGGTCGCGCATGGCAGACGCCATGCCGATATTGCTCTTGTCGAAGACGCGCCCGGACGGGCCGGTGACGAATGCGCCGGCGGCCACGCAACGAACCGCAAGCGGCACGTCGGCAGTCACGACGATATCGCCCTCATGCGCGCGTTCGGCGATCCAGTCGTCGGCGGCGTCGAAGCTTGCCGACACGATGACGTTGTGGACCATCGGGTCGCGCGACGGTCGCAGGCCCGAGTTGGCGACGAAGGTCACCTTGAAGCCATGGCGCTCGGCCACCTTCAGCACTTCCGCCTTCACCGGGCAGGCATCGGCATCGACATAGATCATCCTGAATCCGTTTCTCAAATGGACCGAAAAAGCGCCGGAATACAATCGATTCCGGCGCTTTCCTGAATCGGATTTTAAGCTTAGTAGAGAACCACGCTGCGGATGCTCTCGCCGGAGTGCATCAGCTCGAAGCCCTTGTTGATGTCTTCGAGCGGCATCGTGTGGGTGATCATCGGATCGATCTCGATCTTGCCTTCCATGTACCAGTCGACAATCTTCGGCACGTCGGTGCGGCCGCGGGCGCCGCCAAAGGCGGTGCCCATCCAGCTGCGACCGGTGACGAGCTGGAACGGACGGGTGGAGATTTCCTGGCCGGCACCGGCAACGCCGATGACCACCGACTTGCCCCAGCCGCGATGCGAGGCTTCGAGCGCCTGGCGCATCACCTTGGTGTTGCCGGTGCAATCGAAGGTATAATCGGCGCCGCCGATCTGGTCGGCCCCGCGCTTCGT
>NZ_LMFK01000032.1:0-22496 GCF_001426785.1 Ensifer sp. Root142
TGACCTTCTTCCATCATTTGGTGTCCACCTCTTTTAGGTGGACACCTCATGCCAAAGCTCACTCAATCACAGAAGGTGCGGGGAAATTCGCGCTTACGATCAATCGAGGGCGACGGCACCGTTGACCACACGTTCGGGTCAGGTGGCCGGTTACTTTTCTTGGTCACCTTTCTCGCCCGGAGCCGACTTGATTCGAGAGACCACTCCCATCCTAGCAGCGACCACAGCGTTGATTTTGGCTTTGACAGTCTCAATGGGTGCCTCAATCTGGAACCGGTCGCGGCGCTTGAAAACGAGCCAGGCACAATTGAACCATCTTGCCTTTCACGACGGATTGACAGGGTTGGCCAACCGGCGAACGTTTCACCGACGCCTTGCTGAAAGGCTCAACGGCGCGAGCAAGCCGCGTGAACTTGCAGTTCTGTACATGGATCTGGACCGCTTCAAGCAGGTCAACGATATGCTTGGACACCCAGTCGGCGACGCATTGATCATAGCGGTGGCTAAACGATTGAATGAGGCCGCCGGACTTGCCGAAACAGTTGCGCGCATTGGTGGAGATGAATTCACTGCAATCATAGCCCATACAAACCGGCAGGATGTCGAAAAACAATGTCAGCGGCTGATCGACGCGATCCAGGAACCCTTCGAGGTCAAGGGGCACCCCATTCGAATTGGGCTCAGCATCGGCGTGTCCATGTTGGGAAGTGCGCGTGGGACTCAACACAAATCGGCGGACGAAATGATGCGCGAGGCCGATATCGCCCTCTATCACGCCAAGGGCGCGGGACGGAACTGCTATGCCATCTTTGGCGCGCACATGGACGAACTGATCAAAATGCGCCGCGAGCTCGAGCGAGATCTACGCGCTGCTCTCGAAGCAAAGGATCAGTTGGAAATCCATTACCAGCCGGTCTATTCCGCACTGGGCCGCCAGATTACGGGCGTCGAAGCCCTGTTAAGGTGGAGGCATCCTCTCAAAGGTTTGATACCGCCGGATATGTTCATCGGTCTTGCAGAGGAAATTGGGGTTATTGAAAAGGTTGGCTCCCTTGTCCTTAAGGAGGCCTGCACTGCCGCCTTGCCATGGGAGGGCCTCGGACTTTCCGTCAACGCATCGGCGCTTGAGATGCGGAACCCGAACTATGCCCGCAATGTGCTGGCCATTCTTGATGAACTGAAATTCAAGCCGGAGAGACTGGAAATCGAAATCACCGAGACAGCGCTTGTCGATGAAGACGGGCAGTGCGAGAAGAACATACGCGCACTTAGAGCGGCGGGCGTTCGCTTCGCTCTTGATGATTTTGGCACGGGTTTTTCTTCATTCGGGTGCCTACAGCGTCTGGAAGTCGACCGTATAAAGATTGACCGTTCTTTCGTGAATGGTTTCGGAACACCGGGGGGAAACGAGGAAATTGTTCAGGCAATCATAGGTCTGGCGCACGCCAAGGGGCTGAAGACGACCGCCGAAGGGATCGAAACAATCGAGCAACAAGAGGCGCTGTGCCGCTTGGGATGCGACGACCTACAGGGTTTTCTGTTATCTCGCCCCGTGCCATCGCAGGTCATTGCTAAGATTCTGCAGCAGCGCGGATCGACCATTGAGACGTAGGCCCATCGAAAACCAACGTGCCCGTGTTGTGCATTGAAGGTGCCAATAGCACCTTAACGCGAAGGCGGAGTAAGCGCACGAACGTCACCTTTCGAGTGAAGGAAATCGGCGGTCGTGCAGAGGGTCAACTGCGCCGAAAACCGTTCGCCTAACAAGCGAAGCGCGGCATCATGCGTCTGGTCAGCGCCGCTACAAACGGCATCTTCGAGCACAAGGACCCGGTAGCCGAGATCGACGGCGCCGAGCACAGTCGCGAGGACGCAAACGTCCGTTTCCCCACCCGTCAGCACCACTGTATCCACCCCGCATTGTTGCAGTGATTGATGAAGTCGGCCTTCGAGCCAAGGTGAGTAGATGCGTTTGTCGATGATCCTTGCCGGCGGAACAAGTCGGGCCAAGCAAGCTGGAAGCTCCAACAATTCTCTGGGCAGATGCTCCCCTGTCATCATCCACCATTTTGCGTAGTATTGAGCCCACATGCCCGGTGCGTCCTGCGCGCGTTCCGGTGGGATGAAACGGGTAAAAATGGTCTGCTCTGGAAAATTGGCGGAGACCTCCGCGACATTGGGTAGTACCCTGGACATCCATTCCACTCTCCACGGCGTGTCCTCATTGAAGAGCCGTTGCATGTCAATGCAGAGATGCTTCCAGTTGCGAGCCAAGTTCAAATCTCCCTCCGAGCTTGCCGGCGGTCGTCCGGCGCATCATCCTTCGAACTCAATTTGTGTATGATCGTTCCCTGAGAATGTGAGGGGTAGCGAGCCGGCCTTGCACCAAAATCGCTCAAGCCTAGTGCCTTTAATTTTTCACGTAGTGACGCCCACCCTGCAAACAGCGGATTACGTCGAGGGGCGACCGCGAGCAGGCTGAAACCACGCAATTGGTCTCTCGCGAACTATGGTCAGCTAAGTTTTGGGAAAGGGAACATTGAACATCGAACGCCGTTGTTCGGAGATCGCTGGTGTAAAAGCGAGAAAGGCCAGCTCGTCGACCGAACCAACGCGGCAACGGTCCAATCTCACGGCGTTTGGCTGAGCTTTCGAATCTGGAGGGGAGGAATGACGGATGCATGAGCCACGCCTTGCGCCCTCGGTGAGACTGGAGTTGCGTCGATGATTAACCGGCTTGGTAGCTGTCGTTGCGGTCAGGTCAAATACGAAGTCCGCGGGCCGCCGTTGCGGGTCGGGATTTGCCATTGCAAAGATTGTCGACAGGAAAGCGGCTCGGCGTTCACTTTCTTTGGTGTTTGGCCGCAAAGCGAATTCGACGCAGCTGGTAATACAGTGCTCTACGAAGGGCGAAGGTTCTGTCCTCGATGTGGCTCCAGGATGTTCAGCTGCGAGGGGAATGAAGTCGAGATCAAACTGGGTACGCTGGCCGATGCGCCAACTTCATATCTTCCCACTTATGAACTCTGGGTCAAGCGCCGCGAACCATGGTTGCTTGCGATCGATGGAGCCGAGCAACATTGGGAGAATCGCCGACCCCCATCAGTCGATTGAGGTTTCTCTGTTAGCCGCGCCACCCGTCCGGGTTCTTTGACGCAAGCGCGAAGCTCGGTTGCATTTGGAGAAGTGTCCCATAGCCCAAGCTTGGCCGATGAGCCAGCACCACTGCGCCCCGTGATACGCGGGGGCACGGCGGTGGCTGGCTCACTGTTGTTGCAGGTTTAAGCTGCCTTTGCCTTCATATTTGCCGCACTAACCGCTAGCTGGGTTAATTTCTTGTCCGTAGCACCTTCCTCCTGAAGGGTTGCGTCGAGCAAGCCGACTGCGTCCTTAAGACCCAACTGTTGGGCCCAGGTTTTCAGCGTGCCGTATCGGGCAATTTCGTAATGCTCAACTGCCTGGGCAGCAGAGATGAGGCCAGCGTCGATCGCCGGTGAGCCTTTGAACTCTTCGATGATCTCCTCTCCCTCAGCAATCAAACCCTGGACCGCCTCACAGGTCTTGCCCTGGGCACGTTTCCCGATGAGTTCAAAGACTTGCTGGAGCCGTTCCACATGCCCCTCCGTCTCGTCTTTATGCTTCTCGAACGCGGCCTTGGTGTCACTTGACTGGGCGGCACGGGCCATCTTCGGCAGCGCCTTCAAGATCTGACGTTCAGCGTAGTAGATATCCTTCAGAGTCTCGTGAAAAAGCTTCTCCAGATTTGCTTCAGCCATGTGTTCCTCCTTGGTTGAGGATACTCTAACCTGACTTGCAGCAAAAAGTTCCGGCCTCGTGTGCAGATCGATCACAGCCTGGCTCTTCGGCCTCCCGCGAACGGGACCCTTCGGAACCTATCTCTCGCGATGAAGTTATCTTGGTAGGCTACAACCAAGCCACCCTGGCGACATCTCGCCAACAACGCCGTTATCGGGCGGAGATTAAGCATGCCGTTGTTTTACTTCAGGACGACCGATCAAGAGGGGTTTAGTGCCGATGATCGTGGCTTCGAGTTCCCTGACGAAAAAGCCGCCCTCGCCGAGGCGAAGGTAACACTTGCTGAAATGGCAGCCGATGGACTGCCGCTAGATCCCGTGTCGATGATTAGCGTGCAGGTGATGAACAAAGACCGTATTTTGCTGCTGGAAATGCGGCTCGTCTTGGAGATAATTCCGAACACGAACTGGTCCGACACTGGCAACGACAGGCTCTCCGATTTGCTTGAGTCGCGACAGGGCCGCGGAACATAGAGCTGTTTCAAAGGAGGATGGCCAACACTCAGCCGATGAGATGCTCCTGCCAGTCCGCAACATCCTTTGCTGACGGAACCCGTTGGGCCCCTCTCGCTTCGGGCGTTAGTAACAGCGCTGTGTTGCCAGATAGCACCCAGCGTCGATCAAGATCGGCGGGCCGTAGCCCGCCTCCTCCATATCGAACATCTTCGCTAGACCAGGCTATTGTCCACTGGTGAAACTCCGGAGGAGCGAATAAAGGATCGGCCAGGCTGGCAATCACCAGATCACGACCGAGATTGATGAGCAGAAGGCGATCATCCTTGCCTTGCGCGGTGAGGTATCGCAATAAGAGGCAGCGATCGCTCAAAACACTTCCGTCCACCGCTGCCGGCGGCTCCCCTTCGCCAACGACCGGAATGCACCGCCGTAAGGCGATCAGGTCTGTGTGCAGTGCGAGCATGTCTCCATTGCGTTCGGCATCTTCCCAAGCAAGCTTGCAACGCTCGAATGTTGATCGATCACACGGATCGGGCATGTTCCGTCTGATTTGCTGGTCCCTGAAACTCGCGAACTGCCACAGGAAAGCAAGTCTCCCATCTCGTACGCTAGAGCTGTTGTCCTTTGCAGCGTCGCTGAAGTAGAGGAAAGGTGTGCTCGCTGAAAACTCTTGCCCTTGGAACAACATCGGCGTTTGGGGCCCGAGAATAAGAAGCGCCGTCATTGCCCTGAGGCGTGCGCCGCTCGTCAACTGATGGATGCGTTTTCCGCTCGCCGAGTTCGCGATTTGATCATGATTGTCGAGGAAGTGCACGAAATTCGCCGGAAGCAGATCGCGCGCTGGCTTGCCCCGGGCCTTGTTCTGCCAGTTGTATCTTTGGCCCTGGAAAAGGTAACCATATTTCGCTGCCGACACGAATTCCTGCGGGTGGCCCCGGTAGTCGTGGAAATAGGCCTCGCGCCGTCCGGTAAGCGCAACCTTGGCCGAATGATGGAAATCATCATTCCACACGGCGTCCATGCCAAGCCCCCCTCGTTCCGTTGCTCGGACCAAGTTCGCGTCCTGAGGTTCGTTTTCGGCGAGCAGGTACAGCGTCTTCACGCCCGCTGCCCGTCGACAGGCGTTCGCGATCTCTCCCACAATGTGCCTCTCGCTTTTGTCTTCAAGGGCCTGAGTGGCATCAATCCTCAGCCCATCAAAGTGAAACTCCTCGATCCAGTAGACAGCATTGCAGATGAAATAGGTCCTGACTCCATCACAACCGTCACCGTCCAGATTTAGCGATCTGCCCCACTCGTTGCGTTCGCCCTTAAAATACGATGCAGCGAATCGATCAAATCGATCCCCGGGCCCGAAGTGATTGTAGACGACATCAAGAATAACGCCGATGCCGACAGCGTGCGCGGCGTCCACGAACGACCTCAGATCGTCCGGCGTGCCGTAAAGTCGCGTAGGAGCGAAGAGTAAAACGCCATCATAGCCCCAGCCGAAGCTGCCCAGGAATTCGTTCACTGGCATCATCTCGATCACTGTTACACCGAGATCGCGCAGATGTTGCAGCCGTTGTCGCGCTGCTGTCCAGGTCCCTTCTGGCGTAAACGTGCCGACGTGTAGCTCGTAGACCACTTGGCCTTGCGGGGGCACTCCTGTCCAGGCCTGGTCGCGCCAGATGAAAATTGACGGTTCTATGACCTGCGAGGGTCCCGTCGGTCCGAGCGGCTGGAACCTGGAAGCCGGGTCGGCTTCCAGGACCCCGTCATTATCAAGGTCCAAATGATAGTTTGTCCCGATGCCCAAACCAGCTACGAGGCCAGAAAAATATCCATTCCCTTCAGCGTGGAGTGGGTAATGTCCATTATCGGTGACGACCGAAATGCGCTTGCGCGCCGGCGCCCACACTCGAAAGGATACACCTCCCCGCATCGGTTCGGCCCCAATGGGAAAACGCCGGCTAATCAGTGCCTCGTGCGCACTCGGACTCATCTGACATCCTCCATTAGCCGGCATCACTCGAAGGGAGAGTGATGGAGCCTAACCGTGAACTCTGAGGCAAGTTCCAAGGACGCTAGCTGGCACCGAACTTCCTGCGGCATCCGATCTGAGTGTTTTCTGCCTGGAAGGGTGCTTGGCATAGACGCTGACCAGCGTAATCTCGCCTAAGCTCGAGGCTCGCCAACCTCTAGCGGCGCATGCTCTTGCGGATCCGCGGCAACGAGACGGCGCTGGATAATCCAGGCTCTAATGCACTTGTCGGTCGGGCGTCCAGGCCGGCCCAAACCACAGGAGCCAGAGAGCCGCAAGAATGGGAAGGGACCCAACGGTTAACAATATTACGGCCACCATGATTCAAACCTCCGTCGGGACATGGTGTTGTGGTATCGGCCCGTCGCATCACATGCACTTGCCGTCAGTCAAGACCCAACAAACCGGCACTGTTTTCGTTCCACTGCTGCAGCACGCTGCGTGATGGGCCTGCGCTGCCACCTGCCGCATCGTCGAGGCAAGTTCGGTGGTCTTGCCTGCTCCCGTCGTAGTGCGATCAAGAGAAGAAGCGACTGGTCGCGCGGCTGGGAACCTTTGTCAGGATCAGCAGTTAGTTCCTGGTATGAACGTCATCCCTGCAAAAGGGAAGTCGGGTGAACAAACGAATGTCGTCAAGACAAAGAGAAAATTGGAATGGAAAGGCTCCAACTACCGGGGCCGGAGAGGTGAAAGCGCCATGACGACCGGCGTGGAAGGAAAAACAATCCAGGCACAGGAGTACCCCTCCCCTTGAATTGAACAGGTGAGAAGTCGTGAAATCTGCCGATAGAGATGTAGTAGCGCTTTCCGAACAGCTTCGAGCGATGACGGATGATGAACTGTTTACCCGTATGGGCGAACTGGAAAAGGAAAGTGAGCGACAATCGGTACCAGACCAAGCCGTCTTGGCAACGATCGCGCTTGTGGAAACCGAAATCGAAAGACGTTTTCCAGGTCAACTCATGGCTCCTTACCGTGAATGGCGGCGCCGCGAGATCTTATAGCCCCCGGCGTCACGCATTGCGAGGCGCGCCCGTGCAAGCTCCTCAAGGATGGCCGCATCACAGAAGCCGCTGATCTTCCGGCGTGACGTCTTGCGCAGCGCAGCGCCGCCTGCATTTCGGAACAGAACTGGAGATCCCGGCAAAGTACGGCACACCCTATGGCACCGACTGCACCTCGATGCGCTATATCGTAAGGCGTTTTCAGCGATCGGGGCGTCATCGAATGATCGCGATTGCGTTCCTCCCGGCCGGATCGGCAGGCCTACGATGATCTGCAACAAGTATCTGAAGAGAGCTACCTGGGCACTAGATCCGCAACCAGGCGACCTTGGTGGCTGAACCCTTTGCCGAGCGGCCCCAGCATGTCGTGAGCCGGGACCTAACGGGGTGACTTTGAAGCCGAATCTGCGGCAGCACTCATCTAAGCCTCGGAGCGCCACGGTTGATCTCCGGAGACATCGCCAAACAAAAACCGGCTGAAGACTCGGAACACAATGGGGCTCAAAGGGTTGGAGCCGCACGTATGGATTGAGAGACGATATAAAGGAGCTTACGATGAAATACATTGCCCTTGCTACCGCGACACTGCTTTTGGGGGGCTCCGCCATGGCGCAGTCCGCGGCTGAGAAATCGGGTATCAATACGGCGCTTGGCGTGCCGCCTAAAACAGAGGATTTTGTCAAGGAGGCAGCCACAAGTGACATGTATGAAATTGAATCGAGCAAGCTTGCCGTGGAGCGGGGCGATCAAGCGATCAAGAGCTTCGCGGAGCAGATGGTTGCAGATCATACCAAGACGTCGTCTGAACTTAAGCAAATGCTCACGTCCAGTAAGGTGAAGGCGGAGCTTCCAACCGCGATGACAGACGATCAAGTGGAAGCGATCAATGAACTAAAATCCATGCAGGGCGCTGACTTCACCAAGGAATACCTCTCCCAGCAGGAAGACGCGCATGAGGATGCGGTGGATCTTTTTGCCCGATACGGGAGCGAGGGTGACAATCCCGAACTGAAAGCTTGGGCTGAAAAGACCAGACCAGCGCTCCAGCATCACCTTGAAATGGTCGAGGGCCTGAATAAGTAAATTGAGTTGCTTGTCAAAAGCGAAAAAGCGTCGGCCGGTGGCGCGCAAGCCGCCGCGTGAGTGACGCTTGGCAGACAAAGTGGGAGGTTGCTGTTTCGATTTTGCTGTTCACGTCTTCGTCCTCCCGGCCGTATCGGGGCACTATCCGCCGAGCAACTATCATGTTAGGGTTGCAGGGCTCGGGCGAAAAACGTCTTAGAATATAACCCGACCCAGCCCGGTTGTCCGCCGAGCTGTGGATCTTGAGCCTTGTTTATCCTTTTGCACCACGCGCTTGGCCAACCGGCCAGGCAAACCCCCAAGGAAGGAGCATATAATGAACCGCATTGCGACTTTATCCGCGATTGTTGCCCTCTCCGTCTTAAGCATCAGCGAAATTGCTTATGCCCAGGGTGCCGAAATGAACTGGCCGGCCAACATCGAGAAAACGGTGACTGACTTCAAGGGCGACAAGGTTAGCGTTGTTCAGGTCAGCACGCTGGCGGAAGCGAACCAGACGCGCATGTGGGTGGAAAAAGCGACTCCCGAACAACGCAAAGCGTTGCTGACGGCGGTCGAAGGCAATAAGGCCCTTGCCGAGCAGCTGAAATCGCAAAAAATCGAGATGGAAAACATCGCAGGCGCCGAACAGGCCGCGGACGGCGCATTGATCATCTACGTTCGCTGAGCCTCCCGACAGAGGCGGGATGCGAGGCTTGAAACTGTCGCGTCCCGCATCTGCCAAGATTTATCCGGAGGCAGAGCAACTCCCCGGCGCTCAAACTGACTATCAGTACACTCGTCGGTTCCGCGCGACTGAAAGGGCGGAGGCGACGGTTATGCGTGCCGCTTTGTTGGTGCCGGGAGATGAGCGCTTGGATATGCGCTTCGCTTGTATATCTCGACCTAAACAGCAGGATTCTGGACGGTTGTGCGTCAATCCGTATCGGTTTTTCTTTGCGCCCTTCCGCCGGTAATTGGTACCCATGCACTTTGATGCCGCGGGGGATTGCGGCCTATCCTGGCGTACCGACCAAATCAGCGATCATGATCTGGTAGGGGATGGGATCCTTTCCCCCCTGCGTCGTGAAGCGGCGGCTTATCTCCAGCGGTGTTTCGTTCTCGGAACTTCCGTGACAAGCAGACGTTTGATTAGCACTGGGCATGGGCCCTTTCCCACGACCTGGCTAGGCGAGGTCGCAAGATCGAGAAAAGGAGCGCTTATGCAAACCGTGGATAGACTTATCATCGACGCGGAGCGCTTGGCCGATTGCAGGGACATGGTGGAGATCGAACTTCACGAGCTTATCGAGCGAGCAATCAGATCAGGTTACGCGGCCGGAGAGGTACTCGTAGCCGTAAGTGAACTGGCCGCCGAAGAGCTGGCACCAGCGCTAGAATTTCCAAGCCTGCACTGAGATAGGCGACTTCTTGCGCTTTACCAGAAAAATAGAAAGACGGTACCGCGTGTGCCGGCATGCGTTGGGATCAGCGCCTTTGACATTAAAGGCCTCCCTATCCTCCCCTTTCCACCGCGATTGCGAATAGTAGATCTAGGTTCGAACCGGCTCTCGTTTCTCGCCTCGCTCCTCTGTCACCTCTTTGAACTGCTGGAATTTGCGAGCCGGAAGTCCGTTCGATGCCAAAAGAATCGTGAATCCGACAAGGCAAGCCCGAATTGCCAGTTGCGCGGGCCTTGCTGACGCCAACAGAATCGGTGTGTGATCGGCAATTGGAGCCCATTGGCTGCACTGCGGGCGGAAAAGTCGACCTCGCGGCCAGTTCGATGTGGCAAAGTGCTTCGCTTAAGACTGGCGTTGGCCGGATTTGTGCGGAGAAGATGAAACAGGAGTCGGAACGCAGAGGAATAAAGACCGCCAGACGTTTCCGTTGTGGAGCCCTTCTCGATCTGTAGCGAGAAAGAGAAAGAACTCTCCACATTAAGTTGCATCAAGTGCAGCATCGGCACGTTCCGGTGAGCGGCATTCTTTTGCCTTTAGCAAGGTGAAATGGACGATGGAGAGAGATGCTGTAACGACGCCCTTCGGGCGGCGAGCGATGACGCTTGGCATGTTGGCCACCCAAGTACTTTCCCGACAAATTGAACCGGGACAAACGGCCGGAAAGTGGAAACTGTTCCAGTCATTATGCGATGCAAGGTTGCATTTTGGCCTCAGCGAGCGTTCGCTGCTGGTGCTGAATGCTTTGTTGACGTTCTACCCACACGACGAGATCAGCGAAGAAAACGGGCTTGTAGTCTTTCCGTCCAATTCGCAGCTTGCTCGTCGGGCGCATGGGATGGCCGAAGCGACTTTGCGCCGACATCTCGCTGCCTTGATCAACGCGGGCGTCTTGGTTCGAAAGGATAGTGCCAACGGAAAGCGCTACGCACGCAAGGACCAGTCGGGTGGCATCAGCGAAGCGTTTGGCTTTTCTGTCGCGCCGCTTCTCGTGCGTGCCGAAGAGATCACAGCGATTGCCATATCAGTAGCAAAGGAAAGGCAAGAACTGCGGCGGTTGCGCGAGCGATTGACCATCTGCCGCCGTGACGTTTCGAAGCTCATAGTAGTAGCGCTGGAAGAGGGGGCGCCAGGAGACTGGTTCGCGGTCCAAGAGCGATTGCGAATTATGACCCAGACGCTTATTCCACGCCCGACCAGGCAGCAGGCGGAGGACGCGCTTGAGGAATTCGAGATGCTGCGAGAAGAGGTCACCAGCCGGCTGGAATTGAAGTTTAAATCGAAGGATATGAGCGGCAGTGCCGATCATATTGATCGGCACTTACATAGTTCAAACCCCCAGTCCCTATCTGAATTTGAACTTGGCTCTAGAAATGAGCCAAAGGCGAAATCCGAGCCAAGCAACCCCCATGAAAACCGGGAGATGGCCATCTTCCCGATTCAGGTTGTGCTGAAAGCATGCCCCGAGATTGTTCCCTACGGACCCTATGGAACAATATCCAGTTGGCGCGATTTGATGGTGGCGGCGGTGACCGTGCGCTCGATGCTCGGTGTTAGTCCGTCTGCCTATCAGGAAGCTTGCGAGGCGATGGGGCCGGAGAATGCCGCAACGACCCTCGCCTGCATTCTCGAGAGAGCCGGTCACATCACTTCCGCCGGCGGCTACCTTCGGGACCTGACCGCCAAGGCTCGCAGCGGAAGGTTTTCGCTCGGTCCAATGATCATGGCGCTGATGCGGGCAAATGGACAAGGGATGGGTTAAGTGCGGCATGGGGTTGGGCCAACTGTGGCCAACCGGGTCGCACCGGATCGACAGCAAACGGTCGTCGAGGAACGCATCAACCGCCGCCGCAAGAAATACCAGAACATGAAGCGTCTGTGCGCTCTTGCGATCGCCAACGCGGGCCGGGAGGGCAGATGTTCATCCGGATCATCCGCGACCAAGACGGCAACGCAGCCTTGGAGGCCGTTTGAGATCACGTTTCGCGGGGGCAACGGAATTTGCGGACGAGCATGGCAGCTTTAACGACCTGGTTGGCCTGAACGAGCTGCAGCGCGTCAACCAAGGCCTATCAGGCCGACGAGGCAACAAACACCAATCAGGTCGAGAGCTTCTTTTCGCGGGTGCAACGGGCCTACGTCGGCATCCACCATCGGTTTTCGTTGAAGTGCTTCGATTGGTACGTGGGCGAGTTCGCGTGGCGCGAGGTGAGCAATCGCGGCCGTCGTTCGTTCTACGCGTATTTTGCGATTGAAGAATTGAAGACCGGCCTAAGGGCGAATTCACTAGCCGCTATTCCTGCCGGACACCTATTGGAGAGCACGGCGAAACACGACGCATACGCCTGCTTCGGGCGGAGTGATTTGGTGGAGCTTGCAACGATAATTCATTGGAAAGAGGAGCGCGGCCTTTCTCCTTGTATCTCCTGGGGAGGTCGGATGAAACTCGAACAAAAGTCTTTTGAGGCGGAACATACACCCGCAGCAGATGTTGGGTGTTCGCAAGAAGCCGGACGGTCCAACTCCCTCACCGCGCCAGCCCCCGGTGGACCGTTCGGCGCTCCCAGTTCGCCTCGCAGTCGGGTCGTGAGAGCACTTATCATCAACGTGTGAGAAACGGCTCTGCGCCCTGCGGCAGATGCAACTGGTTATGATAGAGCCTACAGTCTTTGAGAGATAGGCGAACTTTGCGGAACAAGGCGGTCCCTTGGTTGTTTGTCCAGGACAGCAGGAGGATGTTGATGCGTTCCCCATTGGCAACTCACCTCAGTAAGATGCTCTTTCTCACTACCGCCCTCACCCTGTCAGCGACTGCCTCGGCGCAGATGAAAGGCACGGCAGGAGAGTTCTCGGATGTCACAATCGAAAGCTCCGTATTGGAGCCGGAGAAACTCGCCGTGCCGGACGACAAGAAGCTCACAGCTTTAATCAAGGCGCCGGAAGGCTTCACGGTTGAAGTATTTGCGAGGAACCTGGTGAACCCCCGTATGCTTGCAGTCTCCAAGTCAGGAGTTCTTTATGCAACTCGTCGGTCCGTTGGGGACGTAATCATGTTGAAAGACGACAATGGCGACGGCAAAGCGGAAACGGTACGGACGGTTGCCAGCCGACCCGGCATGCACGGTATTGCTTTCGATGAAAACGACGTATTTCTGATCACCGTCAATGACGTCTACACTGCTCCGGTCAAAGAGGATGGCACTTTCGGGCCTCTGACGCGTATCATCAACGATCTTCCCGATGCCGGCCAACATGCGAACCGAACGTTGGGTCTCGGGCCCGACGGCATGCTTTACATTTCCGTTGGCAGTACCTGCAACGAATGTCAGGAGAGTAATGCTGAAAACGCCACCATATTGAGGGCGTCCAAGGATGGAATCTCGAGATCGATATTTGCCAGCGGACTGCGCAACACGATCGGGTTCGATTGGGAGCCGAGCACGGGGGCCCTTTATGGGTTTGATCACGGTATCGACTGGTTGGGTGATGAGGTCCAGATCGAAGAACTCAACCACCTTGAGCAGGGCAAGCGCTATGGCTGGCCATACATATTCGGCGCCGGCGAATTCAACCCTCATATCAATCCTGCGGAAGGCATAACCCTGTCAAAGTGGGCCGCGCTATCGACTGAGCCGGTGCTCGGCTACACTGCGCACAGCGCGCCGATGCAGATGGCCTTCTATCAGGGCACTATGTTTCCGTCGGATTTTCGGGGAGACGCCTTTGTGGCAATGCGCGGATCATGGAACCGCCGTCCTCCCAGCGGCTATGAGGTCGTTCGCATCAACTTTGAGGATGGCCAGCCGAAAGCTTTCGAAAAGTTTCTCCAGGGTTTTTTGCTACGCCAGGAGAACGGCAGATACGGTTACCTCGGACGATTGGCCGGCATTGCGGTCGGCAAGGATGGTTCCTTGTTCGTCGCCGATGATTCGAATGGCTTGGTATACCGGGTCTCATACTCGGGCGAAGTCAACGGCTCGCAGTCAAGCTTAATGAACACCCCCAATACTTACCGCGAACTTCCTCCATCGAAAATCGCGATCGAGCTGCTTGTGGCGAAGTCCCCCGCTCCAATAGAACTCAACGCAATTTTCGCTGACAAGAAACCGATCCCGCTGTCTTATGCCGCAGAGGGTGAAAATGCTTCGCCGACGCTGGGCTGGCGCGGCGCGCCCGAGGCAACGAGATCCTTCGTCATTATCGTTGATGATCCCGATGCTGCAACGCCGAAGCCATTCGTTCACTGGTTAGCCTATGACCTGCCAGGCAATCTCAATCACTTGAGGGAGGGCCTGCCGAATGATCCGGTCCTCTCGCACCCAAAAGATGCAAAGCAAGGCATGAATTCGGCTGGATCGCTCGGCTATATCGGTCCGAAACCGCCGGTCGGTGATCCTGCTCATAACTATCACTTCCAAATTTTCGCGCTGGACGTGGAGACGCTAGGGCTCGATCCTGGGATGACAAGAGACGCCCTGATTACAGCCATGAACGGACACGTACTCGCCAAGGGTCAGGTTATCGGGACGTTCCAGCGCGAAGGCACTCGTTGAAAGCGAGTGTTCGACGAGCGTATTGGCTCCAAGGATGGCCCCTTGGGAGACCAGCTCTTGTTCAGCGGTCCAAGATCTTGTGAGATTCTGCCCATCCCACGCTACGCTTACCCAGCCGTACCGCCCAACCGTTCGATCGCCGTTGCGAGCGAGCGCTGACTGTTGCAATAGTCCTGCCAGGCGGTGCTCTTTGCCAATAGGTCTGGCACGCTGCGGATGGTGTAGCGTGTCGGGTCAAGGCCCTTTCTTACCTGGTTCCAATTCAGGGGCATCGAGACGGTTGCCCCGTCACGGGCCCTGGGCGACAACGGCGCAACTGCTGTCGACATTCGGTCGTTTCGCAGATAGTCGAGAAAGATGCGTCCCTCCCGCTGGTTCTTTGCCATTTTGATCAGATAATGATCTGGATTGTCGCGCGCCATTTCCTCGCAGACATCGTGGGCGAACTGCTTGGCCACAGACCAGTTCAGGGCTTTGCCTTTGGCTGCTGCGAGGGGGGTGACGACGTGCAGTCCCTTCCCTCCGGTTGTCTTACAAAAACTGACAAGACCGAGTGCTTCCAGGCGGTCGCGGATTTCTCGCGACGCTTCGATGACGCGATCAAACGCCACTCCGGGGCCGGGATCGAGGTCGAACACAAGGCGTCCGGGCACCTCGGGTTCACCGGGTTCGCAGTTCCAAGGATGCAGCTCTATGCCGCCTATCTGAGCGATGGCGGCAAGGCCTTCGACCCGATCGATCTGGAGATATGGCTTCTTGTCACCGAAGACCGTGACGAGCTCGAGCAAGTTCGAGGTACCAGGCAAAGCGTGCCGTTGGAAAAATTGTTGACCATTAATCCCATCGGGCGCTCGGATGATCGAACAGGGGCGTCCTCTGATGTGCTCGATAAGCCAAGAGCCCACAGCCTCATGATAATGGGCAAGATCGACCTTCGTCACTGGCTCGCCATCACCACTATCCGGCCATAGCGGCTTATCAGGGTTGGAAATCAGCACCCCCATCACTTCGGCTTTGCTTTTCTTGCGAGGAGGTGTCGGCAATACTGCTGGTGTTTCGGGATCCGCAACCTTCGCCTTCTTCGGGGAGGCGGGCACTTCCGCTTCGACCTCTCGGGCCGGTTTATCTTCGCGAAGACCCTTGAACGCCGCTTGGCGCACCTGCCCGTCTCCCGTCCAGCCGGCGAACTCGATCTCGGCGACAAGCTCGGGCTTGAGCCACACGACACCGGGTTTCTTCTTGGGCGCCCCTATGCCGGTGAACGGAGATTTCGCCGCCTCAAGCGCCTGCAGCTTGGGCAAGATGCTCTTAACTGTCTTGGCACTGTAACCCGTGCCAACCCGCCCGACGTAAACGAAATGGTCACCGCGATTAACGCCGACAAGTAAGGAGCGGAATTTGCCGCTGGTTGTTGAATAGGCGCCGATCACTACCTCATGTCCCGCACGGCATTTTGATTTCGCCCAGGTATCGGTTCGGCCCGATTGATAGGGCGCGTCCGCCCGTTTAGAAACAATGCCTTCAAGTGAAAGTCGGCAGGCCGACTTCAAGACCGCATCTCCGCCCGTTTCAAAATGCTCAACAAAACGAACGCGCGGATCATCGCCAGCTTTCGACAGCATCGCAGCTAGTCGTTCCTTGCGGTTTGTAAGTGGCTTTTCCCGCAGGTCTTCGCCTTCGGCAAACAGGAGATCAAAGGCGAAGTAGACCAGGTCATCAGTCTTCCCCTCTGACAGGGCTGCCTGGAGAGCTGCGAAATCGGGCGCCCCATTTTCATCGATCGCGCAGACCTCACCGTCAAGAATACTGTCGGGAAGAGAGGCTCCCGCCTTGGCAATGGCTGGATATTTTGCGGTCCAATCCAGGCCCTTCCGGGTCTTCAGCGTGACGTCGCCGTTTTTGACCCTCATTTGGATACGGTAGCCATCGAATTTGATTTCGTGAACCCAGCCTTCAGTCGAGGGCGGACGTGCCAATGTTTCGCAGAGCTGCGGCGGGATGAAATCTGGTGCGGGTCCGCGTGTGCTGCTTGCTGGCTTCTTGCTCGTCCTACGACCGGCCTTTTGCTGTTTCGCGGCTAATCCGTTCTTGCTGTCCCAAACAGCGTCGGCCTCCAATCCCCCCTCTTTCGACATGAAGGGCCTAGGCTGTCGTCCCTTTCCCGACGCGATCGCTTCCATAGTGCGGCCTGAGGCAACCGACCGGTTATTCTTCTCCAAGACAATTGCACCGTTCTTCTCCACGGAATATTCGTCGCGATGTTTGATCAACAGCCAGTTGGTGCGTTTGCTGCCATTGCGATCGTTGCGCATGCGCACGAGCACGAAGCTGCCTTGCAGACGTTCACCTTCCAACGTGAACTTCAAGTCACCGTTGGCTAAGGCCTCGTCCGGAGCCTCTTCCCCCTCCGGTTCCCAGTAGCCGCGATCCCACAGCATCACCGTTCCGCCGCCGTATTGACCCTTGGGGATGGTGCCTTCAAAATCTCCGTAGTCGAGGGGATGATCCTCGACCTCTACGGCCAGGCGTTTATCGTGCGGATCGAGCGACGGCCCCTTCGTCACGGCCCATGATTTGAATACGCCATCAAGCTCGAGGCGGAGGTCGTAATGCAGACGCGTGGCGTCATGCTTCTGAATGACAAAGCGCCGGCGATTAGAGGGCTTTACCTCCGCTTGACCGCTTGGTTCACGGGTCTTTCCGAAATCGCGTTTCCGTCGGTAGCTGGATAATTTCTCACTCGCCATGACGCCCTCGACTGACATTAAATGGACCTTCCGGGGAGACTTGCCTTAGCTAGATAAAGCCCCTCAGGCGATGAAAGTTCCTGGCTGGCCGAGTGTTTGGTTCTTGCGAGGAGAGCTATTGTTAGGCGACCTGCAAAACCGGTCCGGCGGCAGATGATTGGGGCAGGCTCCTTATCCTGCGCCATTGAGGATGACATTCCTTGAGGCTTTGCTGCAGCGCACCCGGGGCCATGGGGGCAAGTGTGCAAGGGGCAAGACTTTGTCCAGCGAGCAGGTAGACGATGACGGCTAGATATGCGTTATGGTCCCTTCACGGGATGGGTATTGCCGCTCGTTGGTGGCGGCCAGTTACCTGCTCCAGGAATGGTTGCGACACTCCGAACCAGAACAATCCTATTCCAAGCGGTTGCCGTCGAGGTGGCGGAACAAAGGCATTGCCTTGTGGTTGGAGCGCAAAGTGCAGCAGTCGCTGCCTGAAACCTCGTGAGGAAGCCATGCCAGACCCAACCAACCAGATCAAACAGGGGGACGTTATGCCCCCAGCCGAACCCGGGTTCGCCGAAAGCACCACAGATGCAGCAAAACCCGCCAGTCTCAGCGACTTAAAAGCGAGGGTCAGCGACGATTTAAGCGCTGCGACGGATGCCGTTAAGGACAGCGCGAACACTGCGATGGAAAGGGTGCAAGACACCCTGGCAGAAAAAACGACGTTCGCGGCGCGTCAAACGGCGGGGATCGCGACTGCTCTAAAGAAGGTGGGTGCGGAGCTCGAAAGGGGTGACCAGCCGGAAGTAGGCCGGTACGCAAAGCAGATCGGCGCGAGTGTCGCAGCGGTTGCACGAAATATGGAAGGCCGAGACCTCGGTGAAATAGCCGGAATGGCGGAAGACTTTGGCCGCAAGCAGCCGGTCGCATTCCTGGGGTTGGCTGCACTGGCCGGGGTCGCTGCGAGCAGGTTCCTGGCGGCGTCTGCACGACGCGCTTCTCATGCTGCAGCCAGCAAATCGGCTGCCGGTGACTTTCAGTCCCTTGGGGCGGGCTCCCAAGTAGGAGGGCGTGACAATGGCTAAAACGACCGATCAGATGCCCCTTTCCGAACTTGTTGGCGGCCTTGTTTCAGATGTCTCGGGCCTCTTGAGGAAGGAGATAGATCTTGCAAAGACCGAGGCCTCCGAAAAGGTGGCAAAAGCCCTCGGCGGCGTCGAAGTCCTCATGATTGGGCTGATTTTTGCGATCGGCGCGGTTGGAGTGTTGCTGAGTGCACTGGTGAGCGGTCTTGCTGCGTCTCTCGTCAGCAACGGAATGAACGAGGTCACCGCCAATGCGACGTCCGCCCTGGTCGTCGGCCTGGTGGTTGGCCTGATTGCTTGGGCGCTCATTTCCAAAGGTCTCGCAACATTGCGGGGCTCCAATTTCAAGCTTGACCGCACGACCGCATCGCTTCGCCGCGATGTCGATGTCGTCAAGGAGAAAATGTGATGGACCAATCGTCAGAAAAATCCTCGGCCGACATTCAGCAGGAAATTGACGCCGACCGTCAACGGATCGAAGCACGTATAGGTGCGATCCAGGAGCGTATGTCCCCCGGGCAGCTCGTCGATGAAGTGATTGCCTATGCCAAGGGCAGCGGCGGGGCCGAGTATCTCAGCAACCTCGGCAACGCGTTGAAAGCAAACCCCTTGCCCGTGGCCTTGATGGGGGTGAGCCTCGCCTGGTTGATGGCCAAGCAAGGGTCAGCCCCGGAGGGAGATGCAGTACCGTTCGAAGAACCTTATCCGCTATATACCGCCTATGGATCCGTGCGGCGCGTTGGTCCGCCGGAAATTGTTGGCGAGGAACGCTACAGCCATTTCACCGACGACGCTGGACAGCGTTTCCGAGCTCTGACCGACAGCGCGGGTCGCCGTGCCGGCAACTTTCTTGACGCAAGCGGAAAGGCCTATCGGGGGTTTGCAGATGCCACTGGCAAGCAGATCTCGAATATTACCGATGAGGCCGGTGCGGTGCTCGATGCCTCTACTGGTTGGGCGTCTGCGAGTTGGAACAAGGTCAAGGACACGGCTGGTGATGTTGCTCGAAGAGCCACGGACGCGGCTAGCGCCGTGGTCGGTTCGTCATCTGCGGCAGGATCAACTCTCAAAGACCAGTCCCATCGTCTTAATGATGCTATCCTGACGCATTTCCGCGACCAGCCGCTTGTTGGTGGGGCACTGGCGTTTGCCGTCGGAGCCGCCATCGGTGCTTCGCTGCCGCATACTGACATGGAAGACGAAGTGCTCGGAGAGGCGGCAGATGCTGTGAAGACCAATATCGCCGCGCAAACCTCCGAACTTGTCGAAGAAGGCAAGGAGATAGCATCTGATGTCTACGAGACCGCTGTCCACGTCGCCTCGGACGTTCATAATGTCGCCAGGGATCGCGTCATGGAAGAAGTTGAACAAGTAAAGACGGACCGTTAGCGCTGACGCTCCGCCACGGTGAACGGGCTACACCAACCAACCAAGAGCCCCACGGCGCGGCTCTTGACCATGCCCGTGGGTTGGTCAGGCGAGAGGCGGCAATCTGGCTTGGGGTCGGAGGTGGAGGCGTTCGGCGGAGGCACCGCGCGAGCCTAGGTTATCTCGGTCGAGGAAGCTCGTTGTGAACAAGAGCCCGTATTCAGGACGGGCTCTTGTTCGCTTATTTTGTGTTCTTGTGGCTCTGCTGGCCGGCTTTCGCCTTCTGCTCGTGACTTCCACCTTGTTTGCCCGAGGACGTGCTCTTTTTCGTGGCAGCGTCCTTGCTGCCCGCCGACTTTGCACCTGGTTTGCTTGTTGCTGCCATTTCTCATTACTCCCTTGATCGTGATCCTGATTGATCTCGATGGTGTGCAAACCGCGAAATCGAAAACAAGTTCCAGGCTTCGCCCTGGTAAGTCGAGAGCAGTTTGGCTGAAGATAATCAGCTCCGTCGCGCTCTACGGCTCGACGGCTTCGTGGCGGTCTGGACGCCTGCGGGCATTGTTGCCTGGGCGCTGATGACCGCAGCCGGTTCGATCTGCCTAAAATCACACTGGGATGGCTTCTTATCCGGGCGCCATCTAAGGAGCTTTGTCCCGTGCCTAAATCTGCGTCCCGTAATCTGATCGAATTTGACCTCGACCACCAGAGTAGGTTTAAGGGGCTGCCACTGCGAAGTGCGCTTTGTAGCCCAACGGCTCGGACCTCCCGGAGCCTTGCCTGTAAAGCCAGGTGCCTCGCGCAAGGCCTCAAGCTTTGCTGTGAGCTCTGGTTTTTCGTCGTTCCTTATCGTGGAGGTGTAGCCGACATGGTCGAGTTCACCAATGTCATTGTAGAGCCCGAGCAACAAGGATCCGACCAGCTTGCCGTTGCCGTCATATCGAAAACCGCCGACAACGCAGTCGGCCGTTCGAAGCCGCTTAACCTTCGTCATTGTCCTATCACCAGGCAGATAGGGGGCATCGATGCGCTTGCATATCACGCCGTCTGTGTCGCCTCCTGCGTCGGACAACCAGCGGCGGGCTTCAGCGACGTCGTTGGTGGACGGCGACAGCAAGAGATGTTCTCCGTCCGCTACGGTTTTCGCCAGTGCTTCCAACCTGGCTCGGCGGTATCCTAAGCTCTCGGCGAGGAGAGACATACCGTTTGTGTCTACCAGCATGTCGAAGGCGACTAGCCTTGCTGGTGTCTTGATCGATAATGTCCTGATGCGGCTTTCCGCCGGATGGAGTCGCATTTGCAAGGCGTTAAAAGAAAGTTCCCCGTCGATCGCGATGACAAGCTCACCATCGATCACGAACTGATCAGCTGGCAGCGCAGCGAGGAATGCCACCAACTCCGGGAAATAGCGGGCGAGCCCCTTGCCTGACTTTGCCCGCAAGTCTACTTCACGACCCTTCTTGAAAGCGAGGCATCGGAAACCGTCCCACTTCGGCTCATACTGCCAACCCTCTCCTGATGGGAGTTGATCCGCTGAACGCGCTTCCATGGGTTCGGTTTCTATCGATATTCCAAAGTTCAGATTTGTTTGCGAAACCTGTTTTGCCATCACACCTCGTTCTGCGGTAATGCTGCATTGGCACTGGGTGATTACCGAACGCGTCAGCTGAGAAAGACCCCTCAGTAAATCAGGCCACGGTGGAAGATGCGATAGCGTTGGCCACTCCCCGCTTGCCAGGCTGCTGTACGCTTGACCGCCGCCGTGATGACCGGCTTGGCCGCCCTGGCTACCACTCTGTGGCCACCCTGGCCTGGCCACCTTGCTGCTGATTACCCGTGTCCTGTTCCTCCGGTAAACCGTTGTATTCAACGTGACGTGCCGCCCTAACCTCGGGCAAAAGGACTGGTTCCCATTTTGATATTTTTTGTTTTTTTCAGCATGGCGATTCTGCGGTAGACAGAAGTGTTGCTGCTACGCAAGTCAGCACTTGAGGAAGCCGATGTGCCTGGCAGAAAAGCGTTCGTGTCGAAGCCCAGCATGACCGAAGGCTGGGCGATGGAAGTCTCACGCCTCAATGTCAACGGGAGTGTTTGCCTCGTCAGGTCAGGGAGCTCATGGCGTTGATCCATGCTGGAAGGCGATGATCGCCGCGGCAACTTCGTGTGGAGCTTCCTCAGCCATGTGATGGCCGCTGTCGATACTGCGACCAACGATACCTGGTGCCCAAGGTCGCCAGATCGAAAGTGGATCACCATACAATTCTTCCAGGTCATCGCGCTTCGACCACAAAAGACATGTCGGACACATGACCGTCTTTCCGGCTTCCCGGTCAGCAAGATCATGAGCCTTGTCGACACCAAGGCCTGCTCGGTAATCTTCGATCATCGTATGAATTACTTGCGGGTTTCGCGTTGCGACCAGATAGTCATTGAAAGCCTCCTTGCCCATGAACTGCGCCGAGCCACCGTACCAAGCGTCAGGGTCGGCACCAATCGCGCGTTCAGGTCGATGCGAAGTGCCGAAGAAGAACCAATGCCACCAGAGACGGGCAAATTTCTCGTTGGCGCGCTCCAACGCTTCGAGAATAGGAACGCCGTCCATCACAATCAGCCGTTCGACACGATCGGGAAAGTCCATGGCGGCACGAAGCTGCCGCGGTCATGGCCAGCTACGGCAAAGCGGTGGTGGCCGAGATATTCCATGAGTTCCATGCAATCGCTCGCTTTGGTGCGCTTCGAGGATCCGGCATGATCTGGCGTGTCCCTTGGCAAGTACGATTGGCCAAAACCTGGTAGATCCGGGCAAACAATAGTGAATTTCGAAGAAAGCTTGTTTGCGTGCGCGCTTCGCAAAAGCTGGACATTGATTCCGCTAAATCCCGGACAGCGCTTTCACTAAAGTCCGGACAGTTTGACGAGGTTGGTCCTCGGCAGCCTG
>NZ_LMFK01000033.1:0-19292 GCF_001426785.1 Ensifer sp. Root142
CTGGATGTAGGCTTCATCAACGTCGATGAAGTCGCTATCGCCAGAGTCGGTGTCGTTGTCGGCATTGAATTCAGCAGCGAAGAAGCCGGTGAGCGTGCCATACTCGGTGTCGCTCTTGGCATCCCATGCGACGTAAGCGCGCGAGAAGACATCCCAGTCCGACGTGGACTGACCCCGGATGCCTTCGAAGAGGTGGTCTTCCTGGTTGTAACGGCTGTCAGCAGCGTCACGACCGAACGAGCCCTGAACGCGGATGAAGCCGCTGAGCTTCAGGCAGGTTTCGGTGCCCGGGATGTAGAAGTAGCCAGTGCCGAAAGCGTCGCAAACGCNCCGAACGAGCCCTGAACGCGGATGAAGCCGCTGAGCTTCAGGCAGGTTTCGGTGCCCGGGATGTAGAAGTAGCCAGTGCCGAAAGCGTCGCAAACGCGAACGTATTCCATGGGCTCCGGCTCGGCTGCGACGATTGCGTCTGCTGCCTGTGCGCCGGATACTGCTGCGAGAGCTGCAGCGGAGCCGAGAAGAAGGCTCTTGATGTTCATTTCTGACCTCCAGTCAAAAGTTTCAAACGGGTCTGGGTATTTTGCTGAAGGACAGCGTTCCCTGCCCCATCCCCAACGTTCAAGAAGTCGGACGATCAACCGCCCTTGCTTCCGGATTTGAAAATACAAGACGCGGTCATCGGCGCAACGTCCAACTGATGAGATCGCGTGCTTTGCCTCGCCCTTCGCCGAACCCTGTTGCTGAAACGACACAAAATCGCCGCATGCGGCCCGAGAAAATTAACAAAGGATTAAGAAAAGCCTTTATTCCCTTGAGCTTAGCGTAAGGACAAGTGGCATCTCCTGTTTCAGAAAGAGGCAGAAAGCGGCCCAAATTGGGGGGAAACGCCGGTCCGGCTGCCAAATTCCTTGGAAGGAGCGACGTGCTGCATCGCCACATTTCTCAGAATCGACATTGCGGGTTGCCCCTCCGACAGCGGGAATCACCAGAATCAATTTGCGAGATTCGCAGTTGATCGTGCGCAGCGCCTGATTCTGAGCGGAGAAAAGCCGAGGAGATTCATGAACATTGGCGCGAATGGCGCTGCGAGTGTTTTCCCGCTCGCGACTAGACCGATGTCACATGGGTAAAGACGAGACCCATCAGCCGATGACCGAGATGCGACGAGTGGGAAAATTCAACCTTGGAAGGTGATGGCGGAGAAGAAGGGATTCGAACCCTCGATACCCTTCCGGGTATACTCCCTTAGCAGGGGAGCGCCTTCGACCACTCGGCCACCTCTCCGTTAGCGCCTGACTAGTGTCAGACCGCAGGCAATGCAAGATTTTTTTGTCGGTTTCCGGGAAATGATCGCATTTTCATGTGGGCACCGGGGGAACCAAGCCCCTCACGCGGCCGAAGACTCACGGGAAGCAGCGGTTCGACTGTGGTCGAGAGCGGCAGCAATGCGAGACGAACAGGACCGAGCCTACTGCATGTTTCCTTAGATCGTATTCGATTTAAGGATAAAAACATGCAGCAATCCAAAGTGCGACAGCGACCTTTGCGCGTCTAATAAGACGCGTGGCGCTGTAGCTTTCACCAGCACGTTTCTATGACTTTCGCGAAAGCCTATCGATCGCATCGAGCGTTGCCGCGCCAAAGTCCCCGTCGACAGGACCACTGTAAAAACCGCGATCCTTCAATAGCGCCTGCATTTCCTTGCGGAAGGCCGGCGTGAAATTGCTCGGCTGGGACTTCAACTCCTGAAGCTTGGCCGGATCGCCGCCCTCGATGCTGGCTGCCGCCCAGCGCACCGCCTCCTTCGCATCCGCCTTGGTGCCCAGGCCATAGTCATAAAGGCGGCTCAGATTTCCCATGGCGTAGGCGCTGCCGGCATTCGCCGCCATCTCGTACCAGGTGCGGGCCTGAGCATAGTCCTGGGTGACGCCGGTGCCGATATCGTAGAACCAGCCGAGCAATGCCATGGAATAGGAATCCCCGACATTGGCCGCCTTTTCATACCAGGTCTTGGCTTCGACATAGTTCTGCTCGGTGCCGAGCCCGTTCTGGTAGGCCCAACCGAGCGACGACATCGCGTTGACGTCGCCACCTTCGGCGGCCTTCTTGTACCACGACAGCGACTGCGTCAGGTCCTTGGGCAGGCCGAGGCCCTCTCTGTAGAACCAGGCCACCGTCGCCATCGCGTTGGCGTAACCCTGGTTGGCGGCCAGTTGGTACCATCTGGCCGCTTCATCATAATCCTGGGCGATGCCGCCATAGCCCTCGCGATAGAGCCAGCCGAGCGATGCCTGGCCATAGGCATTGCCGGCCTTGGCTGCTTGCTCGAACATCCGGCGGCCCTGGTCGACATCGACGGCGCCATCGGTGCCGTAAACGGAGAACCATGCCAGATTGGTCAACGCGTACATATTGCCGCCGTCGGCGGCCTTTTGATAATTGTGGCGTGCCTCGACATAGTCGCGTCCGGCATCCTGTGCCCGGCCCAACATATTGACGAGCATCATGTCATCCGGGTTTTCGTTGACCGCCTGGGCGCAGGCCGTCAGTGCGCGGGCGGAATCAAGCTTCAAGAAATTCACACCAACGAAGCCGGGCATCGACTGAGGTTCACCTGCCAGCAGATAGCAGTCGCGCGAAGCCTGCGTGTCCTTGCCGGTCTGCGAGATGTTGAGGCCCTTTTGTGGTTCGAGGGCGGCGATCTGCTGCTCGGCCTCTGCCTTATGCTTGCTGTCGGGATAGCGCTCGAGGAACCGCGTCAGCGCGGCGGCATCGGTCGATTGCTTGAGGGCATCCCAGGCGATCTCGTCAGGGGTCACGCTCGACATCTGCTCCGCCTCGGCCAGGAGCTTCAGCTTCTTCTCCGCCAACATCTTGTAGACGGGATCGGACCCATGCTTGGCGAGAAAGGCATCGATCAGGTCTTTGTCGGCGAGATCGCGGATGTTCTGCCAGTCGGCAGCGGCAGCCGACTGGCTGTTCGGCGAGAGCTGCTCGCCGTTATTCGTGATGTTGATGTTCACTTCCTTTATATTCAGGAAGATCTGCGCACCGCCAAGCGACCCATAGACAAAGGGCTCCTGACCGCGGTTTGTGACCGAAACCACCTCATCGCGGACCTTGCCCAAGGCGATTCGCACATCGACACCCGGCTCGGTGAGATATTTGGCAAGTGCGGTGGCAAACGGGCTGTTCTTGCCCTCGCCATCAAGCGCCACTGTTCCGGCCTTGGAAGCGAAAGCGACAAGCAGGTCGGCCGATTCCGGCTCGACACGCGCCAGGCCCCGCGAAACTGCGCGCGTCGAGATCGAGCGCGTCATGCTTTGCTCGAACGGATTGTTGCGACAGGCGTCGAGTATCACCAGCTTGAGCTTCGTTGCGCCCTCGAGCGAGCGCTGAACCCGATCAAGGCCAATCGCCTCGTCCTCGATATCCTTGTCCGTCTTCAATTGCACATCGGTCGGCAGCAGGAAGTTCTGGCCGTTCATTTCCATGCCGTGGCCGGAATAGTAGACGATCGCCACGTCGGCGCCCGTCGCCAGATCTTCAAAATCGCGCAGCGCCTTGACCATGTCCTGGCGCCCGAGGTCATGAACGGTGGTGACGGAATCGAAGCCGGCCTCCTCGAACGAAGCCTTCATCAGTTCGACGTCATTGGCGGGATTGTTGAGTTGCGAGGTCGCTTCGTACTTTTCGTTGCCGATCAACAGGGCAACGCGCTTTGCGGCCAAGACCTCGGCCGGCGCAAACGCCGACACCGCCACCAAAAGAATGACGAACGACCGCCAGCGCGACGAATGCCCCGAAAACATGCTCTTCCCTCCGGCGTCACCCCTTATCCACCAACTCCTCGGGAGCAGGATTGAGGAGGCGCACAACCCCAATGACGGCACTTCGGGACGATGCCAACGCCCCACAATCATGCCCAAATGAAACTATTACGTATGAGCCAGGGGCTTTCAATGTCTCCGATCGCCATATTTTTTGAGGTGGCTCGTCGTCTGCGCCGCCGCAAGGTCGAAGCAAGCAGGCGATCTTAACCCGGACGCCGCATCGCTTGCTCCGGGTGATTCCGGCCGAGCCTGATGCGTTTCCTGCGCCAATGAAAGGCTATGCGTTCTCGGAGTTTGCCATGTCGATGAAAATGCACGTCGCGGAAGCGAAGCCAGGACAGCTGGCAACGACGTATCAACACTACTTTATTGAGCGTCCCTGCCGGATTCTCATCATTGGCCAGCACCTCAAGGCAAAGACCAAATATCAATGCCTGCTGCGTCACATTTCGATCGCCGGCGCCATGCTCGATTTCAATGCCGCACTGATCGTGCCGAAACACTTCTTCCTCGAGATCGACGGATTCAAGGAAGAGATCGGCTGTTCCCAGGTCCACCGCAGCGGCGCGGAACTCGGCGTGCGCTTCAACATGCTGCTGGCGCCCGATTTCATCAGCCGGTTGATCCGCATGCAATTTTCAAGCGGTGGCTTTTGATTGTGGCCGGCTCCGGTACACGGAAAATGACCGATGTTAGATTTTTATCGAACTCCTTCAGGGGATTGCAAACTTCTCAACCGAAACTGCACTCGACTTACCTCGGCATTCACGCGAGGATTAAGCGTGGGCGAATGAGTTGCCCACGATCGAAGGCCGAGTTTGGCAATGATCGCATTTCGCGATCCGGCGTTGGCGGAGAATGACAGATGCAGCAGACGATGTATTCCTGCGTGCCCTCGCCGTTCTACGAGCGTCGCTACGAACGCTTTTCCATCGGCCATGCCGCCACCCTGACGACGGTGCAGCCGGGCCTTGGCAGCGTGTCTGTCAGGACCTGTCGGATGATCGACATTTCCCGCGGTGGCGCCAGCTTTGCCGTGCAGACCACCATCGGCCTGCCGCAGCATTATTATCTCCATATCATCGGCACAGCACTCCGCATCGGCTGCGCCGAGGTCTATCGCAACGGCGATCGCGTCGGCGTGCAATTCATCAAGCCGATCGAACAGAGCCTGCTGCGCGAGATCATCCGCCAGGAATTCTTTACCGGCCAGAACGCAAAAACGCCCAAGCGCCGCTGATGCCTCTGCGGCCGGCGCAACGGGCGTCAAAACGCAACAATTCGCGACGGCTTTCTCATCAAGGCGATTCCGCATTGCCGAAGCATGGGTTAAGTTCCGCGAACTTTGTTCGAACGGGGCCTTATATAAAGCATGTCCGCATTCTCTCGCTTCACGCCGCTCATCCAATCCCTGCCCTCCACCATTCCCTTCGTCGGGCCTGAGGCCATTGAGCGCCAGCGCGGGCGCGCCATCGCGGCCCGTATTGGCGCCAACGAAAGCGGGTTCGGACCTGCTGAAAGCGTCGTGCAGGCGATGCGAGAGGCGGCAACGGGAACGTGGAAATATGCGGACCCGGAAAACCATGATCTGAAGCAGGCGCTGGCTGCCCGGCTTGGTGTCCCTGCCGCCAACATTGCGATCGGCGAAGGCATCGATGGCCTGCTCGGGCAGATCGTGCGGCTCGTCATCGAACCCGGCATGCCGGTCGTCACATCGCTCGGTGCCTATCCGACCTTCAACTATCACGTCGTCGGTCACGGGGGCCGGCTGGTGACGGTGCCGTATGTCGGCGATCGCGAGGACCTCGATGGCTTGCTTGCAGCCGTCGAAAAGGAAAACGCCCCGCTCGTCTATTTCGCCAATCCTGACAATCCGATGGGAAGCTGGTGGGACGCCGAGCGCATCGTCGAGTTCGCCAGGGCCTTGCCCGAAACAACGCTCTTCATTCTTGACGAAGCCTATTGCGAAACCGCTCCTGCTGGGGCCCTACCCGCCATCAACAGCTTGATCGACATGCCAAATGTCGTGAGGACTCGGACCTTCTCCAAGGCCTATGGCCTTGCCGGGTCACGGGTTGGTTACGTCATCACCACGCCCGGGACTGCCCAGGCATTCGACAAGATCCGCAATCATTTCGGGATGAACCGGATCGGCGTGGCGGCGGCGGTGGCGGCGCTTGCGGATCAGGATTATCTGAACTCGGTAACGGCAAGGATCGCGCATTCGCGCGAACGCATCGCAGAGATCGCCAGGCGCAACGGATTGTCGCCGCTCGTTTCTGCGACCAATTTCGTTGCGATCGATTGTGGACGGGACGCGGTCTATGCGCGTGCGATCGTCGATACACTGATGAGCGACCACGGCATCTTCATCCGCATGCCCGGCGTAGCCCCGCTCAATCGCTGCATTCGCGTCAGCACCGGGCCGGAAGCGGAGATGGATCTGCTTGAAGCTGCCCTGCCGCAGGTTCTGGCCAAACTGGCAGGCGGCCAATAGGCCTTCATCTCCGGCGCCTGCGCGCTGGCGGGCGCCGCTGGACGGGAGCTTGCTCCCGCCTTGTCGTTCAGTGAACGGTCATCCATTCGCGGGCGGCACGAAGCGCGGCTGCGAGGTCGGATTTGCTCATGGTCATCGAGAGGTCAGCGCGCAGATCAACGGCGCGGTCGCAGCCCTTGATCGCGGCAATGTTCAGCCATTTGTGGGCGGCCACCAGATCGACCGGCCGACCGCGGCCGGTCGCATAGGCCAGACCCATTTCGCAGAACACGTCCGCCTGGTTTTCACCACCCATCGCGGTATTCGAAGCAACCTGCATATCAAAGCGTGCCATTGTCTTGTCCCTGTTTTGCCTGGTTGGTTTTCCGAAGCGGCCCGCCCTTTGGAGGCGGACCATGCTCCAGATCAGCATTCGTTTTTGGTCCCTGTTCGACCGCGCCTCTTTGTGGGCCTTTCCGAACCGCGCCATCTTTTGCAGCGTCGTCTTCGGTCATTTGGCGGGGTGAATTTCTCCGCTCGTCTTATGGGTCTTACTATGCAGCACGGCCTTCAATACGCGCTTAAAATGCATGATTAATTTGCGACAAACAAAGTCCAAACACTTGGTAAACTTGAGTTTTTGTTAAACATCGAAAGGCCGGAAATCCGGCGCATTCGAATAAAAATTTACGAAATATTCAACTGCCGATTTCAACCAAACGGTAACCACGAAACAAGCACCCGGCCTGCCAACGCCGTCCTTCCTCGATTTTTCTCCGCCTGAACCCGGCAAAGAAAAAGCATAAACGGCCTTGTTCAAGCCAGTTTACCTTTACGTACGCGTAAGCTATCGTGCGCGCGGCGGTGAGGAGACTGCCTTTCAAACGAGGATATCTGCAGAGATGCCGGCGAAGCGGACCGCGCCGGCAACTTCTATCTGGAGGAATGAATGTACCGTACCCTGTTCATGACCGCGGCTCTCGCTCTTGGCGTCGTCGGAACGGCCGTTGCCGCCGAACCGATCGTCGGCAACTGGAAGACCGCAACCGGCGCTACGGCCGAGATTGCCCCTTGCGGCGGCGCTTTCTGCGTCACGCTGAAGACTGGCAAACACGCCGGCAAGCGGATCGGCAACCTGTCCGGCACGGATGGCAGCTATTCCGGAGAGATCACCGATCCCGAAACCGACAAGACCTATAGCGGCTCGGGTGCAGTCAGCGGCAACTCGCTGAAGATGAAGGGCTGCGTGCTCAAGATTCTCTGCAAATCGCAGACCTGGTCGCGCCTCTAGCTAGAGCATGTCGCGCAAAAGTGTGCCGCGCGTTTGCGATAACGGCATGCGTAAAACAAGAACTTAAATCGCGAGATCGCGACGCGCTTTAAGATCGATACAAAAGGGTGGCCATCGGGGTCGCTCCCAGAGCGTTGACAAACCCGCCGATATTTTCGGTGGGTTTTGTTTTTGAAATGTCAGGCGCATCCAGCCGCCTGCCAAAGACCGCCCATCTGCCGCATCGTTGGCTTGGGCGCGCGCCCTGCCCCGCGAGAACGGCGGCTATTTCAATCGCAAGATGAACGCCAGATGAACGACCGTATCAGCAAGAGTTCAGTTTGGTTGTGCGAAAACACGCTCAATCGATTTGAACCGCCTCCAGACCAACGGACAGAACCATGGACATTCTTGCTCGGCGCCTCACTATTATCAGCCTTCTTATGGTTGTTTTTGCGATGACCCTCGCGGCCGCAGTCAGCGCAGATACCGAACGTCGCCGCAGCAACACTTATCTCGGCTCGCTGACGGATTGCACAGCGCATACAGCGCAATACTGCCAAGCCAAGCTCTAAGGGAGAAACCGACATGCTGGCCGCCCTTTCCACATCCGCCTTTCTCTCGCTGCGTGTTCTTGCACTTGCCAGCCTGCTGATGGCGCCGGTTGGGGCGCTCGCCTATAGCAAGGCCAATGGCCTCGGCATCGGCAAGCAGGGCGCCGGCCTCGTTCTCTTCGTGACGCTGCAGCGTCAATCCATGAGCTGACCGAAGGCGCCACCGGCGCCTTTTAATTTGCCTGTCTCTCTTGCATCGCCGAGCGCCTTCCTGTCCTTTCACGGCTGAAAGGATCTGCTATCGATGCCAGCCTATGCCGTCTATTCCCTTGCCGCCCTTGCCGAGATCGCAGGATGTTTCGCCTTCTGGGCCTGGCTGAAACTCGACAAGCCGATCTGGTGGCTGATCCCGGGCATGGCGTCGCTGGCACTGTTTGCCTGGCTGCTGACACTGATCGACAGCTCGGCAGCCGGCCGAGCCTATGCGGCCTACGGCGGGGTCTATATCGCCGCGTCACTCATCTGGCTGTGGCTTGCCGAAGGCGTGCGGCCCGATCGCTGGGATCTGACCGGAATGGTCGTCGCGCTCATAGGCAGCGCCCTCATCCTTGCTGGACCACGCTAAGACCGCTTCTGCATAATGCCTTAAAGGCATTTATGCAGAGAGTTTAAAGCGTTACAGCGTCCTTTGCGCGTCATATCTGACGCGCAACGCTGTAAAGTTGTTCTGCCAGACGCGGTTGTGCATGCCAGCATCTTGTCGTTTGCTTGTCAGAGGCCTCAGCCTATAATGCGACATGAACAAGCGAATCTCTTCACACTCCGTCCTTTCCGTCTCCACACCCGATCCGTTCGAGCCGCAGTTCTTCGATGATCCGGCGGCGGCAGTCGATTGCCTGGAGGCGCTCTACGATCGCAATACCCGGTTCCTCACAGAGGCTTTCGAGGGGCTGGGCAAGAACGGCGTGACCCTGACGCGCTACCGCGCCTGCTACCCGCAGGTCAGCATCGAGACCAGCAGCTTCGGCCATGTCGATTCCCGCCTGTCCTACGGTTATGTCAGCGCACCGGGCGTCTACACCACGACGATCACGCGACCAAAACTGTTTCGGCACTATCTGAAGGAACAGTTGGGGCACCTGATGCGTAATCACGGCCTCGGCATTACCGTGTCCGAATCCTCCACCCCGGTCCCGCTGCATTTCGCCTTCGGCGAAGGCGCCCACGTCGAAGCGTCGGCGGGCGAAGCCATCGATATTCCGCTACGCGACCTGTTCGACGCACCTGATCTGACGACGACCGACGACGAGATCGCCAACGGCTCCTACGAACCTGGCCCGGGCGAACCCTCCCCGCTTGCACCGTTCACCGCGCAGCGCATCGACTATTCGCTTGCCCGCCTCAGCCACTACACGGCCACGAGTGCGACGCATTTCCAGAACTTCGTACTGTTCACCAACTATCAGTTCTACATCGACGAGTTCTGCGCCTGGGCGCGCCAGCAGATGGCGGAGGGCGGCAACGGCTACACGGCCTTCGTCGAGCCCGGCAACATCATCACGCCTGCCGGTTCCGACAAGCCGGAAACGGACTATACGCTCGCCCGCCTGCCGCAGATGCCCGCCTACCACCTGAAGAAGAAGGGCCACGGCGGCATCACCATGGTCAATATCGGCGTTGGCCCATCGAACGCCAAGACGATCACCGACCATATCGCCGTGCTGCGCCCGCATGTCTGGCTGATGCTCGGGCACTGCGCCGGGCTCAGGAACAGCCAGCGCCTCGGCGACTATGTTCTTGCCCATGCCTATATGCGCGAAGACCATGTGCTGGACGACGACCTGCCGGTCTGGATCCCCCTGCCGGCACTTGCCGAAGTGCAGGTGGCGTTGCAGGACGCCGTGGCGGAGGTCACCGGCTACCGCGACTATGATCTCAAGCAGATCATGCGCACCGGCACCGTTGCCACCATCGACAACCGCAACTGGGAACTGCGCGACCAGCGCGGACCGGTCAAGCGCCTGTCGCAGGCGCGCGCGATCGCACTCGACATGGAATCGGCGACGATCGCGGCCAACGGCTTCCGCTTCCGCGTGCCCTACGGCACGCTGCTTTGCGTTTCAGACAAGCCGCTTCACGGCGAGTTGAAGCTTCCGGGCATGGCAACAGCCTTCTACCGGACACAGGTCAGCCAGCATCTGAAGATCGGGATCCTCGCTTTGCAGAAACTTGCGGCGATGCCGCCTGAGAAGCTGCACTCCCGCAAGCTCAGAAGCTTCTACGAGACGTCGTTCCAGTAACCGTGACGGCGCCTACGGCTTTCTCTGCAGAAGCATCGACAGCATCGTGCCCGCGACAGCGGACACGATGATCAGCAGATGCGCGTTGACGCCGGCGCCGGCCAATTGCTCCAGCGCTGCGCGGTCCGCCCCTGCTCCGAAAGAAACGGCGCCGGCGGCGATCGCTGCGGGATAAGTGCCGACGCCCGCCGGCGCGTGCATCGGCAAGACGGAGGAGAGTTCGCCGCCAAGAGCCCCGCCAAAACAGGCAGCAAGCGGCGCGACACCCATGATCGCCAGAACCCAGGCGAGAACCACCACCTTGACCGCCCAATTCAGAATGGTCATCGCCCAGGCCCTGAGGAATGCCTTTGTCGTGCCGGGCAGACCTGTATCCAGCTCTTCGACGATCGATTCCAGTCTTGCCGGCAGCAACCGCCGCGCCAGGGCGACAACGCGATCCTTCAACAGAAAGAACGGAAGTGGCGCGACCAGCGCCGCGATCCAGAGCGCCCAGGCGACGCCTGATCCGCGGCCAAAAACCAGGCCGACTGCGGCGACCGTCAACAGGGCATGCAGGTCGAGCAGCCGCATGACCAGAAGTGCCGCGGTCCCCCGCGCCAGCGGGATGGAGAATTCCGACCGCATCAACAGTGGAAAGCTCGTCTCTCCGGCGCGAAAAGGCAACATGATGTTCAGGAGATTGTGGACTTGGGTGACGCGAAACAGCGCCAGAAACCGGCCTGACGTTTCCGCCGGGAAATAATCATAGATGCGATAGCAGCGAATGAAATAGGTGGCGACAAGAAGTATCAGGGCCGCGAGCCCGGAACCGACGCCGATTTTCGTCCATTGATCGAGCAGCGTTCGCCAGCCCCAGATCCACTGGACAAAAACCGCATAGGCGACAATCGCCGCGGCCGATATCAGCGTCACACGGTTGCGCGCCAGCCACGATCGCCGCTCGAACTCGCAGCCAGAATTCATCAGACGCCGATTTCCCGTGTTGAAACACAACTTTGCACGTTGGTTATCACCGATAACTGTGCAAGAAAATGATTATGTAAGCGCACCCCTATTCTTCCGGCTCGTGCAAGGCGCGCCGAATGCACGAGCGATCCCATGCTGCCCATCGAGCTATCCGTCGTCATCCCAGTCTTCAACGAAGAGGACAGCATTGAGCCGCTCATCACGCGCGTCAGTGACGCCATGGTGAATTTTTCAGCCCCTTGGGAGCTGATCCTGGTCGATGACGGCAGCACCGATCGCACGCTCACCAATGCAAGGAAGGCGCTCTGTCGCCCCGATCTTCAGCTGAAAATCATCGAACTGCAGAAGAACTTCGGGCAGACCGCCGCCATGCAATCCGGCATCGACGCGGCGTCCGGCCGGTTGATCGCCACACTCGACGGTGATCTGCAGAACGACCCGGTCGATATTCCCGCTATGGTCAAAGCAATCGAGGAGCGGCAACTCGACCTGCTCGTCGGCTGGCGCAAGAATCGTCAAGATGGGCTGTTGCTCAGAAAAATCCCGTCCTGGTGCGCCAACCGGCTAATCGGCAAGATCACCGGCGTCCGGCTGCACGACTATGGTTGCAGCCTGAAGGTTTACCGCGCCTCGATCATCAAGCAGGTCAAGCTGATGGGCGAGATGCATCGCTTCATCCCCGCCTGGGTCGCAGGGGTCGTACCCAGCAGCCGCATCGGCGAAATGCCGGTGACCCACCACGCGCGCCAGCATGGCCACTCGAAATACGGTATCTCGCGCACCTTCCGCGTGATCCTCGATCTGCTTTCGGTTCTGTTCTTCATGCGCTACAAGGCGCGCCCGGGCCACTTCTTCGGCTCGATCGGGCTTGCAGCCGGGGCGGCGAGCGTCCTCATCCTGCTCTATCTTGCCTTCGACAAGTTCCTTCTCGGCAACGACATCGGCACCCGCCCGATGCTGATCGTTGGCGTGATGCTGTTTCTGTCGTCGGTGCAACTCGTGACAACAGGCATTCTCGCCGAGATGATGGCGCGTGCCTATTTCCGCGACGACGAAACCACCAGCTATATCGTGCGTGAGGTCTTTGTACGGGATCAAACGAATGTTTGAGTTCGTCGAGCGGCGACCCAACCTCGTCACCGCCCTACTCGCCGGCTATTTCCTGCTCTGCATCAGCCTGCGTCTCGCCGTTTCGAATTCGCTCGAAATCGACGAGGCGGAGCAGGCATTCGTGTCGCAGTTCCTGCGGCTCGGTTACGGCGCGCAACCGCCCTTCTACAACTGGCTGCAATACGGGCTTGCATCCGTTTTCGGACCGTCTCTCGCGACGATGACGGTGCTCAAGAACCTGCTTCTGTTTCTTTGCTGTCTCTTCTATGGCTTCGCCGCGCGCGAAGTCCTTGCAGAAAAGCGCCTGGCGCTGATTGCCATGCTCGGCGTGCTGACACTGCCGCCGATTTTCCTACTTGCGCAGCGTGACCTTTCCCATACGGTCGCGGCACTGTTCGCCGTATCACTGTTTCTCTACGGCTTCCTGCGGACATTGGTCCGGCCGAGTCTCGCGGCCTATCTGCTGACCGGCCTTGCTGTCGGCATCGGCTTCATCTCCAAGTACAATTTTGCGCTTGTACCCGCCGCTGCCGTCCTTGCCATTCTGCCGGAACCCAAGCTACGCGAGCGCCTTTTCGACTGGCGTATCCTGGTCTCGCTGTTGGTTGCGGCACTGATCGCTTTGCCGCATGGCTGGTGGATCCTCGAAAACCTCGGCTCCGCCTCAAACAACACCTTTCTTGAGATGCGCGAGGCCCATTCCGAAGGCCGCCTCGCACAGGCGTTCGGCGGCGTGGTTTCGCTCATTGCCGCCACGATCCGCGGCGGTATCGTGCCGCTGATCGTGTTCGGACTCATATTCCGCAAGAGCATTCCTGCGATTTGGTCGGCGCAAAGCCAATGGACTCGCGTTGTCGGCCGTATGCTTGCAATCTGCCTCGTGGCAGTCCTATTGATTGTTCTGGGGGTCGGAGCCACGCATATCCGGGAAAAGTGGCTCGTGCTCTTCCTGATTCTCCTGCCGCTCTATCTCTGCCTCAAGGTCGAAGCGGCTGGCGTCGATGCCGCGTTTAAACTTCGACCGTTCCTGTGGCTCGTGGCCTTCATCGTGCTCACTACGCTGATGGTGGTTTCCGCCCGCGCAATCGTGCGGCCGCTCTTCGGCAAATATTCGCGATTGAGCATTCCCTACGCCACGCTGGCCGAAGCGGTCGTTAAGCTCGGGGGTCGCGAACCGGCCCTGATCCTTGCGAAAGACAGGTTGATCGGTGGCAACCTTCGCACGCACCTTCACGATGCTCCCGTGCTCACCCCCGGCTATCTTGACGCAGGGACGGCCAGCGCATCGTTGCCGCTGCTCGTCGTCTGGAGCGATGACGGCAAGGCGGAGCCAATCCTGCCCGAGGCGCTGGCAAACGCCATGAAAACGCGTGGATTTTCGACGACGTCGGCAACGCCACAGGTTCTGTCCCTGCCCTACCTGCACGGCAAGGCTGAAGACCGGTACACTTTCGGCTACCTCTGGGTCAGGGACTGACCCGGGGTCACGAACTAGACCGGTCGGCGCCGACGAGCAGTTTGAGTTCGCCGGGATGGATCCTCAACGCGACGTCGCGGCCCATTGGCAGAAGTTCGCCATCGATAACGCAGTTGATCTTCCGGTCGACCTTGGGGAAATGCAGGTCCAAAGCATGGCCGCTCATCTCGGTAATAACCGGATTGTCGCGGAACTTGCCGCGCAGCACGTCGAGCGCAAGCTTGGCAACGCCGGGCGGGCTCAACGGCGGTGCCGTGTAGAAGCCGAGATGGCCGGCGGTCACGTCATCAGCATACATCAGCGTATCGCGCCCGAACGGGTTGTTCGACACGGACACAGCCGAAACGTGCCGGCTTTCATGGTGACCATCCACGTCGAACTCGATCTCGAAATCCGGCGGATTGAGAATGACCCCGACCGCAGCGCGTGTGCTCGCCGTGATCTTGCCCAGGCGCGATCGAAAACTGAACGATTCGCGGTAGCGCACCATGCGAGCATGCAGACCCATCGAGAACTGGTGGACGAAGGCTCGGCCATCGGCGCTGCCGATATCGCCGTCGATGATCGTGCCCTGCGCCAGAACTTCCGGCACCTTCCAGATATCGAGCGGCAATTTCAGCGTGCGCGCAAAAAGGTTCATCGTCCCCGCAGGAACGACCCCAAGCGGCATGCCGGTTTTCCAGGCAACGCCCGCGGCTGCCGAAATCGTACCGTCGCCGCCACCCGCCACGATTGCGTCGAGATCGTCGCGCCGGCAGGTCTTTTCCAGGGTCTCCTGCATCTCGGCGCCCGAGACGGTCGCGATCTCGATCTGGTGACCCGCATCGCGAAAGACCGCCTCAACCCTGTTGCCATAGGCCGCCATGTCCGTCGTTCGGAAGGTCCCACCATCCCGATTGAAGATAGCTTTGATTTTCATGAAAGGCTTACAGGCTCCATTGCCGTGGCACACGGGCGTCCACTGCGATGAGATAATCGCAATCGGCGCCGTTTCCAGAGCCTTACCAAAACTTAACCTTGAACCCGCGTCGGCGGGCGCTCGAATTCACCGTCGCTGCCCACCTTTGTCTGCAGGGCGGCAACGTCGCCGACCTGCTTCGGCGTCACTCCGGCAGCTTGAGCGGACCACCTGTCTTGATCGAGCGGATGGCGAAGTTGGAACGGATGTCAGTCACGCCGGGCATGGCCAGCAATGTCTCCGTCAGCAGCGTCTCATAGGCGGAGAGATCTTCGACGACGACCTCAGCAAGAAAATCGGCATTTCCGGAGATCAGGAAGCAGGAGACAACTTCGGGAATGGCAAGCAGCGCCTCTTGCTGACGCTGGGCATTCTCGCGGCTGTGCTGGCCGACCTTGATTTCCACGAAAACGGTCAGGCCGAGCCCGACTTCCTTGCGATCGATGTCGGCCCGATAACCGCGCAGGATCCCCGATTTCTCCAGATTGCGGATGCGCCGCAGGCATGGCGACGGCGACAGATTGACACGTTCGGCAATCTCCACGTTCGTTGCCCGCGCGTCCCCCTGTAAGATCTTGAGAATCGCGAGATCGAATTTATCTAGACTTGGCATAGTTGATAATCCAGTGAGGCCGTATTGGCATATGATTGCGCACCATAGGCCATTTGAAGCATAAATCGCAAGGACATGCCCCGCCCCCAGGCAGTAATCTTCTTCCCAGGCCCAAGCGATTGTGGGCATTTAAATCGGGAAGGAAAATCAGATGGTTGCGCTCACACTCGATCGCGGCAACGCCACGCCTGTCGCCGCCGGCTATGCCGGCGCCTTCGTCACCGTCCTGATCTGGGCGGGGTGGATTCTTGCGACACGGCATACCGCCGGCACCGCACTCGGCACAATCGATCTCGGCCTCATCCGCTACGGCGTTCCTGCGCTGGTTCTTGCACCGGTTTGGCTCAAGATCGGGCTCCTGCCGCGCAAGCTTCCGCTGCTCCTGCTTCTCCTGATGGTGGCTGGTTCCGGCGCGCTGTTCTTTCAGGTCGCGGCCTTCGCCATCCATGCGACGCCCGCCTCTTCGGTCGGCGTGCTGCTCGGGGGCTCGATGCCGCTGGCGACGGCGCTGATCGGCATCACCCTCTTCGGAGAGCGTCCAGACCGGATGCGCATCGTCGGCTTTGCCGCCATCGTTGCGGGCGTTGCCCTTCTGCTCGCCCGCAGCCTTGCCGGCACCACTGGCACCGGCTGGACCGGCTACGCCCTCCTTCCGGCGGCAGCCACGCTCTGGGCGATCTATACCCACGCCTTCCGGCGCTCCGGCCTCAGCCCGCTCGAAGGCAGTGCACTGATCGCCGTCTGGTCTTTTCTTATCCACCTGCTGCTTGCCGGCATCTTCGGCAGCACGCTTGCAAGCGTTCCGCTGAAGGAGATCGCGCTGCAAATCACCAGCCAGGGCCTGCTCTCGGGCCTCGTCGCGATGGTCGCCTATGGCGTGGCCGTTCGCAGCCTCGGCGGAACTCAGGCCGCCGCCTTCACCGCGCTGACCCCGGTACTGGCAATGTTCGGCGGCGCAATTCTTCTCGGTGAACAGATCGGCCCGTTCGAAATTGTCGCCGCCATTGTCACGGCGGTCGGCGTGGCGCTCTCGACCGGCATCCTTTCACCGCGCAAGGCGTGAAGGATCAGAACGGAAAATGGCCCGGAAGCGAAAGCTTCCGGGCCACTCTGTTGCTTGGTACCGTCATTTTCAGCCGTGAACGATCTCGCGATGCTTCTGCAGCCGGTGGCCATAGGCCTGGCTGACGCGGTCGAAGATGATGGCGATGCCGACGATGGCCAGGCCGTTGAAGATGCCGAGCGTGAAGTACTGGTTGGCGATCGCCTTCAGCACCGGCTGCCCGAGCCCTTGAACCCCGATCATCGAGGCGATGACCACCATGGCCAGCGCCATCATGATCGTCTGGTTAATGCCGGCCATGATCGTCGGTAGCGCCAAGGGCATCTGCACATTCTTCAGTTTCTGCCAGCCCGAGGAGCCGAAGGCGTCTGCCGCCTCCAGCACATCCTTGTCGACGAGGCGGATGCCGAGGTTGGTGAGCCTGATCATCGGCGGGATGGCGTAGATCACCACCGCAATCAGCCCCGGAACCTTGCCGATCCCGAGCAGCATGACCACCGGAATCAGATAGACGAAGCTCGGCATGGTCTGCATCACGTCGAGAATCGGATTGACGACATTCTGGACTCGGTCCGAGCGCGACATGACGATGCCGAGCGGTATGCCGATGGCGATCGACAGCACGGTACAGACGAAGATCATCGAGATCGTCTTCATCGTATCGTCCCACATGTCGAAATAGCCGATGAGCAACAGCGTGCCGATACAGCCGGCGACGATCTTCCAGTTCCGGCTCGCAAACCAGGCGAGAACCGCGATCAGCAGGATGATGATCGGCCAGGGCGTGCGCGTCATGAAGCGCTCCGACTGGATCAGAAAGAATTGCAACGGCTCGAAGAACGCTTCGATACCGTCGCCATAAGCGCGCGTGAAGGTGCGAAAACCCTCGTCGATCGCCTTTTTCAACGCCCGCAGGCGGTCGTCATCCATATGCGGAAACTGGGTCAGCCATTCCATCAAATTGCCCTTCACTGCTCCCCGACGGCGGCCCCGTTTGTTTGTTTTTGTCCGCCGACAATCACCTAGAGCGTTTCCGGATCAAGCGGAGATTCGGAAACGCTCTATCTCCTTGTTTTCACAAATTTCCTTGCGGAAAATCGCTTCGCACTTTTCCAGGAAATGCTTTAGCAGGCGGCGCACTGAACGGTGCGCCGCCCAATTGCGTCAGTCGATGGCCATCAAAGCGCCGACTTCACCTTCTCCGCGACATCAGACGAGACCCAGGTGGTCCAGATGTCAGGGTTTTCCTGGAGGAAGTGCTTTGCACCTTCCTCGCCGCTGGCCTGGTTGTCGGTCATCCAGGCCATCAGCTTGTTGACGGTGTCGTTGGTCCAGGCACGCTTGTTCAGGTAGTCCAAAGCCGGGCCGGCGCGATCGGCGAACGTCTTGGTCAGGAGCGTCTGGACCTTGTCCTTCGGCCAGTCGTTCTTCTTCGGGTCCGGGCAATCGGCAACCGTGTTGCACCGCTTCCACTCCGCTGCATCCGCCTCGACGCCGTGGCCGAGCTTCACCATCTCGTATTTGCCGAGAAGTGCCGTCGGCGCCCAGTAGTAGCCGACCCATCCCTGCTTGCGTTCATAGGCCTTGGCAATCGAGCCATCGAGGCCGGCGGCCGAGCCGGTATCAACAAGCGTGAAGCCGGCTGCCTCGCCGCCATAAGCCTTGTAGAGCTGGGTCGTAACAACCGTGCCGCCCCAACCCTGCGGGCCGTTGAAGACGGCGCCCTTGCTGGCATCTTCCGGATCCGGGAACAGTTCCTTGTGCTTCAGCACATCGTCGATCGTCTTGATGTCGGGATTGGCGTCGACGATATATTTCGGCACCCACCAACCCTGGACGGCGCCGTCGGAAAGCGCGACGGCGGCGCCGACCAGCTTGCCTTCTTCAAGGCCGCGATTGACGACGTCGGGCAGAAGGTCCACCCAGCCTTCCGGCGCAATATCGGGCTGGCCCTTTTCGATCATCGAGGTGATCGTCGGCACGGTATCGCCGACGACGAGCTCGGCGTTGCAGCCATAGCCTTCCGTCAGAATGATCTTGTCGACATTCGCCAGAACCTCGGCGCTTTGCCAGTTCATGTTGGCGATCGTCACGTCGCCGCATTCGGCCGCCGAGGCCGTGCCGGCAAGGCCAAGAAGGCCGGCGGCCAGGCAAGTCGTTGCTAGAAGCTTGTTCATTTCTGTTCCCTCTGTTCTGGCGGTACGTCCCGTCGGACGACCGATCTCACCGCAGTGATCGGTCGCGTGTCAACAGGCTTGGGCCCTACTCAAGAACAACAGGGACCGAACGGCCTGCAGGTCCGTCGGCGCGCTTGGCGCGACAACGGCACCCTCAAGGCTATAGGGTCTTTCCGGCAAGGACTTTCCCATTTGCGTCAACGATTGCCTTTCCCAATGCTCCCGCATTTGTCGGGGCGCCGGAGATGTGGGCTCACCGCTGAGCAGGATGACGTTGCGCCGAGAAAAGCGCGCCGCACACGGGTCCGGTCGTGTGCTTGAAATGAAAGAGGCGCCGAGCCAGAGCTCGACGCCTCCAAATGTTTCCTTTTGCGCGGTCGCGCGAAAACCCGCCCTCACATGTTGGGATAGACCGGTCCCTCGCCGCCCTGCGGCGGCACCCAGTTGATGTTCTGGTTCGGGTCCTTGATGTCGCAGGTCTTGCAGTGCACG